>JAFWBO010000038.1 GCA_017507065.1 Kiritimatiellia bacterium | reverse complement strand
CTTCAGCACTGGCGCTGGTGCTGGACTGTTGACCGATGCCCGTTTGCACACTTGCTCATTTGCACACTAAGGGCGTTGGATTTCTTCAAGCCAAACGCCTTTGCCTTCGCGCATCTTCTTTTTCAAATGCGTAAACCCTGTACTGGCTCACGAGACAGCAGAGAAATAATATTTAAAATTTGATATAATACGTTTCTACAGAAATAAATTTCGCCGAAACATCAAAATGAACGAAAACAAACGCATAGCATTTCTCGACTACCTCAGAGTCGTCGCCTGCTTCATGGTTATGGCCATACATGCGTCAGAGCCGTACTATCTCGGCGGCGAAGCGCCGAATGTAACAAGGATATCATCGAAAACCGACATGCTGTGCATCACGATTGTCGAATGCATCGCGCGCGTGGCGGTGCCGCTGTTCGTCATCGCCTCGTCTTATCTGCTGTTCCCGCTAAAAACCGGCACGGGCGCGTTCTTCAAGCGCCGCCTGACCAGAGTGGCCGTACCGTTCTTCATCTGGTCTGCCGCATACGTGGCGGCCGCGAAAGGCGATTTCTCGACAATGCTTTTCAACTTTCCCGATCAGGCCGGACATCTATGGTTCGTGCCCATGCTGATCGGGCTCTATATTCTGATGCCGCTTCTCTCGCCCTGGGCGGAAAAGGTGTCGAAACGCGAACTCGGCGGATGGTTGCTCCTCTGGCTGTTCACAACTCTTTTCCCGTTCATGCGCATCGCATGGAGACATCTGTACGGAGAGCCGCCGTTCGGGGCTGTTCCATATCTGTGGGGCGAAGCGCCATGGAACGCATTCGGCGCGTTCCACTACGTGAGCGGCTTCGCCGGCTTCATGCTCCTCGGGCTGTGGTTTAGAAAATTCTCCCCCGAAACAGGATGGAAAACGACTCTCGCCAAAGCCGTCCCGCTCGCAGTCGCCGGAATGTGCATCATCGGAATTCCATTTTTTCTGTACGCGGACTCGTTCCCTTTCACAGGGCCTTATTCGGAAGCCGTTGAAATGGAACGCAGCATCGAATACGATTCTATCGGCGTCGCGCTCGCCACGGCGGCGGCTTTTCTCGTGATCCGCAAATGCGGCCGCGGCGGGGCATTCCACCGCTTCGCAATCGCGCCGCTTTCGAAAGCGAGCTACGGGGCGTATCTCGTGCACATGTTTTTTCTCACGCCGTTTTTCGCAGCCTTCGCGCCACGCTTTTCAACACCGGCGACAATAATCCTCACCACGGCGGCATCGTTCGCCGCATCGTCGGCCACGGCCATGGCGATCGGCAGGATTCCGGTCGTCGGGAAAATTCTTTTCGGCTGAAAACCCCGTCACGACGCTTGAAAGCATGCGGTCAATCTGTTAAACTCTGCAACAGCATATGAAAAACATAGACAACATAGCGCAAATTCTCGAACGCAACGCGGCCCTTTGGCCGAACGACACGGCCCTCGTGGAGATAAATCCGCAGGAGCTTGAAAACCGCCACACCACGTGGCGCGAATATTCACTTATAGAACCGAGCGCCTTCGAAGCGTTCAGAAGCGAAATCACATGGGGCGAATTCGACGCCAAGGCAAACCGTTTCGCCAACCTTCTCCTTTCGCGAGGATTCCGCAAAGGCGACAAGGTGGCGATACTTCTGATGAACTGCCTCGAATGGCTCCCGATCTACTTCGGGGTCCTCAAGGCAGGCTGCATGGCGGTTCCGCTCAACTTTCGCTACACTTCCGACGAAATCAGATACTGCCTCGACCTCGCCGACGCCGACGCGCTCGTTTTCGGCCCGGAATTCACCGGGCGCATCGAAGCCATAGCCGGCGCGATGCCGCGCGTAAAGCTGCGCCTGTACGTCGGAGGCGACTGTCCTTCCTTCGCCGAAAGCTATGCGGCGATGGCGTCGTACTGCTCGTCGAAATCGCCTGATGTCAAGATGACATCCGACGACGACGCGGCCATCTATTTCTCTTCGGGCACGACAGGTTTCCCGAAGGCCATCGTGCTGCAGCATAAATGCCTCGTCCACAGCTGCAGAACCGAGCAGGCCCACCACGGCCAGACGAAAGACGACTGTTTCCTCTGCATCCCGCCACTGTACCACACCGGCGCGAAAATGCACTGGTTCGGCAGCTTTCTCGCCGGCGGCAAGGCTGTTCTGCTCAAGGGCGTAAAGCCTGAATGGATACTGAGAACCGCAAGCGACGAGCAATGCTCGATCGTATGGCTCCTCGTACCGTGGGCCCAGGACATTCTCGACGCCGTCGAACGCGGCGACGTGAAACTCGAGGACTACAATCTCGAAAGATGGCGCCTCATGCACATAGGAGCGCAGCCAGTTCCTCCGTCGCTCGTGAAAAGATGGAAGAAGATATTTCCCAACCACGCCTACGACACGAACTACGGCCTTTCCGAATCGACAGGCCCGGGCGCGGTACATCTCGGAGTGGAGAACACCGACCACGTCGGCGCGATAGGAGTCGCGGGATACGGCTGGCAGACGAAAATCGTCGCGCGCGACGGCATCACGCCGGTGAAGCCCGGCGAAGTGGGCGAACTTGCGCTCAAAGGTCCTGGCGTGATGAAGGAATACTACAAAAACAAAGAGGCGACAGACGAGATCCTCAAACCTGACGGATGGCTGCTGACGGGAGACATGGCCGAAGAGCGCGACGGGTTCATATATCTCGTCGACAGAGCCAAAGACGTGATCATCACCGGCGGCGAAAACATCTATCCGGTGCAGATCGAAGATTTCCTGCGCTCGCACCCCGCCGTGAAAGACGCCGCAGTCATAGGCCTCGCCGACGAACGCCTCGGCGAAATAGCGGCCGCCGTCGTCTCCGTAAAAGACGGCATGACGCTCGGCGAAGAGGAACTTTCGAAATTCTGCCTCGACCTGCCGCGCTACAAACGGCCGAGAAAAATCATCTTCGCCGAAGTGCCGCGCAACCCGACAGGCAAGATCGAAAAGCCGCGCCTGAGAAAAATGTACGGCGCTTCCTCGCTCGTGGCGAAACAGAACGGCCTTGCGTGAAAGACGCGACCTTATGAGAGCCGTCGTGTCCCTCGGATCCAATCTCGGCGACCGCGCAGACAGTCTCAGACGCGCGATCGCGGCGATGAGCCGCTTCCCAGGCACTGCCCTCGCGGCCCAGAGCAGCGTGATCGAAACGGACGGCGTCGACGTGCCCGAGGAGTTCGCTGGGATGAAATTCCTCAATCAGGCGGCCGTCTTCGAAACTGAACTGGACCCGTTCGAATTTTCTCGGCGCATGCACGGCGTCGAAAACGATCTCGGCAGGACGAGAGAGATCAAAAACGGGCCGAGGACCATAGACATAGATCTTGTCGATTTCGACGGCATGGAAATCGACACGCCTGAACTCACGCTTCCGCATCCCCGCGCGAAAGAGCGCGATTTCGTGATGCGGCCGCTCGCCGAACTGGGGATTCGTCTCAAATGAAATGCAATCTCTGCCCGCGCATGTGCAACGCCGACAGATTCAGCCCCGGTGGCAGGGCTGGATTTTGCGGCGCGCTCGGCACGCCCCGCGTTTTCAGATGGGGCGCGCACTTCGGCGAAGAGCCGCCGATAACCGGCGAGCGCGGAAGCGGATGCATCTTCTTCTCGCGCTGCACGATGAAATGCCTGTACTGCCAGAACTCTCCGTGGAGCTGGAAAGGCGAAGGCGAAGACATCGGCATCGAAAAGCTCGCCTCCATCATGAAATCTCTCGCCCTCGACGACAAGGTGGAGAACTGGAATCTCGTCTCTCCCACGCCGTATCTCCCCTTCATCCGCGAAGCCGCGCACAGCCTCGCGAAAGAAGGCGTGCGCCTGCCGTTCGTATGGAATTCGTCGGGATACGAAAGAACGGAAACGCTCGAAGAATATTCGGAGCTGTGCGACTGGGCTCTGTTCGACCTTAGATATTCGCGAGAATCCACCGCCGTTGCCGCAAGCGCGGCCCCGGGCTATGTCAAAGCCGCCCGCGAGACCGTAAAATGGGCTTACGCCAAAGCCCCTTCACGCCTCGTCGTGCGGATCCTCGTGCTGCCCGGCCATGCCGACGAAGCGATAGAAAACCTTGCCTTCCTCGCAACCGAAATATCGAACGACGTTGCAGTATCCGTCATGAGCCAGTACACTCCGTCGTACCGCGCTCTCGAAACGCCGCCGTTCGACAGGAAAACATCGGAGGAAGAATATCTTTCCGTCACAGAAGCGGCGGCCGATTTCGGCTTTGAAAACGGCTGGATCCAGGGGTTCGAATCATCCGATCCGGCAGCCGCCTTTCTCGGCGAAAACATGATGCAGGGGCACGGCACCGTGTCGTGACGCCCATTCAGGCCCAGAACCGCCGCAATCCGCAATCGTCGAGCTGCCTGTACGAAGCGGCCTCCATTACGCATTCCTCGTCGACGGCATCCTTGCCCGCGAGATCGGCTATGGTGCGCGCCACTTTCAAAATACGTCCGTGCGAACGCGCCGAAAGGTCGAGAAGCTCCATCCTGCGCCGCATTTCCCTCTCTGCCGCGGCGGTGAGTTTGCAGAAGCCAGCGAGATCCCGCGAGCGTATGTCGGCGTTCACCGTCAGCCCAGGACGCCCCCTGAAGCGCTCCGCCTGCACGGCGCGCGCTCTTATGACGCGCTCTCTCACCGCGGCGCTCGGCTCTCCTCGGCCTCCATGCGCGATGTCGTTTGCCGTGACGCCGTTCACGCCCACTTGTATGTCGATGCGGTCGAGAAGCGGCCCGGAGACGCGGCTCTGGTATTTGAGTATCTGCGACTGCGTGCAGCGGCATTCGCGCTTTCTGTCGCCGTAATATCCGCACGGACACGGGTTCATGGCCGCGACGAGAAGAAACCTCGATGGATAATCGCATGCCGCCGCCGCGCGCGAAACGCACACATGCCCGTCTTCCATCGGCTGGCGCAGCACCTCGAGCGCCTGTCGCGGAAATTCAGCGAATTCGTCGAGAAAAAGAACGCCCCGATGGGCGAGCGAAACCTCTCCGGGCACGGGATGCATACCGCCGCCGAGAAGCCCGATAGAACTTACCGTGTGGTGCGGAGCGCGGAACGGACGCTTCGAGACCAATCCTTTAATCCCTTTCGCCGCGCCGGCGACGGAATGGATTTTCGTGACTTCCACGGCTTCATCCACAGACATCGGCGGAAGTATGGACGGCACGCACCTGGCGAGCATCGTCTTGCCGGATCCGGGCGTGCCGACCATGAGCATGTTGTGCCCGCCCGCCACGGCCACCTCGATCGCCCTTTTTGCCGTCTCCTGTCCGCAGACGTCGGCCATGTCGTCGAGAGTCGAGGACGCGCCCGAAAGCGCCTCGGCGACCTCTGTCCTCGCCGGTTCTATCTCGAGCTCGCCGGAAAGAAACCTCGCAGCGTCGGAAAGCGTCGAGACCGGAATCACGTCTATACCGTCGACCACGCCCGCCTCCGCCGCGTTTTCGACAGGGACGAGCACGGCCCTTTTGCCGATGCGTTTCATTTCGAGGACGATCGGAAGAACGCCTCTAACGCGCCTCACCGCTCCTGAAAGCGCGAGTTCGCCGACCATGCCGTAACTGTCGAGAGCCTCTGTTCTGAGGCGCTGAGTTGCCTTGAGAAGCGAAACCGCGATAGGCAGATCGTATATCGGCCCTTCCTTCTTCACGTCGGCCGGGGCGAGATTCACAGTTACGGCGAATTCATCCCTCGTCTTGAAGCCGGAATTCTTCAGCGCGGTGGCGACGCGGTCTTTCGACTCGCGAACAGCCGCGTCCGGCAGGCCTACTATCGTGAACGAACTCGACGAACGGACCGAATATACTTCGATCTCGACAGTCGTCGCGTCAACTCCGTTGATCGCACCGGAATAACATCTTGCAAGCATTGCGACAATTCTCCTTTCCGCCGCTTCTGTGGCCGCGGAGATATTGTCGCATATTCCGGAACGTCAATTCGGACACAATCCGGACGGCCCGTCAGAAAACGGGCTTGACTGAAACCTTGCGGATCTCCTGCTCGTCGGTCCAGACTATCTCGCCAGTCCTGAGATCTTTGAGAATCATCACGAACTTGTAGTAGCGGTCTGTCGTGCGTCCGACGGTATGCGACATCGACGTGAGCGAACCGGTGAGATACATCTCGCTCGCAGACTGTTTGCCGCCCCTGACGGCCTTCGAAGGATCCACGAGGCCAAGCTCGGCCTGCTCGTTCATTATCGCGATGTCAGCGCCGGCCGTCGAACGGTCGACAAACCTGAAGAGGCGCGAACGTATGAGGCGCGTCCTCACGGAATCGGTGATAGACTGCATGTCGACGATCATGTCGGAGCGGTTTTTCATCGGCTCGATGTCGAGCACGGGACGGGAGCCGCCCGTGGCCTCAGCGACAGCCGGATCGGAAATGAGAGATTCCGCCATCTTCTCAACCGTCCTGCGGATATCCTGCGCTTCGATTTTCGACGTCATCGGGGCGCGATCGAGCTCGCTCTCCCTCACCGTCGGCACCGACTCGCAACCTGCCAGCGCAACGCCCGCGAAAGCCGCGGCATACACAAACCTGTTCATTTACGTATTCCTTTCTTTTTCTTGTTTCAAAAACGGCATCCGACCGGACGGGCATCACATCCCCGCAGCCTTGGCCTCCCTTATGCGGATCTTGGAGACGACCGCATCGGGGCTGTTTGCCACGCCGGTGAGCGAAACAGAATCCATCCCCTGCAGAACGAGCGTCCTGTACGCGCGCGACGCGCCGTCGATCTCCATGCCATCGGCGTTGTACCACGAAATGCGGTACTGGAGGTCGAGCGTCTTTTGCGTACGCGACACTATGCCGACATTCACGCGGTTCATCCCCGACGGCGTCTTGTCGTACGTCACGGAGACCACGTCCACGCGGTTGGCGAGGCGCGTGTTTCCTTCATAGACCACGCTCGATGCGCCGGCGTGGTCGAGCCTCACAGACGTGCCGGCCGATGTAGCGCATCCTGCGGCCGCTGCCGCGATTGCGGACATGGCCGCGAAAACAGCGATTCTGTTCATGTTTTTTCCTCTTTCTTTCGTCATTTCACCTTACGGACCGGAGCCGGAACCACCGCCGCCGGAACAATCGCGGGAGCAGTCGAAAGCCCCTGCCATGCGGATGTATCGAAATTGATCTTGATGCCGCGGGTCATTGCAGCTTCCGAATACGCTCTGGCGAGTTCGGCGCGGAGCGCTTCCTTGCTTCCGTACCGCTTCATGCCATCGGCGGACAGTTCGAGAGCCACGTCGAACACGGCTCCTTCCGTAATGTTCACCGTGCCGGACCATGGCTCCATCCACTGCCGCGTCACACGCATGGAATGCAAGCCGGGGCGGGCGAAAAATCTGCCGCCCGAAGAACCGACCGCCGCGCCGTCGATCTCGACCACGACGCCACCGGCAACGACGCGCAGTTCGTCTTTCACCGGACTCGACGCGTCCACGGCCGCGGCGAGTTTTTCAATTTCGGCGTCGACCGTCGTCCTTACGGTGAAAGACACGACAGACGCCGCATCGCCGCGCGGCTTCAGCCACGAACCGGCCGACGAGACAAGCTGCTTTGCCGCGTCGGAGGCCCACTCATCCGCCATTTCCCTGTAATACCCGAGACTGTCGCGAGCGACGGATCCCGCGACCGGGCGCTTCTGCGACCAGCTTTTCCCGTAAACGCTCGCGCCCGACGAATCGAGAACCTTCAGAGACATGCGCAGCGTGTACACGACGACCGGTCTGTCTCCGGCGATTCTCTCCAAAGAATCCGCTCCGTTGACAGAAGCGACAAGAATCAGATCGGCTCCGAGCATCTGTGCAAGACGCGAGGCGCTCGCGCCGGAGAAAATATCGCCTGCCGCAGCCGGCGTCTTGAACCGGTTGAACGCCGACGCCGTGTCGGCGGCGTCAATCACGGAGAATCCCGCGCCGGATGCTTCGGCCGCAAAGCTGTCGCGGATAGAATCGATGCAATCGTCCATGCCAGGCAGAGACGTGTTGTTTTTGACGAAAACGGCCATAACGGGTGCCTCGCCGCCCGTCGCGGCCGGGAATGCGGCGCAGGAAACAAGCGCCGACGCGATCGCCAACAATGTCTTTTTCATGTCGTCAGCCTCCTTGCCGTCTCAAAACCAGAAATTCACCACGGGAAAAAATGCTACATCCGAATGGCATATGACATTGACAAGCCCTATCTGGACGCCTTCCATCCTGTCTGCGACATTGACGATGCCGATCTGCAACCCGCTTATGCCGCGGGCGCAGTTGAAAAGCCCGATCTGGAGAGCTTCTGCATCGCCCGGCACGATGTTGGCGACGCCCAGATCGAGCCCGGCGAAATCGACGCACTCCGCATACGGAAGATTGAGCCTCACGCCGACCACGTCCATTCCGGCGCAGGGGAACTGGACCGGGCTGAATATGCCGGCCATGAAAGGCGTACGGTGCTTCATGCACCCGGCCGCATCCCTCCTCTGCGCCGCGACGCTTTCCGGCGCGTCTGCGCGGCTGAGGGAAGCCGTTGCCGCAGATGCGGCCGCCGCAGCCATCACGACCGCGGCAAACAATATCTTTTTCATTTAACGTGCATCCTTTCTTTGTCTTGAATCCATGTTTTCAAAAAAACTCAAAGTATCGTCGGCCCTTCGCTCCGCTGTCCAGGCCCGGCGGGAAGCGGAATCGCTTCTATCGCCGACGAACGCCCCGTGTCAGAGACCCACACGACAAACCTTCCGGCGGAATGCGGTGGAAGCCGGATCTGCACGTTCCTGCCGTTGGCCGTGTTGCGCAGGGAGAAAACGCCGTCCTTCACCTTTATCCTCGCGAAATGCACATGCTCGGGAATCGTTATCCACGAGCGGGTGTCGGCCTCGTCCGACACGGTCCTGACGGTGTTGAACGCGAGCACTCCGAACCTCAGGAGAAACTCCGTCGACGAATTGCCGGTATGCACGTGGTTGGCGGCCTGCTGCGCCGCTATCTTGACGGCGGCGCGCGAAATGTTTCTCGCGACAATGCCCGGGACGGCGTCCTTGAGATTCCTGTACGCGAGAGCCTGCACGTTGACGACGGGCGCAAGCTCCACCGCCAGACGGGAATCTGTTTCGGCCGCGATGCGCGCAGGTTTGCGCGCCGCGCTTCTGTACACGGGGAAATCTATCGACCACGCCGTGCCGCCTATGACGAGCGGGATTTTCACAGGCTCCATCATATCTACGAGCGATTCTTCGTAGACGACAAGCACGTCTGCGCCTTCTCCCTTCGGGGAAGAGGCGAACCTTGCCGCGGCAGGCGATATCGCCGCAGCTTCGCGGTATGCGATCGCCGCGTTGTCCATGTCTGAATCGGCCTCCATGAGATAGCCGGCAAAATACCACGCAAGCGCGTTTTCATATGCCGAGCCGACCTGCGAGGCGACATCCGAAAGGCGCGCTTCAAGCTCGCCCGCGGCCTTGGCCGCGGCGGACGAGCCTGAT
>JAFWBO010000037.1 GCA_017507065.1 Kiritimatiellia bacterium | reverse complement strand
TTCTTCTCATCGGCGACGATGCGCATCCGGCGCGCGTCGTCCACCCTGAGATTGCCGTTGCGGTTCATGAAGCGGCCGCGAAGGTCGCGTATCAAATCGTGCCGCGCCTCGCCCGCGCTCCAGACGCGGATTTCGGAAGAGCCGTTGCCGCCCAGGACGGGGCGGTCGTGGATAAGCGCAACCTTGAGGCCGCGCCTCGCCGCCGCGACCGCCGCGCACGTGCCGGGAAGACCGCCGCCGACGACAACGAAATCGGCTTTCACGTTTTCGGAGACGTTCGCCGCATCCACCTTGAGGGCGCCCTTCGGAGCCGGGCCTTTCACGTCGGAATCGAAAACTATTCCGGCGCAGCGTCCGTCGAATCCCGTCAAGTCTTCGAGGACGACTGTCGCCTCGCTTCCGGCAATCTTGACGACGCCGCCGTCTTCCCACGACCATTCGCGCGGCCCCGCGCCGAATTCCTTGGCGAGCGCCTTCCCGTCGACGGAAACGCGGAAGCGGCCGGGCGCTCCGTCGGCCCAGTTCTTCGCGCGGACCCATACGCGGTATTCGCCAGGCGCGGGGAAGGAAACGCGGGCCTTGGCGTCCGTCACGCGGACGCCGATGCCGTGCGCGATGAGGTAGGGCGAGCCCACTATGTCCATGAACTGCGCGTCGAGGCTCCAGCCGCCGGCGTCGAAACTCTGCGCATACACGTCCACCCGCTCCGCGCGGATGTTTGCCGAGACAAGTGCGAGCGTGATCAACGATACGAATTTCATTTTCATTATTTTCATTTTCATTATCAGTTCGAAATTAGCAGTTAGCAGTCTGATGTCTCACGCCAGACAACGGCATGAGACGAGAGGCGCGCAGCACGAAAGCCAAAGCGTTCCGCGTAAAACGAGCCCCCCCCTCCTGGAGCGAGTTTTCGCGCAAATATCTCGTTCGTATTTTTCATTTCGAGTGAATTATACCAAAAGTTTCCAAATAAAGTCAACAACAAAAAAAGGCGCACGCCAATGAATCATGCGTATGCAGTTAAAACGAAAAATCCCCAATTTACTGGGGATTTCTTGGCTCCCGCATATACGCGGAATGAACCATTCTCCGATTCAGCGGAGAAAAATTGGTCGGGGCGAGAGGATTTGAACCTCCGACATTCTGCTCCCAAAGCAGACGCACTACCAGGCTGTGCAACGCCCCGAATCCGGCCGCGCGGGCCGAATAGCGCATCAGAGATCGTTCAAGGCCGCAACGCCGGGAAGCGTCTTGCCTTCAAGGAACTCGAGGCTGGCTCCGCCGCCGGTGGAGATGTGCGACATCTCGGCAGCCTTGCCGCTCTTCTTAACCGCGCTGACGCTGTCTCCGCCGCCGATAATCGACGTGCCTCCGTTGGCCTTGACGGTCGCGACCGCATCGCAGACGCCGTAAGTGCCCTTGGCGAGAGGAGCAAATTCGAAACAACCCATAGGCCCGTTCCAGACAACGGTCTTTGCGCCCTTGACCGCTTCGGAGAAAAGCTCGACCGACTTAGGCCCGATGTCGAGGCCCATCCACCCTTCGGGAATGTCGCCCTCGCAAACCTTCATCTGGATGTCGCTCGCGTCCTTCTCGGCCGGGAACTTGTCGGCAATGACATTGTCGACAGGAAGAAGAAGCTTGATGCCCTTCGACGCGGCCTGCTCCATCATCTCTTTGCAGTACGCGACCTGCTCGTCTTCGCAGAGCGAAGTTCCGATCGCAACACCCTGCGCCTTCTTGAAGGTGTAGGCCATGCCGCCGCCGATGATAAGCGTGTCGACTTTGTTGAGAAGATTCTTGACGACGGCGAGCTTGTCGGAGACTTTCGCGCCTCCGAGAATCGCCACGAACGGCCTGACCGGATTTTCAACGGCATCGCCGAGGAACTTGATCTCCTTCTCGAGAAGGAAACCGGATACCGCAGGCTGGAGATAATCGGCCACGACGGCCGTAGACGCATGGGCGCGGTGAGCCGTGCCGAAAGCGTCGTTGCAATAGATGTCGCCGTAAGAGGCGAGTTTCTTCGCCATCTCAGCACGCTGGGCCTTGAGCTCGGCCTTCTTCGCGGCGAACTCTTCGTCGGTAAGATGGATGCCCTTCTTTTCGTCATCCTTCTTCACCTTGCCGTCCTCGGCCTTGTAAAAGCGAGTGTTCTCGAGAAGCGCGACCTCTCCGGGCTTGAGAGCCTTGACTACTTCGTCGGCCGCCATGCAATCAGGAACGAACTTGACCTCGCGACCGAGTTTCCTGGAAAGCTCCTCCGCAACAGGCTTGAGCGTGAACGCCGCATTGTCGGGATTCGGCGCAGCGCCGAGTTTCACGCCTTTCGGACGCCCGAGATGCGACATGAGAACGAGCGACCCGCCCTTTTCGAGGACATATTCGATAGAGGGGAGCGCCGCGACGATACGGGTGTCGTCGGTAATCTTGCCGGAGCCGTCCTTGGCCATCGGCACGTTGAAATCCACACGCATTACGACGCGCTTGCCAGCAAGCTCAACGTCGCGGAGAGTTTTCTTGGCCATCGTCTTATTCGCCTTTCGACATCTTGTTGAGCTTGAGCTGAGCGCGGCTTTTCTTGCGATCGGCGGTGTTCTTCTTGATGATGCCCTTCTTCACGGCCTTGTCGAGGCCGGAGACAAGCTCTTTGAATTTCTTCTCGGCCTCTTCCTTGGCGCCGGCATCGGCGGCTTTGAAGAGCTTCTTGTGCGCATCGTGCAGCTTCGACTTGGCGGCAGAATTGCGCTTGTTCGCCTTCTCGTTCTGGCGATCACGTTTTCTGGCGGCGCGGCCGCCCTTGATATTAGCCATTTGTTATGTCCTCTTTAGCCTTATTTGTTATTGGCGGAGGGAGGGGGATTCGAACCCCCGGTACGGGTTAACCCCGTACGACGATTTAGCAAACCGCTGCCTTCAGCCACTCAGCCATCCCTCCTAAAGACGCGCCTGGCGCGCCCGATTGCGGTATATTATATCAAACTCTCTGCTCTCCGTCAATGAATACCGCAGCAGGTTTCCATGTTTTTTTATCGATTATGACAAGATCCGCCGCGAATCCCTTCTCGATCTTGCCGAGCTCCGCCCCCCATCCGAGCTCTATGGCCTGGTTCCACGACGTCGTGCGCACGAGATCTTTGAGCGCGATCCCCGTGACTTCGTGGACATTCTTCAGCCCGTTGCCCATCCACAGAGTCGACCCCGCGAGATTGCCGCCTTTGACGAGCCTCGCCTCGCCGTTCTCGAGCCGGACCTCCAGCCCGCCCATGGTGAACGAATAGCCGTCCTTGCAATGAGAACAGCGGAGCGAATCAGTTATTATCTGGATGTGTTCGAGGCTGCGCCGCGTGAAGACGAGCCTGAGCATGTCGGGGCAGAGATGAATCTTGTCGCAGATCACTTCGGTGTTAAGATCTTCTACGAGGAACCCGGCTCCTACCATGCCGATCTCGCGGTGGTGCAGCGGCGTCATCTGGTTGCAGAAGTGAGTCATGTGCCTCAACCCCTTCTTGTACGCGGCGGCGAGATCTTTCATCTTAGCGGCCGTGTGACCGACGCTCGGCACGATCCCGGCCTTGAAACACTGCGCGGCGAACGCCGCTCCGCCTTCGGTCTCGACAGCATACGAAACAAGCTTGACAGGATATGTCCTGGCGATCTCGCGCACCTCCTTTATGTCGGGCTTTCTCACGAACGCGGGATTCTGGGCGCCGCAGCATTTCACGTTGATGAACGGCCCCTCGAGATGTATCCCCGGAGTTTTCGCATACGGCATCCCCGCGTCGGCATAGGCTTTGAGATTCCTGGCCGACGCGAGAAGCTCCTCGTGCGATACGGTGAGCGTGGTGGGAAGAAACGTGGTAACGCCCTCGGCGAGCTTCGCTTTGGCGAACTCGAATATCGCCTGCGGATCGGCATCGCAGAAATCGAACGTCGCCGCGCCGTGCGTATGGACGTCGATGAATCCGGGCATGAGGTATTTTCCGCCGGCGTCCACGACCGTCCCCGCGCCCTTCCTCGAAACCTCGCCTTTGGAGACTTTTGATATGCGTCCGTTTTCGATCGACACCGTCGCGTTCTCGATGTCGACGCCCGGAGATATGACGTGTGCGTTTACAATCAGAGTCTTCTGCATGAGAGCCATTGTTTTTTCCTCGCTTTTGCCATGCCGCCGACCTGCCGGCGGACTGTGCGGGTATTATAGCACATTTCCACGTTCCCCGCAATCCGTGCGTCTTGCGGCAGAACCGACCCGGACGATCGCGGCGCCGTCTGCCAGTCTTCGCGATCACCAGAAATCGAAGGCGTCGACATCGAGCGACGCCTTCACTCCGGCGGGAGGAGCGTGTTTTTCAAGAAGCCATTTCCACACGCCAACAAGCCGCGAAATCCTGGCCGACTTCACGACGACCTGCCAACGAAACCATCCGTCCGCTTTCTCGACAGCGCTCGGCACGGCCTCTCCGGGGACGAGATCGCCGGCCTTTTTCATCGCAGACGAATAAAAACGCGCCCACCGCTCGGCGGAAGATTGACTGCGGCTTTTGACGGAGACGAGCGACAGATGGCAATACGGCGGAAAAGAAAGCGCCTTTCTCACGTCAAGCTCGGCTTTGGCAAAACCTTCGTAATCGCCGCGGGCGGCGGCCTTGAGCACGCCCGAATCCGGGATGTACGTCTGGACGAAGACCTCCCCGGGAAGCTCGGCTCTTCCGGCGCGTCCGGCCACCTGGGAAACGAGCTGGAAAGTCCTTTCCGCCGCACGGAAATCAGGCATGTTCATCGAACTGTCGGCGTTGAGAACTCCTACGAGCGTGACGTTCGGGAAGTCGAGCCCCTTGGCTATCATCTGCGTGCCGAGAAGAATATCCGCCTCGCCGCGCCGGAACGATCCGAGTATGTCGTCGTGCGAATGGCGCCGGCTCGTCGTGTCGGCATCCATCCTCAGAATGCGGGCATCTGGGAAAATGGCCGAGAGCGCGGCCTCCGCGCGCTGCGTGCCGATGCCGGTGTAGTCGAGAGGCGATTTCCCGCATGCCGGGCATTTCGGCGGCGGGAGCTCCCAGCGCCCGCAGACGTGGCATCTGAGACATTCGTCGTAGCGGTGATAGGTGTACGGCAGAGAGCATTCTCCGCACACCGCCGTCCAGCCGCATTTCGGGCAAGATGCGCTTCTTGCGAATCCGCGCCTGTTGAGAAAGAGAATAGTCTGTTCGCCGGAAACAAGACGCGAACGCACGGCGTCCACGAGAGCGGGAGAAAAAATCCTGCCGCGAGAACCTTCCTCTTCCATGTCTACGATCGTCACATCCGGCATTCTCCCCTTCCCCGCGCGCACGGGAAGCGTGACGAGGGAATATTTGCCGGAAAGAGCGTTGAACCACGATTCGAGCGACGGAGTGGCGGAACCGAGAACGACCGCCGCGTTTTCAATCTTTCCCCTGAGGACGGCGGCGTCGCGGGCGTTGTAACGCGGAAGATCCTCCTGCTTGTAGCTCGTTTCGTGCTCTTCGTCGACGACGACGAGAGCGAGTTTCGCGACCGGCGCGAACACGACGCTGCGCGGCCCGATGACGACTTTCGCCTCGCCGCTCCTGATCCTGTGCCACTCGTCGCGGCGCTCGCCGTCGGACAGCGCCGAATGGAGCACCGCGACCGTATCGCCGAAACGCGACGCGAATCTCCTTACCGTCTGCGGAGTGAGAGCTATCTCAGGCACCATGACTACAGCCCCCCCGCCTCTGCCGAGAACGTGTGCAATAGCCTGCATGTAAACCTCGGTCTTGCCAGAGCCCGTGACGCCGCGCAGAAGCACGGGCTTTCTGCCGGAAGGCGAATCGATGGCCGCGACTATTTCCGCCAGAGCAGCAGACTGCGCCGGATTGAGTGGAAGCGGCTTCGTGGGGAGGACGTTCCTCGCCGAAAGAGGAACACGTCTCACGCTTTGGGGCTCTATTCTGACGGCGCCGAGGCTTTCAAGTTTCCGCAGAGTGGACGGCGCGGCGCGAAGCTCCGCCGCCACCTGCGCCATGCGTCCGCCGTGGAGACGCACTATCTGGCTATACAGCCATTTCTGGCGCTCGGTGAGGATAGAGACGTCCGCCCCCTCCACGGCCTCGATGAAAAAAACGGTTTTGGCTCTCGTCTCTCCGCGCGAGACGACGGCCGGGACGGCAGCGCGAAGCACGCTTTCGACGGGCGATGCCGTATAGCGGGCGACGGCGTCGATGAGTTCGAGAAGCGCGGGAGTGAAGAAAGGCTTTTCGTCGGCGATCGCGTCGATAGGACGCGTCTTCAGCCCGGCAGGCGGTTCGCCGTCGCATATGCGCATCGCGAAACCGTGCGTCTGCCTGTGCCCGAACCGAACGGAAAGAAGCTGGCCGACGGCCAGCTTCTCCCTTAATGCTTCGGGAACGGTGTAATCGAAAAGTTTCCCGAGCGACAAGTCTGTCGCGACTTGTACGAACACTTTACTTGGACGTACCGGTTTTCAGGTATTCGAATTTGGAGTTGGCCGGGAAGGAGAAGGACTGGTGGTTGTAGACATCGCCCTGATAACGATACTTCTGCAATGTCACGTCAGAAGCGCCGTTTTTGCGCACGACGACGAACGCCTGCTTGCCGAAGGGCTGGTTGGATTCGCCCGAGCCGTCCTTGCCGATGCCGATCTTGTCGCCGCGGGCGCCGTCGAAAGTGCCGCTGACGATAAGCTTGCCGACCTCGGCGTTGCGCGTGACAAGAACGGGGATCACGTCGGCGTAGTCATCCTCGAGCCCCTTGGCGATGCACCAGAGAACGTTGTCTCCCTTGAGGTCTTTCTGCGATCCGCCCTCGAGGCTGAACGGCGGCACGCCGAAACCGGAAAGAAGCCTGATGTCGCTCTTGACGTAAGGATCCCAATCGTCCGTTCCGAAATTCTCGATATCGAAAAGCTTCTTGAAATATTCGGCGGAAGTCGTATATTCGTTGCCGCTGATATCTTCGGTGTCGCCAGACTTGGTCTCAGACGAACGCGGCCAAATGGAAACCATCCCCTTCTGTTCGCGCGTGATGTTGGCCTGCGTGATATCGGTGAAAAGCTGGCGTCCCTGTATGGAGCACGCGTTTGTCTTTGCGTTGAAAAGAGCGGCCGCGATGTTGGGCGTGAGCACGACAATCAATATGCCGAGAATGCCGATTACGACGAGAAGCTCGACGAGCGTAAAACCTTTTTCCATGTTTTTCATATTGCTGTTCTCCTTGTTTTTTTACCGTTGAGATGGTTGTATTATTGCATAAAACGAAGATATTGTCAAGGTCATATCTGAAAACCGCGCGGCCAAACCGCGCAAGGCGAAACGGCACGGCAATGCGATTCGTGGATTCCCCTGCGATCCACCTTGCGCAAAACGTCTTAATTTGGTAAAATACATCCAACAACAACATACAACGAAAGGAGACAATCATGAAGAAATGGGTTTGCCCCGTGTGCGGATACGTGCACGAAGGAGACAGCGCCCCCGAGAAATGCCCGCAGTGCGGCGTGCCGGGGTCGAAATTCAAAGAACAGACGTCGATGACGTTCGTCGCCGAACACCATGTCGGAGACGGAATCGTAGAAGACGCGGAAGTGACCGAAGGCCTCAAAGCGCACTTCGCCGGCGAATGCACGGAGGTGGGCATGTATCTGGCCATGTCGCGCCAGGCCGACCGCGAAGGTTATCCCGAAGTGGCCGAGGCTTACAAGCGCATTGCCTACGAAGAAGCCGAACACGCAGCGAAATTCGCGGAACTTCTCGGCAAAACGATCGACATCGTGACCGATTCCACGAAAGAAAACCTCAAGCGCCGCGTCGAAGCGGAATGCGGAGCCACCGCCGGCAAGCTCGCCATCGCGAAACGCGCGAAAGAGCTCGGCTACGACGCCATCCACGACACGGTCCACGAGATGGCAAAAGACGAGGCGCGCCACGGCAAGGCTTTCCAGGGCCTTCTCCAGCGCTACTTCAAATAAGACGCCTGCGATGGACGTCAAAGAAAAAATCATCGAGATGGCAAAGGCGGCCCGTGCGGCCGCCCTTGCTTTCAGGTCGTTCGGCACGGAAAAGAAGAACTCGCTTCTTCTCGCCGTCGCCGAGGCGCTCGAGGCCGACGAAGACGCCATCAGGCGGGCGAACGCCGAAGACATCGCCGAAGCGAAGAAAAACGGCATATCGCCGGCTATGGTCGACAGGCTCGATCTCACCCCTTCGCGTTTCAAATCAATGGTGGACGGCGTGCGCCATGTCGCCTCGCTCCCCGATCCGGTGGGCGAAACCGTGTGGAAACGCGACATGCCGAGCGGCATATCGATCGTCAAGCGCCGCGAACCGTTCGGCGTGGTGGCCGTCGTGTTCGAATCGCGGCCCAACGTTTTCGTCGATACCGCCGCGCTGGCGCTGAAAACAGGCAACGCCATAATTCTGCGCGGAGGCAAGGAAGCCCTCCGGACGAACACCGCCCTGGCCGCATCAGTAAAACGATCTCTTGCCGCGGCAGGAGCTCCGTCGGCCGCAGTGCAGTTTGTTGATTTCCCGGGGCATGAAGCAGTGACGGAGCTCGTCCGCGCGACAGGGCTCGTGGACGTCGCCATTCCACGCGGCGGAGAAAAACTCATCCGTGCGATGTGCGAAGCGGCTCTCGTCCCCGTGCTCAAACACTACAAAGGCGTCTGCCACGTATATGTGGACTCCAAAGCCGATCTCGCGATGGCCCTTTCCATACTCGACAACGCCAAGACGCAGCGGCCGAGCGCATGCAACGCGGCGGAATGTCTTCTCGTCGACAAACCGCTCGCTCCTGTTTTCCTGCCGATGGTTAAAGCCTGGGCGGCGGACAAGGGAGTCACGCTCCATGAAGACGGCGCCGGCGTGGAATATCTCTCGCTCGATCTCAACGTCGCCCTTGTGGACGGCGTCGACGAAGCGATTCGATACATCAACGCCAACAGCTCGCACCACTCCGACGCGATAGTTACATCCGACGCCGGACGTGCGGAGAAATTCCTGCGCGACGTCGATTCGGCGGCGGTCTACCACAATGCGTCGACACGCTTCACCGACGGAGCGGAATTCGGGATGGGCGCGGAGATTGGCATTTCAACCGACAAACTCCACGCCAGAGGTCCGATGGGCCTTGAAGAACTGACGACCTACAAATACGTCGTCACGGGCGACGGCGCGCTGCGCGCCTGATTCGCGGCCGGTCAGTCCATCTCCCATTCCGCGGGGATGGCGACCGGCGCGAGAGCGCCCCATCCGCAGAAATCGCGCCCGGAATGGCGGCGGCCGGAAAACATCTCGTAATCCGGCGGGATGTTTTCAAAAACGGTGTTCTCGCGGACGAAAAGCTCCGCATTGCCGTTGTACCAGGCGTGCGCGATTTTGCGGGCGGCTTCCGTCTGCCCGCAGGCCCTGAGCCCGCATATGGCCACATACGTGGTCGGCGGCCATACAGGTCCCTGCCAGTAGCCTTTGCGCGGCTTGTAATCGGGATCGTCCGCCGAAAGCGCCGGCACCGGGATCGACCGGAAGAAGAAGCGCGGATCGGTCATTACATCAGCCATGCGCTTCGCGCGTTCCGGCGTGGGAATCTTCGCCAAAAGCACCCAGAACGCCCCGGCGTGTTTACGCATGATGAGGCCGCTGTCGCAGTAGTCGTAATAGAAGCCGGTCTTCTCGTCCCAGCATCTTTCGTTCACGAGCGCGGCTATGCGCGAATGCTCCTTCGCCCAGGCGGCCGATTCGGCATCCTTGCCGATCGCCTTGGCTATTTCCGCGAGATTCATGCAGTCGAGAGCCATCTGCGCCGACATGTCGATCCACGCCGCCTGGCGGTTCCAAGTGTGCTGCGGGACGATTTTCGACATCCACCGGCGCCAGAACTTCTCCGACCACGGATAAAGATTGGCCTTCGTGAACTCGATTCCGCCCTTTTTCAAATCCTCTTTCGACATGTTCTGCGGCCAGCGCTTGAGATCGTCCATGCCGCATCCAAGAATATCGCTAAAATAAAGCCCGTCGGCGCGGCGGAGATTCTTCTCGTAGCACTCATGGAATCTGACGAGTTTGGGATAGACTTTTTCGAGGCGGGCCCTGTCGGATTTTCCAGAGCGGTACAGCTCTATTTCCGCCCACGCGAGAATCGGCGGATTGTATGCAATAGGGTGGTCGGGCTTCCACATCGGCCTCCCGGCACCGTCATATTCGCGGCAGATGAACCCGTCTTCGAGCTGAAGCGCGTAAAAGTTGTCGAGCGTGCCGTGCAGCGGCATTCCGTCGACATATCTGGCCCACATCACGCCGAAAGCCGAATCCCAAACGAAAAAACCTGAAAAGCCTCCGCCTGTCGAAAGACGCCTTTTCACTTTGAAAGTCGTTTTCACATTGGCCCTTATGCGTTTTCTCTCGTCGGACGCGATCTTCCGGTTCGCTATGGAGACGGCCGCGTCGCGATAGCGCTTTCTGAAAGCCGCGTCGTTGAAATAGTCTTTCGAGGGGCCGGTCTGGATGTCGTTGTTCTCCGGACGGGCGGCGAACGAAAGGGAGGCCGCCACGGCGACCAAGCCGACTGCTGTTGATCTGATTGTCATATATTCCGTTTCCTGTTTTGAATCAAAACACGCGCACTTCGTAGTCGAGCGTGATGCTTTCGCCCGGCTTGAGGTCGAGCGGTTTCTCGTAAATCGGCATCGGATTGGCAAAGCGGTGGTCGCTCCACGTGTAGATGCGCTCCGTTTCGAGAGGGGCGAGAATCTTGAATTCGACGCCGTGCCCGGTCTTGGGATCGACATACCTGATTGCGTTCATCCCCTTCGGGCCGCCGACGTTCTTCTTGTGGTCCGGGTTGCCGCCGACGCCGGTCATCTTGAACTTGCCCATGAAGCCGGCCATGCGGCACGAGAAGCCGCCGTAGCCGACGGGGCGGCGGCAGTCGAGATGCACGCTGTCCTTCGCCGTGAAGCGGTGGGTCGAGCGGATGGTGTAGCGCCCTTCCGCGTCAGGTTCCGAAAAACTCACCGTGCGCTCTTCTTCGAGAAGTACCTTGCCAGGCTCCGCGCGCGGGCCGTACCAGAGCGAGAGATCGACCTTCGCCGCGCCGCCCGCCGTCTGGATGTTGAAATCCTTTACGATCGTCATCCCTTCGGGGAAGAGGTTCTCCTGCGCCGGAGTGCGCGGCTCCCAGTAGTTGAGGCCGTTGATGTACTTCCACGCGAACCAGAGCCCGAGGTGCCAGGGGTGGTCTTTCGGGCGCGCGTCCGTGAAGCATCTCCCGTCGGGGAGGCAGAGGGGATGGACGAAAGGCTTCGATTCGCGGTTCGCGATATTGAACTTCCAGAGAGTCTTCCCATCCTTCACGCATTCGACGCCGTCGATCGTTGTGCGGGCGGTCGCCTTGGCGATCTTGCCGCCGACCTTGTCGGGACGCTCCTTCATCGCCCAGCGCGCCGCTTCGAGAAGATGGAGCTGCCATTCCATCTTGCCCCAGTCGGCCGCATTGTGGCCGAGAGCCGTGTAGAATATGCGGCCTTTGCCGTATGTCTTGCACCATTCGAGCACATGTCCGCCGCAGGCGGGGCACCCGTACTTGTCCGTCTTCTTCGATTTAGCGAGCACGTCCTTCCATGCGAGCGTGAGGACTGGCCGCACGGAATCGTCCGGGTGGTTCAGGTAGACTTCGTCGTCGGCCCACACGTAATCCTCGTCCATGCAGGCTATCGCCGGATGCGAGCGGTCGGCGTGCGAGAACGGAATTTTCTGGTGCGCGGCGTAGTGGCGTTCGAACGCGCCGCCGAGGAAATCGCGAAAGCGCTTTGAGCCGCGCTCGTTCGCGCTCGCGCAGTGTGTCGCGAGAAGCCCGCCGCCGTTTTCGACGAACTTGTAGAACGCTTCGCGCTGGGCGTCCGTGTCGAAAAGCTCATGGTTCGTGTTGCAGAGCATCACGAGCTTGAACGTTTTCATCGCGCCGGACGTGAACACCGCCGGATCGTCCGTCACGAGGCACGAATAGCCGTTGGCCGTGAAGTAGCGGCGGACTTCCTCCGCGCCCTGTTCCGTCGACAGGTGATGGTACGGTCTGGAGTGTTTGTCGAAACCGCCCTTCTTCACTTCGCCCGTCGCCTGATTCTTGACATAGTCCCAGCGCGTATATACGAGAACGTCCGCAGGCTTGAATTCCGCAGCCGCGAAAACGCCGAGAGAAGCGGCTGCCGCCGCCGCGAAAATGATTTTTTTTGCTTTCATTGTTTTCCTCTTTTTGACGTTAGACGTTGGACGCGGCGGTCTTCTTGCTGAGCCTTTCGTAGGCACGCTTGGCGCCGTACGGCGCGCGTTCGGTGCGTTCGAGCATGGCATCCGCCTCGGCGTCGTTCACGAAGCGCTCCTTCTGCCAGTCCCACTCGAGCTTGCGCCCGAGTTTCATGCCGATCCACGAAAGGAGGCACGCCGAGCACGAGCGATGCGCCGTTTCCGCCGGGACGATGCTAGGCACGCCGGCCTTGATGGAGTCGATGAAGTTCTGGTGGTGCTTGTTGCAATCGCGGATCGCGTTCTTGTAAAGGACGACCGAAGGCCTGCCGGAGATGAGCTTTTTGTCGCTCGCATCGAGCGCCTTGAGCGGCTTGCCGGCCGCGACCGGATCGCTCTTGGATACTCTGGCGGCGCCGCGGCTGACGAAAATCCACCCTTTTTCGCCGATGAACCTGACGCCGTTCGGGAACTTGTCCCACACTCTCACGGGAGTTCCGTCGGGATAGACGAGAGTAATATCGTATTCGCCGTGCACGTCCCAGAGGCCGCCCGTGTGGAAAGAGCCCTTGCCGTCGATGTATTTCGGCCCGATCTTCTCCCAGCCCATCGCCCAGTGGACGATATCGAGATGATGCGAGCCCCAGCCGGTGATCATGCCGGCGCCGAACTGTTCGCACCTGAGCCACCCGGGACGGGAATTGATCGCCCTCGAGATGTTGGCGTTCTGGCTGTGGACGCGGTCCTCGGTATAATACACCTGCGGAGTGGAACCGAGCCAGAAATCGTAGTCGAGATTCTTGGGAACCGGCATCTCTTTAGTGGAACCGCCCGCAGGGTCGCCCGGAAGACCGACTTCTATGCGGAGAATCTTCCCGAGGCGTCCTTCACGCACGAACGCGCAGGCGTCCTGGAAATGCCCCCACGAACGCTGCTGCGAACCGAGGAGGAACGTGCGCCCCGTTTCGGCGATCGCGTCCGCGAAACAGCGGCCTTCGCGGATCGTGAGCGACGCAGGCTTCTGCATATAGACGTCCTTGCCGGCGAAGGCCGCCTCTACCGCGATCTGGGCATGCCAGTGGTCGGGAGTGGAAATCGAAACTGCGTCTACATCCTTGCGTGCGAGAATGTCATGGTAATCGCGGGCGGCGAAAATCGCGTCCGCCGATTTTTCGCGCTGCTTTCTGGCGATGTGGGCGCGCATGAAATCAAGGCGGCGCGAATCGAGATCGCATGCAGCGACCACGCGCGCGCCGGACGCGCGCAGAAAGCCCGGCACATCCATCGTGAGACCTATGCGTCCGCATCCGATCTGGGCGATGTTTATCGTGTTGCTCGGCGCGGTTGCCCCGAAAACCGATGAAGGAACTATCGTCGGGAACGCCAGCATGGCGCCCGATGCGGCCGTGCCGCGAAGAAAATCTCGTCTGTTCATATTGCCTGTCTCCTTTTGTTTGTCGTTTCTGTTGCGGTAAAATCGCGAAAATCGCAAACCGGCGTCACTTCAACGTCAGCTTGTCGAAGTCTGGAGCCCAGCCGCCGGGGTTGGAAATCCTGACAGTGTGGAATCCCGGCGCAAGCTCCGCCTCGAACACGACGGTGTCGGTTTTCCCTTCTGGAGTCTTTGCCGTTTTGAACTCCATCTTTTCCCCGCCGTCGATCTCAACGAAGAATTTCCTGTCGCCATGCGAATAGTACTGCAGCTCGAGCGTGCGGCGCCCGCCCTTCTTTATCTCCACTTCGCGCCATTCGAGCCAGTTGGACGGGCGGTTGCCGAGGAATCTCACGGCCACGCCGCCGCTTGCTCCGGGGAGCGCGTCGGGAGCGGCAGTCCCGGCTTTCCGGAAATCGGAGAGGCACTGGAAATCGTGCAGAAACGCGGTTTCGGCCTCGTACACTTTGCGTTCGAGGCGCTCTTCGGCGTCGAACCTGAAGAAGCGCGAGGAATGGGGCGCGAGTTTCAGCGTGAATTCACCCTTGAAAGAGCCGATGTCGCCTTTCTCCGCGAGGTCGAAGACGTCGATGTTCCCGCCGAGATCGAGAGCCGCCGACTTCACGGTGAATTCCGTCTCTTTGTCGTTGCCGTTGTAGAGCGCCACATAGCGCGTCTTGCCGAACCGTTCGACTGCGTCCTTCACGAACACATAGCCGTCCTTCCCGACGCGCTGCGCCACATAGCCCTGGATGCCGAGATCGTTCTGGTTCATGCCGAGGAGGTAGGGATTCTTCACGAGCTCGAGAGATTCCGGAAGCATCGTGCGCACGTCGCATCCTATCAGAAGCGGCGAAGAAAGCATGCACCACATGCCGAAGTGCGTCAATTCTTCATCGGGCGTGAGGCCGGTGTCGCCCTTGAACGCCGTTTTGGCCTTCCCCTTTATCACGCCCGTTTCGAGCATGTCCATGTCGTTGTAATGCCCTTTCGAGCAGTATGCCGACATGTAGAGGTTGCGGTCTATCAGCGATTTAAGCGAGCGCCAGTTCGCGCGGATGTCTCCCGTCGTGCGCCAGGAGTCGGCTATGTCCGAAATCCACGTCCCGGGATACGCCCAGCGGCAGACGTTGAACGTCACGTCGCATCCGGTGGCCCTGATGGCGTTCGCGATTTCGGTGTAGCGTTTGCGCACGTCGAGCTTCTGCTGGCGGCCTCCGCAGTAGTCGACCTTGATGAAGTCGTATCCGCATTCGTTGAAGTAGTACCTGCAATCCTCCGCGTCGTGGCCGAAAAGCCCCGACCCGCGGCCGCGCTTGTCGTTGAACAGCGACCCGCACGTGTTGATGCCGGCGTCGGAATATATGCCCGCCTTCATCCCGAGCGCGTGGATGCCGTCGGCGACCTTCTTCATCCCGTTCGGGAAGCGGCTTTCGATGATCCGGAGTTTCCCGTTCTTGTCGTGGCCGCAGAAAAAGCCGTCGTCGATGTTCACGTGCGTGTAGCCGGCGTCCCTGAGACCGTTGCCGGCCATCGCCTTCGCCGTTTCGAGGATGGTGGATTCGGAAATGTTTATTCCGAAAGTGTTCCAGCTCGACCATCCCATCGTGGGACGCTTGACGCCCGGCGCGGCGGGTTTGATTTTCGCGAAATCGAGGAGCATCGCCGCGCGCTGGGCCATCTTCTCTTTCGGCACGCCGTCGAGACGGCTCAGATTGACATAAGCCTTGCCTTCCGCGAGATCGACCCTTATGCGCTTGTCGCATTTCGGGCATTCGCGGAATTCCACTTCGGAAAACACCGACAACGAAAAAAGCATCGATGCGGCAGACAAAACGACCGCCTTGGCAACAAACGACGTATTCCTTGCTCTGTACTTCATGCCATAATCCTTAAGAACTTTGCAGATATGTTTAAACATTATCGCATAACAGCCGAAGTTTTTCAAGGAATAAATTGCAGCTGCGCAACGGCGGTGTCAGTCGTCGTGCAACGACTACCTGACTTTGATGTAAAAATATTCGGGTGCCTTGTAGACGAGCTGGCCGCCCGCGACCGAAAGCGATCCGCGCACGCCTTCCGCGAGCGCGAACTTCGACGCGTCCGAAAGCGAGGCGTTCGCGGTGAGCGTGTACGATTTTACAATCACCGGTCCGGAGCCGTCCGCGAGTGCCACCTTGACCGTGCCGGCCAGCGTCGGAGGCCTTCCGGAGCGGAACTGGAATATCGAGCAGGAGTTCTCCAGGACGGCAACCGACAGCGTGGCGCCGTCCGCAAACGACACCGAATTGAAACCCGACGCGAACGTGCCCGCGGAAGCGATTTCAACCGTCGCTTCGGACGCTATCGACAGCGTCTGGTCGTTGGCGCCCGTTGTTTGGAAGGCCGGGTCGAGAACGACAGTCGCCTTGTCTTTCACTGCGATTCCGCGGTTGGTAATGGCCGACGGGGTGAATTTCAATTTCCCGCAACCCGTCACGACGAGGCCGGCGTAATAGCCTTTTTGTCCTTTGATGAAGCCTTTGAATTCGATCATCGCCGGCCGGTCCGACTCGAACTGCGTCGTGCATATCGTGACATCGTTTCCGGTCCCGAAAGAATAATTGATATTCCCGCCTCCGAACACGCTCTTCGATCCGAGCGCGTAGATTGTCGGAGTGGCCCAGAATGCGAGGGTCGGCCAGTTCGCAGTGGACGATATGCCCTTTTCGCCAAGGACGAGCGTCTTTGCATTTATAACGATCCATTTGTTGGCGTTTGTGATCTTCATTCCGCCTTCAAGCACGATCGTTCCGGCGCCGCTCGTATTTTCGAGCGTGAAATCGCTCGACATCGATCCTACGGAAAGCACGCCCTTGATCCAGAGCTTCCCGCCGGCAGCGACGGTGTTGCAGAGCCTCGTATTGCCGCCGGAGAAGGAAAGATCGCCGGCCACGGTGACGGTGGCGTCGGCGCCTACCGCGACCTTCGCCATGTTGCTGAACGAGTCCACGGCAAGCGAACCGGTGAAAGTGACGATTCCGGAGCCCATCGCAGCCGCGCCGAACGCGCGGTCCGCGTCGGCGACGATCGTCGTGTTCGCGGCGAGAGCGGAGAAATCGACAGGCGAGCCTTCGGCCGGCACTTCGCCTCCAAGCCAGTTCGCGCCGTTCCCCATCCTGCCGTCGCCGCCGGCGCCGGTCCATGCGTACGGATTGTCGCCCGCCACCGTAAGACGGATGCTCTTGCCGTCCGCCGAAATCCAGGGGACGAGCGCCGTTCCCGACGCTCCGCTGCCGCGGACCTCGATTCTCGCAAGCGTACCGGCGGGAAGCGCCGCGGACGAAGCGAGAAGAGTATAGACGCCTTTGGCGAGCGACTTGCCGGCGTAAAAGACGACTGCGCCTTCACCCTCGCCGAATTTGAGCGACGGCACCGTGAGAGGCGTCACAGCCGCGGCGAGCCCCGTTGCGTTCGAGACGGTCGAACCCGGATGGAGAGTCAACGCACCCTCGAATGTTTTCTCGACGGTCGCCGAAGCCGCAAGTTCCAGCGTGGTCCCCGGAAGCATGGTTGTCGCGCCGGCGACGAATTTGCTGTTGTTGGAAAACGCGAGAGTGGCGCTGTTAGACACGACGCAGGTTCCGGTCGAACGGTCGTTGGATGTCGAAGGGCACCCGTAGACGAGGCGTCCGCCGCCCATTATGATGAAATTGCATCTTGTCGTCGCAGCTTCCATCGTTATGTTGCGGGGAGTCTTCCCGTCGCAGAAATCATCCGTATCGAAATACAGTGTCGCAAGCCCGCTGCCGTCTGCATTGATCCGCCCGTAGCCGCTCGTCTGGCCGCTGGCGGCGCGGGCCTTCAAAGTGCAGTCAGCCGCGAACCTGAATACGTGGTGCATTCCGGAATGGAGCACGATCTGTCTGTTGACGACGGGCAGTCCGCCGGCGCCGAAAACCACTCCCGCCGTGTCGAGGACCGACGCGTCGGATCTGTAGTTGTTGATGTACAGGTTGCCGTCGGTCTGCGTCAGCGTGCCAAAACGGTATTCTCCCGAAGAGCCGGTTTCCTCCGACAGATTGCCCTTCACCGATGCATTGCCGTCAATGCGCAATGCCCCGTAATTCGCTTTGAGGAGCTGCGCCGTGGATGTCGCATCGCCCGTGACATGCAGAACGCCGCCTTCCTCGATCGTCAGATAGTTGTTGCCGGTGTATGCCCGAAGCTCGAGCGACGAGCCGGAGCGGATTGTCGACGCCGCGGAAGGCGCCCAGGCCGAAGCCGAAGTCAGGACGTAGCGGCCGTCGAAAACCGGCGTGGTCGCCGGAACGGTCGATCCCGTGACCGTGCCGGGGAATTTTACGATGCCCGAACCGGTGTTGGAAACGGTTATAGCCGCTTCGGAACCCGATGTGCCGAACACTACGGGGACCGAGAAGACCTGATCGGAATCAGAAGCGTTCTCTATGGAAGAGAGCCCCTCGAAACCGTAGTCGCCCGCAATCGTCATAGCGGCGGAAGAACCGAAGGAAATCGACGCCGGAGAAAGAACGCCGACATCGTTGAGGACTGTGCCGGCGCCGTTGAAGACGAACGTCGCGCCGTTAGCAGTTTCTGCGGTAGGCGCAGTGCCCCCTTCCCAATTGGCCGCTGTGGAAAATGTGCCGCCTGACGGCCCTTTCCAGACAAATTCGGCCGCAGTTACGGAAAGCGCCGCAATGCAGGAAATGATTGCTGCGGCGAGGAGAGAACTTAGAGTCTTACCCC
>JAFWBO010000036.1 GCA_017507065.1 Kiritimatiellia bacterium | reverse complement strand
CCCGCCGAAAAGTTGTATGCTCTTGACATTTTGATGTTCCTTTCTTTTGTAAATCGAAGTATTGCGACAATTATACCATATTTACGCCGATTGCGCCTCTTTATTTTGCGAAACGGCCATGGAATGGAATTCGCCGGCGCCCTTGTGATGCCACGAATCGAGGACGATCGCGGCAGAAAAGCCGTCCTTGCGCACCGCAATGCGCGAAACGCCTTTTTTCTCCCAGTCCGAATCGTCGATTTTCGCGATGTCGCCGTAGGAGAAGCGGCGCGAACGGAACGTGAAGCCTTTGTCGTCGAAATCCACCTTCAGCGCCGCCGAACGCGAAAGGCGCGCGGCGACGACGGCAAACGCGGCGAGCGCGAGAAACGCAAAGCCTCGCTGAGTCTTGATCTTCTGCGCCTTGAAAGGCTCGAGGGCGAAGCCCTTCTTCGGCGCGGCGCCTTCTATCTTTTCGTAAAGCGCGGCGGCGTCCATGGCCGGATACGCCACGAAAGCGTCGTAAGCGAACCACACGCCGAGACATGCGAAAACGGCCGCGGCGAAAAGATGCCTGAGAAGATATTCCCTGTTGAGGACAAGTTTCATACGTGCGTTTCCTTTCAGTATTCGAGAAGACTGCCGCCGATCGTTTCGCGGAGAATGGAATCGCCCGGCACCACGACCGGCGAAGCCGCCGCGATTCCGTCCAGCGTTTCGAGAAGCTGCGCCACTTTAGCGTCGTCTGGATTTTTTATGCGCTCCTTCTCGAGATGCCCCTGCGCGAACGGCTTGAGAATCGAAAGCTCGTAATCGAGAAACGAGTTGAACTGCGCATTTGCGAGATGCCTGAAAGGAAGTATCCATTTCTCTTCGCCGGCTGTCACCTTCGGCCACATCTTCAGAGTCTCGCCCGCGGATATCTTCCTGTACTGCCCGTCGCGCACTATGCGCCTGAGAAGCCTCACGTCGCGAGAAGACAAGGACAGGCTCCCGGCGAACTCCGCATCGGGTTTCGGCTCGACGAACACGCCGAAAGTCTTGACGCCGAGCCCCGGGAGAAGCTCCGGGTTGAGCGCGTGAAGCCCTTCGAGTATAACCACTCCGTCTTTGTCGAGACGCATCGTCTCGTCGGCGTCGTACGGCTCGTGCGCTATGAAATCGAATCTGTGCCGCGGGATTTCACGCCCTTCGAGGAGAGCGCCGAGCCTCTCCGACAGAAGAGGCCTGTCGACGCACTCTATCGTCTCGTAGTCGAACTCGCCGTTCTCGTCACGGGGATTCAAGGCGTTGCCGACGAAAAAGTCGTCGGTCGAAACGTATTCCACCGGGATTCCATCGGCTCCGAGCTGGGTGCAAAGCCTCTTGGCCGAAGTGGTCTTGCCCGCGGACGAGCCGCCAGTCATCAGCACGAGGCGCACTCCCGGCTCTGCCGCTATCGCATCGGCCATCGCGGCTATGCGCCTGTTCTGCCGCGCTTCGCAGACTCTGACGAACTCGGGGAACTCTTTCGATTCCACGATTGCATTGAGCTCTTCCGCCGTCACTTGGCATCACCTCCCGGCTCTTCCGCAACAGACTGTATCGCCAACGCCAGCTCGTGCGTCTCTCCCGGCCCGAGAGAGCGCCCCGCCTTCGGCCACGACGTCACGGGTTCTACGCACACGAACCTGCGCCAGTCGTCCGGGCCGAAATCCGGCAGCCTGCCTTCCGGCCCCGGATTCCACACAACGGCTTTCGTGTTGCCGCTCGAAGCCATCGCAACGGCCCTCCTGAGCCCTGGATCTACAACGGCGAACTCGTGCTTCGGCGCAGGCGGCAGCGAAAAGACATGGTCTGTCGCCGCAGTCATGGCGAGATCGCCCGAAAGAACATGGTCCGACATGTCTTCCGCATAGACGTACGGACAGCCGGCGAGCCCCTTCACCGTCACGCCGCCGCGTTCGCGCACGAGCAGATACGGGTGGAACCCCGCCGTGAAATCGAACGCCGCGTCCCCCGTATTCTT
>JAFWBO010000035.1 GCA_017507065.1 Kiritimatiellia bacterium | reverse complement strand
GACATCGCTCGAAAACGCCTGGATCTTGTTGCCGGTGCGCTTTTCAAGCTCGGGGACGGCCTTCTCGTAAAGGCGCTTTTTCCAGAGATCGGCGACGGCCACCATCTCGAAGCCAAGCTACTTGGACTGCCCGAGAAAGCATGGGAGAAGAGTGTCTTTGAAGCGGTCGGAGAAGCCAACGCAGGCAACGCGGATTTTCTCGTTTGCGCCGGCGGCGTAGAGCGACGGGGCGGCTCCGGAGGCGATAATGCCCGCGATTCCGGCGCTTGCGCCTTTGCAGAAGTCGCGGCGGGTCATGTTGTTTGTGCTCATATCATTCCTTTCAGTGTTTTGAACGAAGTTTCGAGTTGCTTTGCTATGTCCGGTTTTTTCCGCCAGCTGCACTCGCAGCTGACGCCGCCCTTGTATCCGATGGATTTGAGCGCGGCAATATATGGTTCGAGGCGGGCGACATGCTCCGCATGATCGCCGAGATAACTCCTCGTGGAATATTCGGCGATATGGCAGTGCTTGATCATCGCCCCTGCGCGGACGATATTCTCCGCACCGTCCTTTCCTTCCATCATGTGGAAAATGTCGGCGAGCAGCTGAATCCTGTCAGAAGCCACCGCCTCGACGATCTCCCTGCCCTGCGAGACGTAATTGACGATATTCGTCTCCCGTGCGCGAAGCGGCTCGATGACGATCGTGACTCCGTCGATGCCTTCCATGCGCTTCGCCACGGAGCGGCAGAAATCGGTGAACTGGGCCACGCCCTTCTCTATCTCGCTCTTGGACGGCTTCTTGCCAGGCACCTTCCTGGCCGCGCCGGAACCGAGAACGATGTATTTGACGCCGAGTTCCGCCGCCCTTCTCACGGCCTTTTCGGCGTAATCGAGCGCGCGCGAATGATCGGCGCCAGACCCCGTCAGCCGGAATCTGCCCGGAATAAACCCCACAAGGCTGCGGACGGGGAGCGCGAGCGAGCCGATTTCGTCGCGTTTTTTCTTCCACCAGTCGCCGTCCTTGTCGGGATTCACCGCCTCCGAGACGCCGCCTTCGCAAAAATCGAACCCTATCGACTTCATCGTCTTAACGATATCGGGCTTGATGAAGCACGCGCCGAGAAGAATGCGTTCACCGGCGGAAGAACCTCCAAACGCAAAACGCGGAGCGAGAGCCGCCGCGCCAGTCGCGAATACGCTCTCTATGAAAGACCTCCGTGTAAACAAACTGCAATTCATATCGGGACCTCTCCGTTCTGGTCTTTGCGGGAAAAACGTCCCGCGCGTCTCGATTCAATAACGAGAACTATACCATATCGACAGCCTTTTATCAAGGACAAAATAAAACGCCCGGGCGCCTCCAGCAGTGGAGCGTCCGGGCGTAAGAGCCGCGGAAAACGGCCGTTCTAACGCACCGCCGCGAACGCTTCGGCGCAGGATCCTGCGAGCGTTGCGCCGGGCAGTTCCGCCGCGAGGCGGCCGCGCGCGGGCGTGTCCGCCACCACGACGACCTTCCCGCCGCGGGCGATGTACGATTTCAAACCGTCCTTGACGTCTTCTTTCGTGATGCATGGCAGAATCACCGCATCGACGTGCGGCAGCATGTTGCAGTCGAGACGCGGACCGATGTGGAAATCAACGGTTCCGTCGTGAAGCGCCGTCTTGATGAAATACTCCGCAGACGGCCTGTCCGGGCCGAGGCGCACGAAGAGAGTCTTCGCGCCGCGCCGGCGCGGCCTTTCGACGAGCGTCGGCTTAACGCCTGTCAGATATCTGAAAAACGCCTGCACTATATCCATGCTGAAAAGATCCGACTCGGGATGCGGGCCCGACGCGAGAACGCGCCCTTTGCCGAGCGTGCCGCCGAGGACGGCCGCCTTGCCGTACATAGACTCCACCTTGCCGGGATGCCAAGTGTTGACTATCTGCCCGTCGTATGTCGCCAGCACTTCGAAATCGGCCCCATCCACCGGCTTGCCGGGAACCATAACCGGGCCGCCCATGTAGAAGACCTGACGCGTCTTTTCCATGCCGGGAAAAGCATTGAGCCCTTCATCAGTGAACGAGATTTCGGTCGGCGCCCAGCCGCGGCAATGCCGGGGGGCGTCGTCCATGAACGGAATGAAGCCCATGGAGCCCTTGTCCTCGCTCCGGCGTTTCTTCTCCGGCATCGCGTCTTTCTGCAGAATCGCGTACGTGCCCGCGCAGATGCCGTAATACTTTCCGCCGCCGAGGATGTAATCGCGTATCTTGGCCCCGCCTTCGGCGCCGAGCGCGGCCGTGAGCTCGGACGCTTGGCCGCCGGGCACGACGAGAAGATCGTACGAGGGAAGCTTTCCTGCTTTCACATCCTCCACGCCTATTATGTCCATGTCGTATTCGGGAGCGAACTCGAGCATCTCGGGTATCGTGAAATTGCACACGCCCGCGTCGCAGAAAAACGCCGTCTTGACGGGACGAGGCGCTTTCGGCGTGCGTGAACCCGTCATGGCCAGCGGCCGGCGCAAAAACTCCTCGAGCCTGAAGAGCGCCTCTTCGCCTCCGGAGACGGCCACCGCCCCCTCGACACCGCTCTTTTCAAGAGCCTTCAGACCTTCGCCCCACGCGAGCACGAGCCCGCCGCGGGCCATGAATCCTGCGGCGAGAGCGGCGTTTTCCCCGCCGAAGCACAGCGTGTACCCCTTTGAACCCGCGCTGTCAGGGTACATGACGGCGTCGAGATGGGAAAGGATACCGTTTGCGACGGCCTTCTTGTTGATGGGAACTATATCGAAAACATCCTGCGTCACGAGTTTTTGCACGAACTTCGCCGTCTCGAGGCCGAATGAATCGTCGCACACGAATCCGACGGAGAGCGCGCCTTCGCGGCGCATCGGATAGTCCCATTCAACACTGCGGCCGAGGACGTATTTGAACGCGCGCTTGATGATGTAATGGTCGTCGACGTCCATTTCGGGGTGGACGGCGGAGGCGAACACCCGCCCCTTCCCGTACGTCCCGGCGGTCATCGCTCCTTTGCCGGCGAACGAAGGACGTTTTTTCGCACTCGTCGCGTTTATGTCGGAGTGATACACGGCTATCGTCTTGAAATCGCTCTTTTCCGCCGGCTTTGCAGGCAGAAGAACCGGACCTCCGGCGTATGCGATACGCTCCTTCGAGCCCTTCTTGAGGCCTAACGCGTCCTCTGCGTGGCCGTTGAACTCTATCATGAGATCGGCATGGCCGCCCGAAGGCGCCGGCGCATACGGTATCACGTCGAGGTAGTTTTTGCGCAAACCCGAGCCCGGCTGCATGAGAAGGAAGCATCCGGCGCACGTCCCGATATAACCGCCGCCGCGCTCTATGAAAGATTTGAGCTTTGCACGGCCTTCGGCTCCCATGGCCTCCGCCTCGAGGCTCGCCTTGCCGCCTGGCATGATCAGCATGTCGAGGCCGTCGAGCGCGCCGGCACGTATCGCATCGCAGTCGATGCACACGGCTTCGGCGTCATTCGCCCGCGTCGCTATCTCTATCCATCTGAAAGCGCCTATGTTGCGCGCGCCCTTGTCGATATAAACTCCTATTTTCGCCCTGGGCGCCGCCGCCGGCGCGCCCGGAGACTCGACACTTGCGCAGGAAACCGCGAAAAGAGACACGGCGGCCAAAACCGCCATGCCGGGAAAAACTACTTTAGACATATTCGAAGAGCTCCTCCTGGTTGTGGCGAAAAACGTCAATCTGCGGGAGCGACGACGACGCGCCGGCCGACGACCGAAAGGCGCCCCGCGGCGAGGAGCGAAAGCGCCTCCGGGAAAGCCTTGTGCTCCTCGACCTGAATCCTCGCATGCAGCGTCTCGGGCGTGTCGTCTTCCGCAACCGGCACCGCCTTCTGCACTATGATCGGCCCGGAATCCGTGCCGGCGTCTACGAAATGGACCGTGACGCCGGCCACCTTGCAGCCGTAGTCGAGAGCCTGCTTCCAGCTCGCCACCCCGGGGAACGCCGGCAGAAGCGCCGGATGGATGTTGAGAACGCGGTTCGGAAACGCCGCAAGCAGTTTCGGCTTGACGATGCGCATGAACCCCGCGAGAACGACCGTGTCGACGCCCTTCTCCTTCAAAACGGAAATGCAGCGATCCTCCGCTTCTCCCTCGAGTTTCGTCTTCCACGGCGAACAGTCGAGATATGCGTTCTCGACACCGCCTTTCGCAGCGCGTTCGAGTATGTATGCATCCTTGACGTCGGAAAGGACGATTTTTATTTCCGCGTCAAGCGTCCCCGCGCCTATCGCATCCATTATCGACTGCATGTTCGAGCCCGATCCCGAACCGAGGACGCCGAGCTTCAACCTTGCCATATTCTGCCTCCTTCTTTGAGATTTATGATGCGCTGGTTGGAACTGCCGCGGAATTTGAGCGTGAGATCGCGGAGTTCTTCGACGAACGGACCGTCGACGAGAACATCGGCGAGCGAAAGAATCTCGTCAGTCGCGGACGTGCGCCAGCGTTTGTGCGGAGAGTTGACCTCGACGCCGAGCGCGTCGCCGGCGGTCGGCCTGAGGTCGAGATCCAACACGCACCCGGTATATATCCAGAGCGTCTTCGTGTCGCCGAATTTTTTTCTGAACCGCCTGAGAAGCGGCAGAAGCGCCTTCTGGTTGTCCGGTTCCATCGGCTCGCCGCCGAGAAGCGTGAGCCCTGCTATGTATCCGGGCTCGAGAGCCTCGAGAATTTCATCCTCGACTTCCGCGGTGAACGGTTTGCCGTATGCGAAATCCTGCGCTTCTTCGTTGAAACACCCCTTGCATCTGTGCGTGCAGCCGGAGACGAAGAGCGACACTCTCACGCCTTCACCGTTGGCGATATCGCATTTTCTCAGCGCGGCGTAATTCATCACGAAACCTCCGTACCTCTCACCAGTCGATGGCGTCGAGCGATTTCGAAAGGAGGTCTTTGGCGGCGGCGTCGCGTTCTCTGGCGGACGGCGAACCGACGACCACGGCGACCGCGCGGCGGCCGTTGCGGGAAGCCGTCGCCACCAGAGAACAGCCGGCCAGTCTGAAATAGCCTGTTTTGAGACCGTCGGCTTCAGGCATGTAGCTGTCGCTTTTTCTGAGAAGAAGATTGTTGTGCGTCCCGAATGTCAGTTCTTTGCCGCCGCGCCCTTTGACCGTCACCGATTTGAGCGACGTGAAATCGAGCAGCTCCGGCTGCTCGTCGAGTATCGCGCAGGCGAGAGAGGCAAGATCGCGCGGCGTGGACTCGTCGAACCCTCTCCGGCTCCCCGCCGGAGGCGGGAAACCGTTTGGCGTGACGAAAACGGTGTTTGTCATGCCGAGCGCGGCCGCCTCCGCGTTCATTCTGGCAACGAACGCCTCGACGGATCCCGACACTTTTTCCGCTATGGCCACCGCGACGTCGTTGGCGCTTTTGACCATGAGCACGGCGAGCGCTTCTTTTACCGAAACCGACTCGCCCGGCGCGAGATCGATCTTGGAAGGCTCTTCGGCGGCGGAGAGCTCCGTCTGCGTCACGCGATCGCCCCACGACATACGCCCGGCAGACACCTCCTTCATGAGCAATCGCGCGGTCATAAGCTTGGTGCACGAAGCCGGATAGCACCTGACGTCGGGAGAATCGGAGAAAAGGACCCGCCGGGCCGGATATTCAACCGCTATCGAACCGAGATAGGGAGATGCAGTCCGCGGCCGCGCCGCAAGCGCGGCCGCGGCTCTGCGCGGGGACGCCTGCCGGCGGTGCGCTCTCGCCTCGGCGGGCGAAGCGACAAGAACCGCGAGCGCGGAAACGAGCGCGGATACTGCACAGCTCCTTTTCACTTCACCGTAGTTCTCGTAGCTTTGACGAGAGCCTTCCAGAGCGCGGCGGAATCTTTGGCTTTCACGGCCGAATCGATTGTCTCGCGTTTTGAAAACGCCTGGACGATGCCGGACATGAGGCTGATGTAGAAATTGGAGACGGCCACCGGAATCGCCGAAAAGAACACCATACGCACCTTCTCGCCGTCCCAGTCGATCCCCTCCTTGGAAACGCCTACCGCCATCACGAGACGGCCGCCCTCGACGCCGCGCACGTGCGGAAGGGCGATGCCGCCTTCCATGGCCGTGGAAAGCACGGCCTCGCGGTCCATGGCCGCCGTTACGAGAGAACTCGCGTTGGCTATATACGAATTCGTCTCCATGAGATCGGCAAGGGCTGAAATCGCCTCCTCGCGCGATACGGCCCCGAGCGAAACCGTGACGAGAGAAGGATCGGAAAAGCGTGCAAGGCCGGTCTTCTTTTCGTCGTCGCGCTCGGCGAGACGGTCGGAAACGTTGCGCGCGGCCGCCGTCTCTTCGGCGAAAAGTATGCGCCCGCAGCTCGAGCACGTCACGAGATGCTGCTGGAGACGGACCTGCTGGCCCTGGGCGATCGGCACCTGCATGCCGCAGACGGAGCAGCACCCGTTCGACATCGCGGCCATGGTCACATGGCTCTTCTTGTAGAGCCTCGCATACACCCCGGCCACGGCCGGATCAAGAGAGCGAACCATATCGTCGATGGCTTTGTTGAATTCATCAAGTCTCGACCCGTCGCCCATCCTGCCGTGCTCGTCCCTCGTCAGCGCCAGTTCCTGTATCTTTCTCAGCTTTTTTATCTCTTCTTTCATTTCTTTCATTTTTGTGGATTCCCGATGACTTTTCCGTTATTCGTAAACAAACGTATTTTGTCGAGCGTCTCGGCGGAAAGGAAGTGCTCCATTCTGCACGCGTCCCTGTCGGCATTTACGCTGCCGACTCCGAGCATCTCGAGAAAGCGCCTCAGAAGCATGTGCCGCCTCAGCACCGCCGTCGCCACGCGCCTGCCCTTGTCGGTGAGGCATATGGACGAATAGGGCTGCTGAGTGACGAGCTCCATTCGCTTGAGCTCGCGCATGGCCTTGACGACGCTCGGCATCTTCACGCCGAGTTCTTTCGCCACCGCATGGACGCTCGCTTCGGCGCCGCTTTTGACGATCATATATATCGTCTCGATGTAGTCTTCAAGACTCTGCGTCATGTAGCTCATGGCATTCAGTTCCCGAATTGGCTCGATTTTTTCATGAGATGCGCGAGCCGTTCGCATTCAAAAGCGTCTTCGAGCGGCACGGGGAACGCCGAAGCCACCCTGACCGTCTCGTAAAGCCGCCGCCAGAAAACGCTCTGCCCGTACAAAGTCCCGGCGGCAAGCGAAACCTTCTCTTCGACAACGGGAAAGCGCTCGTGCATGTCGGCTATCGGCTGCACCTTCACGCTCGCGCGGCGGCGCGGAAAGGAAAAATCGGCCGGTATCGCGCGAAGAACGCCGGTCTTCTCGCCTGGCATGACGGCAAAAACGCCCCTTGAACCGCGGATGGTGAACGACGGGCGGTTTTCCGCTCCGAGGAAGCCGCCGTCGTATTCGATGTCGGCAGTTATCTGCCGGCGCGTTTTGAGCCGCAGATGCACGAAATCCTCCGCGTCTCCGACAGAAACCGACCGCTTGAGCTCGCTCCACATCATAACCGGAGGCAGAGGCAGCAGCTTGAGCGCCTGCAGAATCAAGTCGGGCATCGCGTAATAGGCCGCCCCGCCGCCGAGATGCCGCATCGTCTGCCAATCGTCGCGCCGCACGAAATCGTCGCGACGCACGCTTATCGTATGGATGTCGCCCAGCATGCCGCCGGCGACGACCTGCTTCGCGAGGAGGAAATCCGGCGAAAAGAAACCGCGGTTGTAGGCGACGAGCCGCATGTTGGCCTTTGCCGCCGCGCCTCTGAGACGCGCCGCCTCTTCGATGCCGTGCGCCATGGGCGTTTCGAGGAGCACCCACACGCCCCGCCGCAGAGCCGCAGTCGCATGTTCGACATGGCGCGAAGATCCGGTCGCGATCACCACGAGATCGATGTTCTTTTCGAAAAGCATGTCTTCGAACTGGCGAAACATCCTGCAGCGCGGGAACTCAGACAGAAGCATGTCGCGGCGTGTCTTCACGACATCGCAGGCCGCGACCACCTCGAACAGCGAAGGATGGTCCCTGAACACGGGGACGTGCTCGGTGAACATCGCCCTTCCAAGCCCCATCAAAGCCACCTTGAGCGGAGGCCTGCTGTATTTCGAAGCCGTCATTTTCTGGCGATCTCCGTTATCGCGGAGAGGAACTGGGCGACATCGGTGAACTTGCGGTAGACGCTCGCGAAACGGATGTATGCGACGTCGTCGACGGCATGCAGCTCTTTCATGACAAGCTCCGCGATCGCCGCCGATTCCACCTCGTCGCCTTCTATTCCCGCGACGACCCTGTCTATCATCGACCGTATCTGCTCGTCGCTCACGGAACGCTTGCCGCAGGCCTGACGGATGGCCTTGTCGATCTTCTGCCTGTCGAACGGCTCGCGCGAGCCGTTGTGCTTCACGACCTGCACCTCGTCGCGGTCGATCTCCTCGTAGGTGGTGAACCGATGCATGCAGGCCGAGCACTCTCTGCGACGGCGAATGGCAGCGCCCTCGCGCACTGCGCGCGAGTCGAGCACTTTGTCATCGTCTATTCCGCATTTCGGGCATTTCATCGTAAAAGGTATTATATCTTTTAAAACGGAAAATTTCAAGCGGAAAACATCGGCGCCCTGAAAGCGGTCAACGCTTTCTCTTGCGTTTCGGCGAAGGCTTGTCGACGTACGGCAGAATGTCGAGAAATTTCATGGCGAGCGATCCTGCTTCGTGAAGCGACTTTTCGGAAATCTTGTCCATCGTGTCCTCCGGAGTGTGCCAATAGTCGTTGAGGCCTTTTTCAGAGCCGTATTCGAAATCGATCAGCGTCACGGCTTCGAATCCGGCCTCGGCGAAAGGGACGTGGTCGTCCTTGATCATCTCGGATATGGTCTTCACCCTTCCTTTGAGAGGCGTGGCGTCGGCGACGGCAAGCGCGGCCTTCCTGAGATACGAAGAAGTATTGCGCGGTATCGACACGCCGAGATCCCTGTCGCCGAGCATGTCGAGGCAGATCACGCCCTTCACGTCGCAACGATCGTCCTTGAGCATCTGCGCCGCCCGTCTGGCCCCCCACAGCCCGTCCACGTCGGAATATCTCTCTATGCATTCCTCTCCGTCGGTCCAGATGAACATCACGTTGCAGGCGAGAATCTTTTCCTGCCGCTTGAGAGATTCGCACATCGCCACGAGCAGCCCGCTCGTTGACGCCCCGTCGTTGGCGCCGGGGCATCCGCTCCCCGGTTTCGTGTCGTAATGAGAGACGAACACGATCCACCCGCGCGAGGGATCCTTCTCGAATTTCGCGATGACGTTCGTGAAATATCTCGCCCCTTTCGGAGTCGGCGCGGAAAACGTGTCGATGCGGGTGTCGGCTCCGGCGGCGGAGGCCGCGTTGAGAATGATATTGGCCGCGGAGAACGCCCCCCGCGTCCCGGCGTCGCGCGGCGTGGCGTTCGCGACAATCAAGCCCGCCGTTGTGTGCGCAAGGCGGGCGTCGGCGGGGGTGAATACCAGTGATGCGGCGAGTATGGCGGCCGGAAACACCTCAATCGACCTTTACGCCAACCATTTTCAGAATGCGGTCGAGATCGTCGTTGTCGAAGAAATCGATCTCGAGGACGCCCTTCGTGCGCTTGCCGTTCGCGTGCGTCACAGCGCTCGTGAGCCTCACGGCGCAGCCGAGATGCCGGCGCAGATTGTCGCAGAGGGTTTTCGCATACCCCGGAGGGATGTCTGGCGTGCCCGGTTTCTTCTCCGCGACAGGCGCGCTGAGCCTGGCGATGCGTCGCTCGAGCGCCCTTACGGAAAGCTGCGCGCTCACGCACTCGCGGGCGAGGACGACCCTGTCTTTCTCGCCTTCGATCGAAAGAAGGACTTTGGCGTGTCCGGAAGAAAGAAGCCCCGTCTCGACAAGCTGCTTGACCTCGTCGGGAAGCTCGAGAAGCCTCACGGAGTTCGCCACGGTGGCGCGCCCCTTGCCTACGCGTTCGGCAACTTCGGCCTGCGTAAGGTTGAACGTGTCCTGAAGCGTCTTGTAGCTTACGGCTTCTTCGATCGGATTGAGGTCTTCGCGCTGAAGATTCTCCGTCGCCGTCATCGCCGCCGCCGTGAGATCGTCGGCCTCGACCAGATTGACGCGGATTTTCTTCCACCCGACGATCTCGGCCGCTCTTATGCGGCGCTCGCCGGCGATAAGCTCGAACCGCCCTTCGGAATTGCGCCTGACCGTGGGCGGCTGCACGAGACCGTTGTTCTTGAGGGATTCGGCGAGCTCTTTAAGCTCGTCCTCGCGGAAGTCGCGCCGCGGCTGGTACGGGCTGCGGGCAATGTCGGCTATGACAAGCTCGAGGATGTTCTTTCCGTCCGAAGACGCCGCAGGCTCCGCGGAGGGAGCCGGCTGCGCCTGGACCGCCACCTCGGCCGGGGGCTTCCCCGCCGGAATGAGAGAATCCATCCCGCGCCCGAGCCCGCGCTTCTTGGCCGCCGACGCATGCGTATCGGAATGCGTCGGCTTTTTGAGAAAACTGCTCTTCTTCACGAAACGGAAGAAAACGTCAGAAGCAGCCGTTGACGATCGGGAGAACCTTCACCTGGTTGGAGAGGATGATGTTCACGAGCCCGATCTGGAAACCGTTGGGGCAGTAGTCGACGAAGTTCACGAGGCCGATCTGCGCGCCGTGAAGCTCTTCGGCCATGTTGAAGACGAGCGCGACCTGGGCGCCCGAAACCGTGCGCGCAAGGTTGGTGCCGAGAGCGAGAGAGCAGCCGCAAGCCTCGCCGTCGACGACGTTCGCGAGACCGGCCACCTGCACGCCCGTCATGGCGTGCTGCGCAGAGCCGATGAATTCCGCATCGAAACCGACGAGTTTTTCGCGGAGACCGACGAGCCCCAGATCGGCGCCGTAGACCGTCGCCTTGCAGAGGTTGAGGCCGATCGTAGCCCTGAGACCGTAGACATCGACGAGACCGAAGTTCAAAAGCCCAGAAACCTGAAGCCCGGAGAGATTGCAACGCGTCACGGAAGCGAGACCGGCCACGTCAAGACCGTACATCTTGGGCGCGTCGGTGTAGAAAAGCCCGAGATCGAGACCGTACACGTCCCATGCGGCGAGCCCCCACGGAAGCTGCACCGGCGAGGCGAGGCCCACGGCGACCGGCGTCCAGCCGACTGTTTCGACACAATCCTTCTCCTGCGTGTTGTCAGCATATGCGACCGCGGATGCCGCAACAGCCATGGCGGCGACGGCCGATTTGAACTTGAGTTTCATTTTTGCTCCTTCATTTGTTTAAAGTAATGAATAATGCGTATTTTATATTCGACGACGCAAAAAGTCAAGCGACAATATAAGGATTTGACGATTTTTCGCGTCCGATCGTCGTGGACGGGCCGTGCCCCGGAATCACTTTCGTCTCCGGAGGAAGAGCGACGAGACGGGAAAGAGAATCGACGAGCCGCGTCATGCTGCCGCCGGGGAAATCGGTACGCCCGACAGACCCTGCGAAAAGCGTATCGCCGCTCAGGAGAACTCCGTCGTCCTTGAAATACCACGAAACGCCCCCGGGGGTATGGCCTGGGGTCTCTATGGCTTCGGCGAAGGGGAAATCGCAGGCGGGGAGGATGTTGGAAGGTTTCGGGACCGACGGATATTCCGGCGGGAGCATGTTGAACGGATGGCCGAACATCGGCGTGTCCGCAGGATGGACGTACACGGGGATGTCTCCGCAGATCTGCTTCAGAGCGGGAATCGCGCCGATATGGTCGAAATGGGCGTGCGTGAGAAGGATTCCTGCCACGCGAACCCCTTCCGAGCGCGCCGCTTCGACGATGCGCTCCGCCTCCGCGCCGGGATCGACGGCCCATGCCGACTCGCCGTCTGTCGCAAGCGTGCAGTTTACGCCGTACGATCCTACCTGCAAAACGACGAATTTCACCGTCAGCGGCCCTCCTTTTTCGAAAGGACGGCGAGAGACTCGAATTTCGCCGTCCTCGGGAACATGTCTATCCAGAGAATCTCTTCGATTTCGTATGCGGACGAAAGCTCCTTGAGATCGCGGACGAAAGTGGCGCCGTCGCAGCTGACGTAGAAAACCTTCGCCGCGCCGGATCGCGCAATCGCCGCGGCGACGCCCTTCTCCATGCCGCCGCGCGGAGGATCCGCGATCACCGCGGCGCCGGGCGCGAAGCGCATTTTCTTCAAAGCGTGCGCCGTCCTGTCCGTGGCGAACGACGCCTCGACGCCGTTCTTCGCCGCATTCCTGACGGCGCTCCGCACTGCGGCGGGATTCGATTCCACGCCCCTGAGCGGCGCCGCCGCAAGGCCGGCGGAAACGATTCCGAAAACGCCCACGCCGCAGTAGAGATCGATTATTTCGGAAGGCTTCGCCGCGGCCGCCCTCTCCGCCACGGCGGCGACGAGCGCATCTGCCGCTGCCGGGTTCACCTGATAGAAACCGTCGGCCGGAACTTCGAAAATCCTGCCCCTCGTGTTCTCGAGGATCACGCCGGCCGGAGCGTCATGGCCAAGCCACCACCTCACTCCGCTGCGTTCCGACCAGCGGACCGTCACCTTCTCTTTCTTCGCGACATCGGCGCGGACGGCCGGAGCGCCTCTCGTGAGAAGTTTTTCGACGTCGGCGCGTATCGACGGAAGAGCGAAGTTCATCGCGTCCGCCGCAAGCGGATCCTTGGCGATGTCGACGATATCATGGCTTGATTCCGCCATATAGCCGAAAAGCATTTTCGAACCGGACAAGGCGAAATGGTACACCGCCTTGTTGCGGTAGTTGAGCTCCTTGAGCGGAGCCTTTATCATCTTCGCTTCTGGGTGGACGAGATGCGCCCTGTAAAGCATCTCTTCGAGCTGTGCGGCCTTGGCTTCGAGCTCTCCATCGAAAGAAAGATTCGAGTAGACCATGCCCGGAACCGGCGCCGGGGCGAAGCCCGTCCTCGCGGGAGAAGCTTCGACCACTTCGACGAGGCGCGTCTTCACGTATCCCCGGCGCTCCTCGACGATTTCGGCTTTCACCTGTTCGCCCGCGAACGCTCCGGGGACGAACGCCACGCGCCCGTCGCCGAGGCGGCCGAGGCCGTCTCCGCCGTAAACGTTTTTGGCTATGTATACCGACGAAACCATGCGATTCTATCTGCCGGCGATCTCGCTTTCGAGACGCTTGACGAGATCCGCGACCGGCATCGCGCCGAGGTCGCCTTCGGAGCGCGAACGCACGCTGACGGCGCCAGCGGCCTCGTCGCGCGGGCCGACGACGATCTGATACGGGACTTTGGCCACCGTGGCGGCCCGGATTTTCGCGCCGAGTTTCTCGGCGGACGAATCGGTCTCGACCCTGAAGCCTGCGGCGGCGAGAGCCGCGCGCACCTTGTCTGCATAGGCGAGAGCCTTGTCGGACACGGGAAGAATGCGAAGCTGCTCGGGCGCGAGCCAGAACGGGAATGCGCCGGCGTAATGCTCTATCAATATGCCGATGAAACGCTCGAGCGAGCCGAGTACGGCGCGGTGGAGCATCACCGGGTGGTGCTTTTTGCCGTCGGGGCCGATATATTCCGCATCGAGACGGTCGGGGCCGGGCAGCTGGTAGTCGAGCTGGATCGTGCCGCACTGCCATGCGCGGCCGAGCGCGTCGATGAGCGTGAACTCGAGCTTGGGCCCGTAGAACGCCCCCTCGCCCGGCTGTATCTCGTAATCGAGGCCGCTGGCCTTGCAAGCCGCGGCGAGAGAAGCCTCGGCATGCTGCCACGTAGCTTCGTCGCCGACATGGTCTTCGGGCATCGTGCTGAGCTTTACGAGGAGATTCTTGTCGAAACCGAAATCGGAATAGACATCCTTCAGAAGGCGGCAGAACTTCGCCACCTCCTCTTCGATCTGCTCCTCGGTGCAGATGATGTGGGCGTCGTCCTGCACGAAACCGCGCACGCGCATGATGCCGTGAAGCGTGCCGCTCGGTTCGTTGCGGGCGCAATGGCCGAATTCCGCCAGGCGCAGCGGCAGATCCTTGTAGCTTCTCGTGCGGCTCTTGAAAATCTCGAGGGCTCCGGGGCAGTTCATCGGCTTGACGGCGAAAATGCGCTTTTCCGACTCGGTGATGAACATGTTGGCTTTGTAGTGGTCCCAGTGGCCGCTCTTTTCCCAGAGGCTGCGCGGCATGAGCGCGGGCGTGTTCACCTCGCGGTAGCCGTCGGCGACGAGCTTGCGGCGCATGTAGTCCTGGAGCGTCACGTAAATCGACCAGCCGCGCGGATGCCAGAATATCTGCCCTGGATCTTCCGGATCGAGATGGAAAAGATCGAGTTCGACGCCGAGACGGCGGTGGTCGCGCTTCTTTGCCTCTTCGATGCGCTCGACGATCGCGTCCATCTCGGCCTTGTCCCTGGCCACTATGCCGTAGACGCGCTGGAGCATCTTGTTGGAGACGTCGCCCTTGAAATAACTGCCCGCCACGCGCATGAGCTTGACAACGCCGATCTGGGAAGAATGCTCGACATGCGGCCCGCGGCACATTTCTGCATAGTCGCCCACCGTGTATGTGGAGATGTCTTCGCCTTCGGGGATGTCGGCAAGCCGCTCGAGTTTGTACTTCTGCCCGGCGAGCATCGCGGCGCACTCTTCGCGCGAAACCGTCTTTTTGACAAACGGCTCGTCGAGCGCGATCAGCCTTGCGATCTCGGCTTCGATTTTTGGGAAATCTTCCGGCGCGATGCGGTGCGGAAGATCGAAATCGTAATAGAAACCGTCGTCGGTGGCGGGACCTATGTCGACCTGGACGTCGTCGAAGACATTCATGACCGCGCGGGCGGTGAGATGAGCGGCGGAATGCCGTCTTTCTTCAAGTGTAATTTCTCTCATTTCTTGAAATAATTTCGTTTTCGGGGATTATACAATATTAAACGGCAAAAAGCAACACGGCGGTTTTCCCCGACATCCGCTTCAGGCCGGACTTCAACCGAGAAAACCGCGCAGCAGACCGGCGGCGAGAGCGGCCGCGACGCCGGCAAGCAGAACGGCCGACGTCATCTTGAGCCAGGCGGAAGCCTTCGTCGAACCGAGAAGCCTCTTGCGGAAAAAGCCGGCCGCGAAAATCACAGGCAGATCGACGAGCGGCACGAGCGCGCAGAAAAGCGTCCCGAGAAGAAGCGTCTGCACCGCGGGGGAAACGGACGAGTTCTCCCTCGTGAAGTTCGGCAGAAAGGCGAGGAAGAAAAGAATCGTGAGCGGATTCGACATAGACATGAAGACACCGCGGCCTACAAGCCGCCATCCTCTCGCCGCGGCGCCGCCGGCCTCGACGGTTTCGGCCGAGCGGAATCCGGCGCAGGATTCGCGAAACGCGCACACCGCAAGATAGACGATATATGCGGTGCCGACGGTCTGGATCGAAAGCATCACCGCCGGATGGTCGGTGAATACGGACGCAACGCCGGCCGACAGGATAAGAATCCAGAGCCAGCATCCCGCGATAAGCCCGGCCATCAGCGTGGCGGCGCGCGCCTTGCCGTCCGCAAGAGCGGTTGCAAGAACGCACATCAGGTCGGGTCCCGGCTTTATTATCAGCGCCAGAGAGCCTATTATGTAAGCAGCAAGCATGCGCAGTATTATAGCCGCCGGCCGCCGATCTGTCAAGCGAACCAGATTCCCGCTACGGCCAACGCATTGCCGTTCCGCTTTGGCAATATTTCACGAGGATTTCAAAAGCTTCAGGCAGAGAACGGCAAGCGCCGCGAAGACGAGGATGGAAACCGCCGGCACGACCCAGCCGGACGGCAGTCTCGACCAGAGGGGCTTGGAAGCGCATTCTGCCAGGAACGCGCCGAGAGGCGGGAGGTCCGCCGTCAGGCGCACGGGATCCTGCACCCGGTCGATGTAGCCGAGTATCGTCTCGTCGTAGCGGGGACGTTCCGCGCCTTTGACGACAGAGAGCGAATACTTTTCCCCGGGCTCGGCGATGAAGACGATGTCGTACGGCGTCACCTTGAGCGCGACCGGCTCGTCGTCGAACGCGAGCGGCGGATTATCGTCGTTTTCGATTTCGATGCGATACGCCTCGTCTTTCGTTTCGCGTCCGAAATCCACCTCGAGACGCCGGCCCTTCTCGCCCGGCAGATTGACGGACGAAATCCGCCCGGACGCGAAAGGATGCCAACAAGCGTCAATGCGGCGGAGGACGGAAACCTTGCGGGAGAAGTTGCGGTCGGTCGCATTGACCGAAACGGCCCTCGCAGGAAGACCGAAGGCCGGCGTCTCGATGGCAGTCTTCTTCGTCTTCGCATCCGTCGCCGCCTTGACCGGCATCCTGATTTCCCACGGCTCGGCCGGACGGAACGACGTCATGGCGCGCGGCAGCGCTACGGAAATCGAGTCGATGCGGAAGGGTCTCGTCACTATCGACTGGCGAACGGACTTCGCTTCGAGACTGCCGTCGCCGTTTTCACGGATCGTCCGCTCGAACGCGGCATTCGCCGCCTCGCTCGACGGCTTTGCGAAG
>JAFWBO010000001.1 GCA_017507065.1 Kiritimatiellia bacterium | reverse complement strand
CGATCTCGGCTGGAAGATTCTTGCCGAGTGCTTCGAGAAGGGCGAAGTGGGAATACCGTCGAAACTGTCCGACAAGTTCTGGCCGGCGAAGGCCTGACAAGCCGGAGAGGATGTTCCGCCCGTGTGTTTGCGCGCGGGCGGGAAAGCTGCTTCAGCGCGCCAGCCCCGCTGCTTCGGCGAGGTCGCCTGCGACGTCGGTGCGCTCCCAGGGGAAGATGTCCCTGCCGAAGTGTCCGTAGGCGGCCGTGTCGCGGTAGCGCCATCCTTCGGGGGCGGCGAGGCCGAGGTTGCGGGTTATGGCCCACGGGCGGAAGTCGAAGAATTCCCCCGATTGCAGGAGCGAAGAAATCCATTCGTCTGAGACTTTTTTTGCGGTGCCGAAAGTTTCTGCGCAGATCGAAACCGGCCTGTCGACGCCGATGGCATAGGCAACCTGTATCTGGCATCTGTCCGCAAGGCCTGCGGCGACGATGTTCTTTGCCGCGTATCTCGCGTAGTATGCCGCGGAGCGGTCGACCTTCGATGGATCCTTCCCCGAGAAGGCGCCGCCGCCGTGCGCCGCTGCGCCGCCGTATGTGTCGACAATGATTTTCCGGCCGGTGAGGCCGGTGTCGCCGCATGGACCGCCGACGACGAATTTGCCTGTCGGGTTCACGAGAAACCTGGTGGAGTTCCCGACGAGCCCCGTCGCGGCGAGAATGTCGCGCGCGTATTTTTCGATAAGCGAATATGTTTTTTCCGTCGCGCCTTCTTCCGTCGTCTGGTGGGAAACGACAACGGTGTCGATCGCCACGGGTTTGCCGTTTTCGTAGACAACGGAAAGCTGGCTTTTCGCGTCAGGCCTCAGGCATGCCATTTCACCGGAGCGCCTCATTTCGGAGAATGCGCGGAGCAGTTTGTGGCTCCAGTCGACGGCGAACGGCATGAGTTCAGGCGTTTCGTTCGTGGCGTAGCCGAACATCATGCCCTGATCTCCGGCGCCCTGTGATTCGGCCGACTGGCGGGATACGCCCATGGCGATGTCGGGGCTCTGGCCGTGGATGTTTGTGAAATATTTGAAAGTGTCGAAAGAGAAGTGTTCGTCCGGGACGGTATAGCCGATTTCTTCCACGACGTTTCTTGCAATGGCCTCGGTGTCGACAGAGGCGAAGCCGTTTGCGGTTATTTCGCCCATATTGACGACCATATCGGTGCCGACCATTGTCTCGCAGGCGACGCGGGCTCCTGCGTCTTTTGCAAGGCAGGCGTCGAGAATCGCGTCGGAGATCTGGTCGGCCACCTTGTCGGGGTGTCCTTCGGAAACCGATTCCGACGAGAAAATGTATCTGTTTGATTTCATTCTGTATCCGGTATGAATGTTTTTGAAACCCAAAGAAAAATCTGCCGTATATTATACCATATAATGCGAGAAATTTATCAACCCCGCCCGGCCGACGCCAGAAATTCACCGCGTGGTCGAGATCGAACTTTGTATATCATATCCGATCAAAAGCGCTTCCCATTTGTCGAGAATGCGCGCGCGCGAAAAATGTTCCGCACAGAATTCTCGCGCCCGCCAGCCGAGGCTCCACCGCAACTCCGTATCCGCCATCAGCCGCCGCAGACCCTCCGCATACGCCCCGACCGTAGGCTTGGTGACGATGCCGCCGCCCGCCGCGGCCGTGCCGATCCAGTCTTCTACCATCACGCACGGCTTAGCGGACGCCGCAGCGTCGACTATTGTCAAAGGGAAACCTTCGTCCAACGACGGAAATGCCACAAACGCGCAGGATGCGTATTCACTTACCATGTCGTCTGAATATCCGGCGAATTCAATCAGGCCTTCG
>JAFWBO010000034.1 GCA_017507065.1 Kiritimatiellia bacterium | reverse complement strand
GACCAGGCGCGCCTGCCGCGCATGGCTTCTCAAGAACGGCTGGACGGCGGGCTTCCGGTTCGACGTAGTCGAGATATACGGCGTTCCCGAAGGCGGGCAGCCCGAGATAGACCATATCGAACGCGTCCGCCTTTTTTGCGGCCGCGAGGTGTTTGTCGACTGGAGCATGTAGAAAATCGAAAACAAAAAAAGGGGACGACAGATGAAAAACACGGAGAAAAAGGACGGCGCGCTTGACGGCATCATGGCCGAGATAAGAAAGCGCTTCGGCGAGATGTCGATACTGCGGCTCGGCGACACGCCGGCGAAAGACATCGAGACCATATCGACCGGCGCGTTCTCGCTCGACCTCGCGCTCGGGGCGGGCGGGCTGCCGCGCGGCCGCATAGTGGAGCTCTACGGGCACGAGTCTTCCGGCAAGACCACGCTTGCCCTGCATGTCGCGGCATCCGCCCAGAAGGCAGGCGGCACGGCGGCCTTCATCGACGCCGAACACGCCCTCGATACGCGCTACGCTTCGAGAATAGGTGTCGATACCGCGTCGCTCGTCGTTTCGCAGCCGTCGAGCGGTGAAGAAGCGCTCGCCATATGCGAGGCGCTTGTCAAATCCGGCGAGGTGGACGTGGTGGTTGTCGATTCCGTCGCCGCGCTCACGCCGCAGGCGGAGATCGACGGCGACATCGGCGACAGGCACGTGGGGCTGCAGGCGCGGCTCATGTCGCAGGCGATGCGCAAGCTCACCGCGGCTATAGCGCAGTCGGGGGCGCTTTGCATATTCACCAACCAGGTGCGCGAGAAGATAGGCGTGATGTTCGGCAACCCGGAGACGACGCCCGGCGGCAAAGCGCTCAAATTCTACGCGTCATGCCGCCTGCAGGTCCAGCGCATCGGGGCGGTGAAAAGTCCGTCGGGCGAAATCGTCGGCAGCCGCACCCGCGTGAAGGTGGTCAAGAACAAGGTGGCGCCTCCTTTTACAGAGGCGGAGTTCGACATCCTCTATTCTCGCGGCATTTCGTGGGAAGGTTCGCTCCTCGATGCCGCTCTGGCAAGAGGAGTGGTCGAAAAGCGAGGCAGCTGGCTTTTCTTCGGCGAGAAGCAGCTTGCACAGGGGCAGACGGCCGCCGCCTCGATGCTCGAGCTTGACAAGGCGCTCGCCGGAGAGATCGCGGATGCGGTGCGGCTGGCTCCCGCGCCGGAGCGGACAAAACGCGAAAAGAAATCGGCCTGACGGGTATTGATTTGTCGCGGCGGAATTGGTATAATATTGGCCAATCCAGCGGTTTGTGGAGAGATGGCAGAGCCTGGTTGAATGCACATGACTCGAAATCATGCATACCCGCAAGGGTATCGGGGGTTCGAATCCCTCTCTCTCCGCCAGGGTTTCCGCGGGCGTAATTCAATGGCAGAATAGGAGCTTCCCAAGCTTCTTACGTGGGTTCGATTCCCATCGCCCGCTCCAGTTTTTCCTGTTAACCGCCGTAGCTGCCCCGTTTCAGGTGGGGCGCGAAAAAAATGCTTGAATGTCTTTCAATATCTAACTTTGCCGTAATAGAAAAAGCCACGGTCGAATTTTCGCCCGGGCTCAATGTCGTCACGGGCGAAACAGGCGCGGGCAAGAGCGTCCTCATGCGCGCGCTCGAGCTTTCTCTCGGCATGAGATCGTCCGGCGTCGCCGTGCGCGACGGCGCGAAGGAGGCGCGCGTGGAAGCGCGCTTTTCCATGACGGACGATGTCGAAGGGCGCGTAAACGCCGTCCTTGACGAATGCGGCATTGAGACCCAGGGCGGCGTTCTTTCCTTGCGCAGAACAGTTTCCGCCGCCGGAGTGTCGCGTTCGTGGATAAACGACTGTCAGGCGTCTTTGTCCACTTTGAAGAGGGTGGGCGGCATTCTTGCCGATTTCCACGGGCCGCGTGCGAACCAGGAAATCCTCTCTGCCAAGCGCCAGCTTTCTTTTCTCGATTCTTTCGCCGGGCTCGACATGTCAGCCTATGCCGGAGCATGGCGGAGCTATACGGATGCGGTCCGGCGCATCGAAGAGGCGTCAAGCGGGGCCGTTTCGCCGGAAGAGGCCGAGTTTCTCCGTTATCAGGTGTCTGAACTCGAAGCGGCGGAACTTTCGCCTGACGACGAAGATCTCGCCTCGCGCCATGCGGCGGCGGCGCATATGGAGGAGATATGTTCTTCCGCCGAAGAAGCGACGGCGGCGCTCGGCGGGGACGGAGGCGCGGAGGAGTCTCTCGCCGCCGCGAGGATGCGTTTTGCATCGATGGCAAGGCATCTGCCGGAGGCCGACGGCTGGAGAGCCCAGACGGAAGAGATTTCGGCGATGGTCGAGGAGCTTTCGCGTTCCGTCGCCGATGCCGTCTCGCGTCTCGATGTGGATCCAGGCGAATTCGAAAAGATGGACTTGCGGCTTGGAACGCTGCAGCGGCTCAAGCGCAAATATCTCGGGCCGGCCGGAGGCACTGTGGCGGCGCTTCTCGAAACGCTTGAAAAAAAACGCGACGCGCTTGCCGCGTTCGACAATCTCGCCGACACGTTGCGCACTCTCGAAGAAAAGCGCGCCGAGGCGGAGAAGGCTCTGCATGCCGAAGCCGCGCGGCTCACGGCGAAACGCCGCCGCGCGGCAAAGACGTTTTCCGCCGCCGTCGTGGAAGCTCTTCGCGATCTCGGCTTCGCCAAGGCTGCGTTTTCCGTCGACATTTCGCCGGCGGAATATTCCGCGACGGGCGCCGATGCGGCGGAGTTCATGTTCGAGCCGAATCCCGGCCAGGCGGCGCGTCCGCTGAGAGAAATCGCCAGCTCCGGCGAAATCGCCCGCGTGATGCTTGCGCTCAAAGGCCTTGCGGCTTCGGGGAGCGGCACCGGCACGATAGTGTTCGACGAGATCGACGCCAACATCGGCGGAGAAACCGGCCGGGCGGTAGGGCGGCGCATGCGCGATCTGGCGAAGGGGAGGCAGGTCATCGCGATAACCCATCTCCCCCAAAGCGCCGTGTACGCCGACAGGCATCTGCATGTGACGAAAAAGACCGGCGCGAACAGCGTGCACACCGAAGTGGCTGCGGTCGAAGGGGAAGGCAGAATTTCCGAGATAGTCCGCATGCTCGGCGGCGACGGGGCGGCGTCTGCGAGAAAACACGCGGAAGAATTGATAAGGAACGCATCAAATGAGAAAAAAAGACGCTGATTCGGCGACTCTCCGGTGGACGGAGAGCGGCGAGACCGTGGTAAAAACATTGTTCGGGCTTTTTGACGGCGGCGGCGCCGTTTTTGCGCAGACGATCCGCGAAGCGACCGGGTCGTCTTCGCCGCGGATTTTTCTCGTGGCGGATTCGAACGTGGTGCAGAAGACGGCCTCCCTTGGCGTCAAAATAGGCAAAACGCTTTCCGCCGCCGGTTTCAAGATGGCTGCCATGCCCGTGATCATCGCGGGCGGCGAGCGCGTGAAAGACGATGGTTTCGCGACGCTGAAACGCATAATGACGGCGGTTTTAGAGGCAAAGCTCACGCCCGGAGACGTCCTGCTCGCCATAGGCGGAGGAACCATTCTCGATGTGGCCGCGTATGCGGCGGCTCAGACGCGAGGCGGCGTGAAATTCGCGTTCGTGCCCACTACGATAGCAGCAGCGGCCGATGCGGCGCTCATGTCAGCGGCCGCGCTCGACGCCTCCGGCGTCAAGGACGCACTGCGCGTCAAATGCCGCCCGGCCGCGGTTTTCATAGACGCTTCTTTCTATTCGACGCTTCTCGACGGCGTGTGGCGCGGCGGAATGGGAGAGCTCGTGCGGCATGCCGCCGCCAGGAATCCCGGGCTGATGGAGAAGATTGTCGCATGCGCTCCCGATCTCAAGGCGCGCAATCTCGACGTCGCCGGGGAGATCGTGAAAGAGACGGTTTTCTCCCGCATCAAAAACGGCGCGTCCGGATTCGGGCTGTGGGCGGCCCACCGGCTCGAGGCGATGAGCGCGTTCCGCCTCCCGCACGGATATGCCGTCCCGATGGGCATGCGAATCGATATCATGTACGGCGTGAAAGCCGGCATTCTCGCCGAGGACGATGCCGGTCTTATATGCGGCACGCTTGAAAAACTTGGCGCTTTCGAAGGTTTCTCCCACAGCCATCACATACTCGGCCGCATCGATGCGATTCTGAGGGGGCTTGACTCCTGGCGACTCTCTGGCGGCGTCGTCGAGATACCGTGCGCCCCGGGGAAAACCGGGCAAATCGCCGCGCCGGACCGCGCCATCTACACAGGAGTGCTCGAAGAAACCCTCGCGTTTGCGCAGTCCCGCGCCGGCGCTGCGGGGCGAGCCGCGCCGGCTGCGGAGTGACGGCATGATTTCGGCCCCCAATTCCGCGAGAGTGCGCATATCCGTCTTCGGGCGGAGAAACGCCGGCAAGTCGGCGCTTGTAAACGCGCTTGCTTCGCAGGAGGTTTCGATAGTGTCCGACGTCCCCGGCACGACAACCGATCCTGTTTCGAAGGCGATGGAGCTTCT
>JAFWBO010000033.1 GCA_017507065.1 Kiritimatiellia bacterium | reverse complement strand
TGTGCGCTTCTTTTATGGCCGAAAGATATTGCTTGCCGCCCTTTATTATGTCGGTCCATACGGCGGTATACGAAGGCTCCCAGTCGCCTCCGGTCTTTGTCTGCGTCCATCTGAGAGTGACGCGCAGAAGTTCGTTCCCGTTGGCCTTGAATGCGTTTCCGAGAGTCGATTGCACATTCCTCATCGTGAATCTGAACTTCCTCACCGTCTCTTCTTCGCTCTTCAGCGGACATTCAAGATCGGTCGGTCTGAACACGTCGCCGGCCAGCAACTTCACATTGACGAGCCCCTCCCTTATCGGCGTGCTGTCTATGTTGCGCTTTTCGAGATGCGGCGTTTTGTCGGAAGGATCGAGCGGCCTCAAAGGAACGTCGCCATCCGCAAAAAAGAACGAGAGCCTGCCGTCGAGAGAAAACGATTTCGAATCGGCCTCGTCTCTGTGCGAAAACGGAAAGCACACAAGAGTGGTGATGTCGCCCATCGCAACGGCGCGGGCGAAAGCGGGGCTCAACTTGAAACTGAGCTTAACTTCCACTTCCTGGGTGTTCGAGTTTATCTTCCTGACCACCTTCGGATTCTGGAGCCGGATGCCGCCGGCCGGTTCCGTATCGAGAGTCACGAACTCGATGCCGTTCTCGCCAAGCGTCGTCTGTATGCCGCATATCATGGGTATGCGCTCCGTTGTCGGAACCGCGAGCGAAACAGGCAGGTGGTCCTCGTCGAGATAATCGAGAAGCGCCGCGCATCCGAGACCGCTCAGAATGTTGTATCCGCCGGCGGCGTTATTGAAGTCGTCGTTGAGCTTAACCCCGAGGAACGCGTCGGAAAGCTTGTGGTTCTTCTCCTTGAGGTAGCCGATCTGGAACGGCTGGCATTTGGCGTCGTTGAGATCGTGCGCCTTGCCGTCGGGCGACCCCTCGACCTTCTCCTTGCGCGGGAAAAGCCCGTCCGTGCATATCGTCATGCGCCTCAGATCTGCATATGTCTTGCCGCCTTCGGCATACGTAGTGTTGTCGAACGCATCGATCTCGTTTTTCGTCACAAATTCACAGAACGGGCTGAGGAAAGGCTCTATCTTGCCGCGCTTGCCCATCGCCATGTTGAAATCGGCTATCGAAATCAAAGGAATTTTCGACTTGAACGATACGATGCGCGTGTCTTCGTCGACTTCGCGGAAATTCTCCATCCACGTGTCCCAGTCGGCCGTTTTCTCGCCGTGGGCCTTGTGCTCTTGGCTGCGGAAATTCTCCGAACCGTCGTGTTCGAAAAGGTAGGAAAGCGAAAAACGCGTGTGGGGCGCGGACGAGCGCGGACGGTTCGCGAGGATGCGGTTGATGTCGAGATAGTCGGATATGTCCACTGCGGCATACACGTATCTTCCGGCGTCGTAGTCGAGCGTCTTCCACATCGCCGTGGGAGACCTTCTCGAATACCAGCGAAGCGTGTTGACGAGATAGGGCGGAACGTACGCGAGCGCCTCGAGCGTGAGCGGCGTCACCGTGTCGCCTTCCGCGATCCCGCTCACGTCGTTGGTGACCGTGTACACCCGGTCAAGCCAGGTGTTGGAAAGAGGATCTGCGCCGCGCGGCGAAACGAGATTCGGATGGGGATGGTCGTTTATGCCCTTGTCTATCGCGTCCACGGCGCGCGCGAACGCGGCCTTCACGAGATTGCGCGCCGCGGCCGTCCTGCGCGTGTAGCTCGACGGCGCGCGCGCATAGCGCATAAACGACGCGAACGCGAGAGCCGAAATGCTCAGGAAGGCCATCAGCCCGAGAACCACGAGAAGCGCGCTGCCTTGTCTTGCATTCTTCATCTGCGCTCCTCCTCCGTGAGATTGTAGTAGTTTGGCAGAAAATATCCGGTATAAAGCGTGCCCGAAGCGTTCCTCAAGGTTATTTTCGCCTTGCCGGAGCGTATGCGTATCCTGTAAGGCGTGTACCACGGATCGCGCATGACGCCGTTCCTGAACTGCGCGAGCATGAGCGCCGGGATCGTATCGCCGTATTCCGTCTTTTCGCCGTCGCCGATGAGAAAAGCCATGTTTTCCTTCGTAGCCTCCACATCCTCCATCTCCGGCAGAGAGACGTCCTTGTTGTAGTTTTCGTAGGCGAGGATGGCCTGCGTCATTATCGACGCCTCGCTCCTGGCGCGCTCGATCTTCGCGCGGAGCCGCGCCTCGGTAACGGAAGCCGCGAGAGCCGCGATGATCACGGCGATCATGGCTATGACTACGAGCAGCTCCACGAGCGTGAAGCCGCGCCGCGAAAACCCTCTTCTGTCAATCGAAATCATCGGGGAAACTCCATATGTCGTCCCATGTGTCGAACTCGCGGTCGGGGCCCGCGCTCATCACGTTGACGGTGTATGTCTCGATCGAGCCTCCGCCGTCGCCGCTCCCTACATCGACGAGTTTCAGGTTTGAAAGGCGCATCGTGCCGGAGAAACTTCCGCCCTTCGACCTGAGATACTGCACGCCTTCCCTGCCAGACGAGTCGGGCGGTTCGTCGCAGGCCCTCTCGCGCAGCGTGCCGTCGTCGTCCCAGAGCCCCGTCACGCGCCTGAGCTCTCCGTTCCACATGAACGCGTTGTCGGCCTCGTCGCGGACTTCGGCGATGTTGTCGCGCACGTCGTCGAGGTCGGCCACGCTCGCCACGCCCGTGCGCCATGCGATCGACGACTGGTTGAAAATCATGGTGAGCACCGTCACGAGCATTCCCAGGAGAAGGCTCGCCACTATAAGTTCGATAAGCGTAAAACCTTTTCTCATTTCGTCGGATCCCCCTGGAATCTCGCTTCGGTGTAGTAGATCGGCTGCGTAAGAAGCTCGTGAGTATGCCGTCCCGCCCTGAAAGCTATCTTGAGCCTCGCCGAATTCGGCTCGTGCACGACGACGAGCCCGGACGCGTTGAGCCCCGCCTTCGCTTCGGTCGGCCACGCATGCGATACGCCAGTCCCGCTTTCGGAGGCGTTCTCGATTTCTTCCATGATCTTCGAAAACGCGCTTTTCGCAATGTCCTCGCAGTTTTCGAGGCTGCGGCCGTTCGAGCCGTAGTAGGAGCTCCATCCTTTGTCGGACGGATACGACTTTATCGCGTTGAACGCGCTCCATTTTAGATTCGTCGCGGTCGCCGCCATGACGATTCTGCTTATGACCGCGTCGGCGTATGCGGCCGAAGCGACGTCTTCGCGGCTCTGGCGGTTCTCCCTGAATCCGAGCGCGAAAAGCGATATGAGCGCGATGACGCCCGACGAGAGTATCAGTATCGCCACGTTCACTTCGATTAGCGAAAAAGCCTTTCTTGCGAAGATTTTCATTTTTTCGTCATTTTCTCCGTCGGTTTTTCCGTCTCGCCCGCCTTGAACGCCTTGGGCTTGCCCTGCTTGTCGGGCCTGAGAGAATATATCTCCACGGTCGATTTGCCGTCCGTGCCGTCTCTCGCCCCCGATCCCGTGTTGGCGCTCACTTTGAAGCGTATCACGCCCTCGCCGCGTATCGGCGAAGAGACGGAAGAGGAAAATTCCTCGCCGATCAGAAAATTGTGCGGAAGCGTGATGTCGAGAAACTCGAGCCCGTATGCATCGCCTATGCGCCAGTCGACGCCGTTCTTGTCGGCGAATTTGTAGCAGTAGTCCTGGAGAGGATCCCTGTCGACCGCGTCGGCTCCGCGCAACGTAAGCTGCCCTTCTCCGCCGCCGTACGTGTCGCGTGTTATCCTGGAGCGCTTCGCCGCGCCGCCTTCCGAACCGTTCATCTTGTAAATCCACATAGTGCTCTCTTCGGACGAGGCGTACGAACTGTTGAAAAACTGCAAATCGCCGAACTCGTCGTATATGTACGTATCGGTGACTTTCGTGACGCGGCCCGACCTGCGCACGGCCACCGCTTTGCCGACCACTATCGGCGGCGCGAGCCCCGACTCTTCCTGGAGAGTTTCGTTCCAGTGGAATATCGCCACCGGTATATGGTCGATCTGCGCCCTGTGGTACGCCGCGCGGATGAACTGGTTCATCGCCCTGAGCGCCGCACGCTCGGTGACGCCGCGCTCCATCGCCCTGTATCCCGCCATGGCGACGGCGCCGAGTATCGCCATGATGGCGATAACCACGAGAAGTTCGAAAAGCGTAAATGCCTTTTTCACTGCGTCATCACCTCCATATGGTCGCTCGGGACGTTGTAGACGATTTTGAAGTGGCGGAAATATCCGTGCGAAGATTCAGGATAGCCGAAGTGCATTTCGGAGGTTTTCATCTTTTTCGACGACTTGCGCGTGCCGCGTACGGCGTCCATGAAATCGAGCCCCCATTTGGTGCAGTTGCCGTCGCCCGTGTCGCGCGAGACGAAAAGCCCGGTGATATCCATGAGCGGATTGCCCTTCTTCGCCTCGTCGACGAGAACCTTTATCATCTCGCGCGTCTGGGATGCCGACAGCGTCACATAGTTGTCGCCTGGATGGAAAGTGCCGTTTTCGATTGCATCGCCAACCGAGCCGGGCCATCTGTCGTTTTGCGCGTAGTACGCCGCGAGCCCCTCCTGGACGATCTTGCACAGGATGGCCGCCTTCTTGCTTCTCGCCGCCTTCACCGCGCCGCCGATAGACGATGTTATGATGGTGACGAGAATCCCGAGGATCGTTATGACGAGCATCAGTTCGAGAAGCGTGAAGCCGCCTGTGCAGTGGTTGCGCTTCATGTCAGTCTGCATCCTTTATCTCGGCCGCGGTGAAACTGTAGACGTCGTCGCCCCTGCCGTCGTCGGCCCATGCACGTATCTTTCCGTCGCGGCCGCAGCACCAGACTACCGCTATGGCTCTGAACGTCATCTTCTTTCCGCCTATTTCGACATCGGGAATCACGCCGTCGCCGTCGAGATCGACCGCGTAGCGGAGAATGTGGTCCTGCACCGTTCCGCCGGAAGGCACGCGGTCGGTCAGCCTGGCGGACGAGCCCTTGCGCTTCACCACCGCGGCCGCCCACGGAGTGAGAATGCCGAACCTGTTGTATCCGGAAAGCTTCCCGCCAGAAGACGAAAGCGTCATAAGCCCGTAATGGGCGAGCGGATACGCCCTCGTTTCGTCGAGCAGCGCCCCGTGCGCGCCGCCTCCTTCGCGCAGAACCTTCGGCCAGAATCCGTGGTTGTTGAAAAGCACCGTGAGCGCCGTCGCCGTGTTGCGGACGAGCTCTTGGCACTTGGCCGTCTCGCCCGACTTCGCGTATTTCACATAGCCGGCCGAAGACGCCACCAGGAGAATGATGATTATCCCGATGACGACAAGCATCTCGATGAATGTAACGCCTTTTCTCATTTGCTCATGTGCATTATGTCGTCGTGAGTCCAGCTCTCCACCTTTTTCGCGCCTGCCGCGCCGAGGCCCTGCCTCTCGATCCACGGCGGAAACGTCTTGCCGTTTGCCCCGGCGCTCCAGAGGATGTAGCGTTGGTACGGCTCGGGAGAGTAGTAGTAGAAATCGCGCCCCCAGCCGTCGCGCACCGTTATCATGTTGATGACGTACTGCTGGTTGCCGACCGACTGCCCCTTGGGACGGTACGGCCGTATGTGCACGTTGGAATAGTGGAACGGATCGAGATTGTCGCCATGGCGCTTTCTCGTGCTTCTGAGAGACACCCCGTACACCACGGGATGGCTGTAGCATTTGCAGATGTTCTCGAGGTTGGGCATCCATCTCGCGCATGCAGCCTGCGAAGGTATGTTGGCGAGCCGCGCCATGTCGAGATCGCGCTTGGTTTTGTTTTCGGACGTCAGGTTCACCGTGTTCCACACGGCCGACCACCCGCCGGCCACGTTGCCGTCGCCCACCCCGAAGTTCGATTCGCCCGTGAGCGGATCGCTCGGGACGTAGTTGTTGTCGGTCCACTGCGCATACTCGGTGTAGAACTCCTTCTTCCCCGTCATCATCACGATGTAGCGCGGCAGCAGATAGCTCATGAGCCCGAAACGGAAAAGCTTGATGTCGCCCCAGCCGGAACTGTCTTTCTTGCCGCTCAGACGGCCGGGGTTTTTGTTGATGGAGTCCCAATTGCCCTGGCACTTCGTCTTTCGCGCGTTCTTGCCCCAGATCACCGTCTTGTCGGTTTCGTTGAGCTGCTTCCAGATCTCGTCCTGCATGGCGTATTCCGTCATTTCGGCGGCCTGGCCGTCGATGTAGTGCGTCACGCCGGCGTCGTCGGGGAGCGGAAACTCGCACGACACCGGCTGCGCGCGGCAGGCGGCATCCACCTGCGCCCATGCGACGTTCATCTCGTAGTCTTCGGAATCGTTGCCCCAGTCGATGTCGTTATGGGCATGGTCCTCGTCCTGCTCCGAATCGCCGTGCGCCACGTACGTTGAAATGTTGCGAGAACCGTGCAGCTTGACGGGAGGATAGCTTCCGAACGCGGCATAGTACCCGGAAAGGCAGTTTTCAAGCCTCTGCATTCTCAGGATGGTGCAGCTTTTGTCTTCGGCATCGCCGGATATGGCTCCGAGACTGAATGCGATCGTCATGAGAATGACGAGAATCGCCATCACGATAAGGACTTCGAGAAGCGTGAACGCCTTTTTCATCACATTCCTCCGCTCGGGCCTGAAAGAGACGATATGAGTTTCACCATCGGCAGGAACATCGCGATGACGATGGTGCCGACGACCACCGCGAGAAATATTATCAGCACCGGCTCTATGGCCGCCGTGAGCCCGGCCACGGCGTTGTCGACCTCGTCGTCGTACGTGTCGGCGACGCGGTTGAGCATGTCGGCGAGCGCGCCCGTCTCCTCGCCCACCTGCACCATCGAAACGACCATCGGCGGAAACACCGGGCACTGCGCGAGAGGGGCCGTCATCCCTTCGCCTTCCTTGACCGCCTCGTGGACGTTCTCTATGGCCTTGGACACGACGAGATTGCCCGTCGTGTCGCGGACGATGTTGAGCGACTGGAGGATCGGCACGCCCGACGAAAGAAGAGTGCCGAGGGTGCGCGTCATGCGCGAGATCGCCGTTCTCTGCACGAGAGTGCCCGTCACCGGGAATTTGAGCGCGACCACGTCGTAGAAATAGGCGCCCGCCGGCGTCTTGCCGACAACCTTCTTTATCACGTAAACCGCCGCGCCTATGATCAGCACGATGTTCCAGTTGTGCTGAACCCACTGCGAAACGTCCACCACTATGCGCGTCAGGGCGGGAAGCTCCTGCCCGTTGAGCATGTCCATGAAGACCTGCTGGAATTTCGGCACGACGAAAATCATCAGGAGCGCCGTTATCACGAGCGCGGACACGAGGACTATCACGGGATATATCATCGCGCCCTTGACCTTGTTCTTGATCTTCTCCGACTTCTCCGCGAATTCCGCCAGGCGCGAAAGCACGACTTCGAGCACGCCTCCAGCTTCGCCGGCTTTCACCATGCTTACGTAGAGGTTGTCGAATATTTTCGGATACTGCTGGAGCGACTCCGAGAACGTGCCGCCCGCGGCGATGTTCTCCGTTATGCCGCCGAGAGCGTCGAGGAGCTGGCGGTTTTTCATCTGCTGCTTGAGAACGTCGAGCCCGCGCATGAGAGGGAGCCCCGCGTTGACGAGCGTGGCGAGCATGCGGGTGAACTGCGTGAGAATCTTGGTTTTGATCCTGCCCTGGAGCCAGGAAGGAAGATGGATGTCGATGTTTATCTCGCGGTTCAGCCCCTTGCCCTTCGGCTTCGCGGCCGCGGCGCTCGCCCGTCGCGCCGGCGACGCCGCATGGCGCGGCGGCCGCGGCTGGCGCGGCGCGGCAGCGCGCTGGTCCGCTTCGGGCTTCTCGCCGTCGACGACCTCGCCGAGCGCCGTCGGGAAAAGCCTCTCGGCGCGAACGGCCGCTATGGCTTCGCTTCTCGAAGCGGCTTCGATTTCGCCGAAAACCTCGTTGCCTTCGGCATCTTTGGCTTTGTATTGAAAAATGGCCATTCCTGCTTTATGTCTCCTCTCGCCGCCGATTATAGCATATTTTCCGGAAAACTAAAACCGTTTTTCCAAAACGAGCGCGGTGCGGGCTGGGATGTAAAGCTTTATCTGCTGGACGAGTTCGCCGCCCTTCGGCACCGTGTCCGCCAGATATTCTCCGCCCTTCCTGATCCTGCCCTGGCCCGAAAAACGCGTTTCGTCCGTGTCGAGGACATGGCTGAACGACGTCGCCGGAGGCACCGTTATTCCGTAGCCGGCGAACGACTTTACGGGATTGAAATTGAAAACGAACATCAATTCGCCGCGCAGGAAAGCAAGGATCTTGTCGCCTTCGTCCGCCGCCAAGAGCGTCGCGCTCCCGCCGACGGGGAGCGCCGTCATCGCGGCGTCGAAATCGCCGAGCGCCTTGAATCTCAGCGACGGATCGTCCCTGAGCGACCACTGTCTGCGGGCGTGGGCGTAGCTCCAGCCGTTTTCGGCGCGCGGGAAATCAATCCATTCAGGATGGCCGAACTCGTTGCCCATGAAATTGAGATATCCCCCGCCGTTGAGCGCGAACGTCGCCAGCCTCGCCATCTTGTGGAGCGCGACGGCGCGGTCCACGGCCTCGCCGTGCTGGTCGCGGCCCATGCCGTAGTACACCGCCGCGTCCGCGAGCTGGAAGAAGAACGTCTTGCCGCCGACGAGCGCCTGGTCGTGCGATTCGACGTAACTCACGACCTTCTCTTCGCGGCGGCGGTTGGTGAGCTCGTGGAACATCCCGCCCATCGGCCAGTCGTCGTCGCGCACCTTCTCCGCGAGGTGGAACCAGAAGTCGGGCTCGCCCATGGCCATGCGGTAGTCGAAGCCGATGCCGCAGTCGTCCGCGCTCGCCGCGCAGCCCGGCATGCCGCTCACGTCTTCGGCTATCGTAACCGCGTCGGGGCGCACCTCGTGTATGACGCTGTTGGCCAGCCGGAGATACACCCATGCGTCGTCGTCCACCGAGCCGTTGAAATACATCGAGTAGTCGGTGAACGCCTCTCCGAGGCCGTGGTTCCAGAAAAGCATGGACGTGACGCCGTCGAAGCGGTAGCCGTCGAAGCGGTAGCAGTCGAGCCAGAACCGGCAGTTGGAAAGAAGGAAATGGAGAGTCTGCGTTTTGCCGTAGTCGAAGCATCGGCTGTCCCACGCCGAATGGCGGCCCTTGCCGCCAGAATGGAAATACGTGTAGTCCGTGCCGTCGAAAAGCGAGAGTCCGTCGCGTTCGTTTTTGACCGCGTGCGAATGGACTATATCCATGATCACCCTGAGCCCCGCCCCGTGGGCGTCGTCGACGAGCCGCTTGAGGTCGTCGGGCGTGCCGAATCGCGACGAAGCCGCGAAAAAGGAACTTACATGGTAGCCGAAACTCCCGTAGTAGGGATGCTCCATCACGGCCATGAGCTGCACCGTGTTGTAGCCGGCCGCCTTTATGCGCGGAATCATGTCGCGGGCGAATTCGGCATACGTCGCGATGCGCGGCTCCTCGCCCGACATGCCGACGTGCGCTTCGTATACGAGCGGAGTTTCGGGCCTGGGCGGAACGGGGTTGCGCCAGACGTATTTCTCCGGCGGATCCCACACCCTGGCCGAAAAAAGATTGGTCGTCTTGTCCTGCACGACATACCGCGCGTACGCGGGGATGCGCTCGCCGCCGCCGCCGGGCCAGCGCATTTCGAGACGGTAGTTGTCGCCGTGGGAAATCGCCGAAGCCGGAAACTCGCCCTCCCAGTCGCCCGATTCTCCCTTGCGCGAAAGCGCGAAGCCATCCGAGATTTTCCATCCGGAAAAATCGCCGACGAGCCACATCTCGGAGGCGTTGGGCGCCCATTCGCGGAACACCCACTTCTTTCCGCGCCGGTGGAGCCCGTAATATTCGTGGGCGCTCGCCCACTCCGCGAGAAGCGCCTCCCCGCCGGCGAGCTCTTCCGCTTTCGCGACGGCCCGCGCGGCTCTTCCGCGCACGGCCTCTTCGTATGGCTTCAGAAACGCGTCGTCGAGAAGTCTGGCCATGGCGGCGGTCCCTTCACTTCGTGAAATACACGCGCAGAGCGTCGGTGAGCGACGCAAGCGCCATGGTCTTGTTGCGGAGATACTGCTCCGGCATCGATCCGCTCCCGGCGACATCGCTTATGCTCTTTACGGAACGCGCCGTCACGCCGGAAATCGCCGCCGTGTAAGCCACGGCCGCGCCTTCCATGTCGCGGACGGAGCAGCCGAGCGTCTCCGTTATGAGACGGTTGTCTTCCTCGCTGTCGTTGAACCTGTCGCCTGTCGCGAGCGTTTTCACGGGGAAAAGCCCCTTGGGGGAGAACTCCGCATATGCGGTGTCGGCGCCGTCTTTGACTCCGATACGCCCGCCGTTGAAAACGGAAAGGTCGAAATCGTATTCCGCGGCCCTGCCTATTTCATACACGTCGGCGACTTTCATGCCGCGCTCAAGGCCGCCCGCGACCCCGGCGTTGACTATCTCTTTCGCGCCGAGCGCCGAAATCGCGAACTCCGCGGCCGATGCCGCGTTGACCTTGCCTATGCCGGACACGATCACGGCGTACCTCCGCCCGCCGGCTTCGCCGAACGAAACGCGCCTGCCGCGCACCGTCGCGCTCCGCACTCCCGAGAGCGCCGCAACGATGCTCTGCGCCTCGCAATCCATCGCGGCCACCACCGCCGCGTCGCATGAAACAATTGCGTTCATTTTTCCACCGCCCTTCTTTCCACTCTGTTTCCGAGAGAAGATATTATATCGTAGGCGTGCGTACCTTTTATCGCCGCCCAGTCGTCCGGAGTTATCGAATCTCCGCCGGACGAGCCGAAACACACCACCTCGTCGCCGCTTTTCACATCCGGAGCTTCCGTCACGTCGACCGTAGCGTAATCCATGGATATGCGCCCTATGATGCGGCATCTCCTGCCGCCGATCAGCACGAAAGCCCTGTTGGTGAGCGCGATCGGCAGCCCGTCCGCGTAGCCGGCGCATATCGTGGCCACCCTCGTGTCTCTCGACAGGCACCATGTCCTCGCGTAGCCGAGCGTCGTCCCCGCCGGAAGCGTGCGCACCTGCGCGACGCGCGTTTTGAGGGAAAGGACGCTTTCGAGAGCGAGAGCCCTTCTGCCGTTCGGGTCGAAACTGCCGTGCAGGTTTATGCCCGTGCGCACCATGTTGAACGGCTTTTTCGCCGTCTCGGGGAAATTGTTTATGGCGTCGCTCGCGGCCATATGTATTTTCCCGAACGTCACGCCGTCTTTCGCAACCGCGGAAAGAACGCCTTTGAAAAGGCGTATCTGCTCTTTGGCGAAAGGATCTTTGGGGTCGAACGCCGTGGCGAAATGCGAAAAGATCCCCTCGCAGTCGAGCCACGGCAGGGCATGCGCCTCGCGTATGACGGCCGGGGCGTCTTTCGCCAGAATGCCGAGCCGCCCCATGCCGGTGTCGATCTTGAAATGCACCCTGGCCTTCCTGCGGAGTTTCCGCGCGGCGGCGGATATCGCTTTCGCCTCGGCGAGCCCCGTCACGGGAAGGATCACGCCGTTCGCCACCATGTCGGAAATTTCATCCGGAAGGACGCTCGAAAGAATCTGCACTTCCCCGCGTCCGGCAGGCAGGGCCTTGCCCAGTTCCAGCGCCTCGAAAGGCTCGGCCACGCCGAACCGCCTGCATCCGGCGGAGGCGAGCGCCCTGGCGCATGCGCCGACGCCGAGCCCGTACGCGTTTGCCTTCAGCACGGCAAGCACTTCCGCCGGCGCGACGCGCTTTACGATTTTGCCGTAGTTCGAGGCGAGACGGGAAAGATCGATCTCGACCCATACGCGGTGCACTGCTCCCATCACATTCTCCCGCTGAGCGCGTCCACGAGATCGCACAGGCGTTTGTACGCGTGCGAGAGCTCGTCGTTGGTCACCTTGAACATGTATTCGCCGGCGCGCGCCATTTCGCCCTCGGCGTTCGCGAGGCGCTTTTCGATGGCCGCGGGAGAATCCGTGCCGCGGCCGGCGAGCCGCCGCGCGAGCTCGTCCATCGAAGGCGGCATTATGAAGATGTCGGCGTACCCGGCCTTCATCGGATCGCCGTCGGGAAGCGAGCGCACGTATTCGCGCACCTTCGCCGCCCCCTGCACGTCTATGTCGAGAATCATCGAGTTGCCCTCGGCGAGAACCTCTTCTATCGGGCGTTTGAGCGTGCCGTAGTAGTTGCCGTGGACGCACGCGTGTTCTATGAACGCGCCTTGGGAGATGAGCTCTTCAAAGCGCTCTTTCGAGAGGAAATGGTAGTCGAGCCCGTCTTCCTCTTCTCCGCGCGGAGAGCGCGTGGTGCAGCTGACGGAATACGAAATGTCGTGGTACTCCTGGAGCAGCATGTCTATCAAAGTGGTCTTGCCGCAACCCGACGGAGCGGAAATGACGAGAAAAAGAGGTTTGGTCTTCATCTGGATATGTCCTTGCTATTGTCTGGAAATGTTTGCGCCGAGCCGCGCGAGATTCTTCTCCACTCCTGCATACCCCCTGTCGATCGTCTCGGCGTTGAGTATGACGCTTTCGCCTTTGGCCGCGAGAGCGGCTATCACCATCGCGATGCCCGCGCGGATGTCGGGAGAAGAGAATCTCCCGCCGTAAAGCTGGCTCGGCCCCGTAACGACGACACGGTGAGGATCGCACTGGACGATCTTCGCCCCCATCTGCCGGAGACGGTCTATGAAATAAAGCCGCGATTCGAACATCTTCTCGAAAAAGAGACACGTCCCGCGCGTCTGCGTGGCGACGACGACGAGCACCGAGAGCATGTCGCTCGGGAACGCCGGCCACGGCCCGTCGGAGAGAGAGGGTATCGCGTCGCCGAGATCGTAGCGCATCTTGAGGCGTTTTTTCGGGACATACCGCAGCGTCATCGCCTTGGAATCTATGCTCCATGTGATGCCGAAGCGCCTGAAAGCCCCTTCCATTATCTCGAAAGGCGCAGGGTCGATGCCTTTCAAAAGCAGTTCCCCGCCCGTCACCGCGGCGGCGGCGATGTAGCTGCCGGCCTCGATGTAGTCGCACCCCACCCTCGCTTCGCAGCCGTGAAGACGCTCGACGCCCTCGACGCAGATCCTGTTCGTGCCGGCGCCAGACACTTTCGCGCCCATCGAATTGAGCATCGCGGCGAGATCGGACACGTGCGGCTCGCAGGCGGCGTTGTATATCTCCGTTCTTCCGGGAGCGAGAACGCTCGCCATCAAGATATTCTCGGTGGCCGTGACGCTCGCTTCGTCGAGAAGCATCCTGGCCCCCTTGAGAGCGCCGCGCAGCCGGAGCGTCTTGCGGCCGGCCACCGTCTTCGCGCCGAGAGCCTTGAAACCGGCGAAGTGCGTATCGAGCCTGCGCATTCCTATGGAATCTCCTCCCGGCGGCGGAAGCGACGCGCGGCCCGCGCGGGCGAGGAGAGGCCCTGCGAAAAGAAAGCTCGTGCGCGTGGCCGATGCGAGGGCTGCGTCGATTCTGGACGATCTGAGCCTGGGGGTCTCGATCTCCACGCGTCCCGCGGAGACGTCCCGCACGACTTTGGCGCCGAACGATCTGGCAGCCTCGAGCATGGCGGAGACGTCGGCTATGTCGGGAACGTTCGCGAGAACCGTCTTTTCCGGCGAAAGAAGCGAGGCGGCGATCATCGGCAAGACAGCGTTCTTGTTGCCGGAAACCGCGATTTCGCCGGAAAGGGTTTTTCCTCCGTGGATTACGAGCTTTTGCATCCTACCCGAGAGAATCTATCTTCTTGGTCTCGCCGAATACGATAAGCCTGTCGTCGCTCTGAAGTATGTCCGTGACTTTCGGAATGACCGCCTTGCGGGGCTTGGACGGATTCGACGGATCGGCCCGTCTTATGCAAAGAACGGTGAGCCCGGCGCCCTTGCGCAGATCGGCTTCGGCGAGAGTTTTGCCGCGCACGTCTTCGGGCACGGCGATCTCGGCGATGGAATACCCCTCTGACACTTCGAGAAAATCGACTATATCGCGGTTGGCGATGGCGCGCGCGAGCCTGTGGGCGCTGTCGCGGTCGGGGTAGACCACGCTGTCGGCGCCGATCCTGCGCAGTATTTTGCCGTGCAGCTCGCTTGTCGCTTTTGCGACGACGTTCGGCACACCAAGCTCTTTGCAGTTGGCCGTGGCCATCATCGAGGCTTCGATGTTGCTGCCGATGGCCACGACGACGAGATCGCACTCGCCGAATCCGGCCTCTTCGAGGACGTGCGGCTGCGTGGCGTCGCCCTGCAGAGCGGTGGCGAATTCGCTTGCGCTCTGCATCGCCGGACGGTTCCTGTCGATAAGAATCACCTCGGCGTCGGCATTGGCGAGCGTTTCCGCGAGCGCCATGCCGAACCGCCCGGCTCCGATTATGCCAATTCTTTTCATGCTTGATATTCTACCAAATTCCGGCCTTATTTTCAACGAATATGGCAAAATGGGAATTTGGTGCGGAAAATTCTTGACCTTTCAAAAACCTGTTCTGCGCAAGGGCAAAAAATATGATATAATTCACCGCATCTTAAAGGCAAGCCATATGAGCGGCACCAATATCAACAGCACCACTATGAACGTCACAGACATTGCAGAAAGCATCTCCGAAGAAGAAGCGCTGTCTCTGCTTAAACCAGAACGGCGCGCGGAACTGCGCGAGCGCGCACACGAGACGACGGAAAAATTTGTCGAGAAACGGTTCGATTTCTGCTCGATCATCAACGCCCGCTCCGGGCGATGCACCGAAAACTGCAAATGGTGCGCACAGTCCGCCCACTGGAAAACAGGATGCGAAACATACGGCTGGGTCGGCACCGACGCCTGCGTGAAAGCCGCAAAGGAAGCCGCCGCGAACGGCGCGGACAGAATCGGCATCGTCACGTCCGGCCGGTGCCTGTCGCCGGAAGACGTAGACAGCGTGTGCGCCGCTCTGCGCGAAATGCGCAAAGCCGAACCTGAGATAGGGCTCTGCGCCTCGCTGGGGCTCCTTTCGGAAAAAGATCTCGCAAAACTCAAAGACGCCGGGCTAAATCGCATCCACTGCAATCTCGAAGCCGCCCCCTCGCTCTTCCCGAAACTGTGCACCACCCATACGACCGCAGACAAGCTCGCCACCATCCGTGCCGCCAGACGGCTCGGTTTCCAGATCTGCTGCGGCGGGATAATAGGCATGGGCGAAACAGACGAACAGCTCGTGGAATTCGCTTTCGCGCTCCGCGAAACAGCGCCCGATTCGATTCCCGTCAACGTACTGCACCCGATAAAAGGCACCCCCTTGTACGAGCGCGGCGTGCTCGACCCGGAACGCGTGGTGGACGCTGTCGCTTTGCTGCGGCTCGTAAACCCTTCCACTCCGCTCCGCTTCGCCGGCGGCCGCCGCGACATGTCAGACGAAACGGCTGCAAAGTGCATATACGTCGGAATGTCGGCCGGCATAGCCGGTCCGCTCCTGACGACTCCGGGCGCAGACTACGACGACGACCGCTCTCTCGCTGCGAAAGCAGGATATGCGGTAAGGGCAAAGCGCCGGTAGCAGCCGCCGCCCGAGCAACGAGCCTTACCTCGCCAATATCTCCTCGCGCACCTGCGGCGGAGCTATTTCGAACATGTCCGGCTCCATCGAATAGGAAGCGCGGCCCTTCGTGAGCGAGCGCACCGCCGTCGAATAGCCGAACAGCTTCGCGAGCGGCACGCGGGCGTGGACGATCTGCATGTCGCCCCTCGTCTCCATGTCGAGGACGGTCCCGCGGCGGGAATTGAGGTCGCCGAGAACCTCGCCCACGCTCTCGGGCGGCGTCGTTATCTCAAGCTTCATGATCGGCTCGAGGAATTCCGGCGACGCCTCCGAAGCGGCTTCGCGGAAGCCCATCATCGCGGCCGTGCGGAACGCGACCTCGTCCGAGACCTCGGGATCGACGATCGTCGCCGAGACGCATTCGACCGAAATGTCCGTCATCGGGAATCGGGCGAGGACGCCCGTCGCGATCGCGTCGGCGAAGCCCTGCTCCACGCAGTCCTGGAGAACCTTTTCGGGAACGGCGTTTTTGAAGTTGCGGGAAAGGACGATCTCGCGGCCCTTGCCGCGCTCAAGCGGCTTCACCGCGATTTCCAGCTCGACGGCGTGGCGCTTCCCGCCGATTTCGCGGTCGAACGAGAATTTCTTCGAAGCCTGGGACGTCACAGTCTCGACGTAGCTTACCATGGGCTTGCCGACGTTGGCGGCGCATTTGAACTCGCGCTTCAGGCGGTCGACGAGAATTTCGAGGTGAAGCTCGCCCATGCCGGATAGAATCGTCTGGCCGGTCTCCTCGTCTTCGCGGAACTGGCAGGTCGGATCCTCCGCGGCGAGGGATTTCATCGACTCGACGAGCTTGTCCTTGTCCGCGCTCGACTTGGGTTCGATCGCCATGAACATCACGGGCTGCGGCGCGACGATGCGTTCGAGGTGGCAAGGCTTCATCTCCGAACAGAGCGTGTCGCCCGTGGTGCATTCCTTGAGGCCGACGACGGCGCCTATGTCGCCCGCCGAAAGCGAATCGACCTCCGTCTGGTGGTCGGCGAAAAGACGGACTATCTTCATTATGCGCTCGCGCTTCTTCGTGCGCGGATTGTAGGCGTTGGCCCCCTTTTTGAGAACGCCGCCGTAGACGCGCACGAAGAAAAGCCGGCCGACATAAGGGTCTGTGGCGATCTTGAAAACGAGCGAGGTCAGAAGTTCGCCCGTCTCCTGCCGGCGCAAAGTCTTCTCGCCGCTCTTGAGATCGGTGGCCTCCACGGGCGGACGGTCGGCCGGCGAAGGAAGAAACGCCGTTATCGCGTCGAGAAGCGGCTGCACGCCCTTGTCCTTGAGGGAAGTGCCGCAGAGGACGGGGACGAGCTTCCCCGCGACGACGAGACGCCTTATCGCGGGGACGAGCTCCTCCTTTGAGAGGTCGCCCTTTTCGAGGAACGCCTCCATCACGCCTTCGTCGAGGTCCGCG
>JAFWBO010000032.1 GCA_017507065.1 Kiritimatiellia bacterium | reverse complement strand
TCGTCCTTCCCGGCGAGGAGGAGACTATAGAGCTCGTCCCGTACGGCTCCACCATGCTGCGGCTCGGCGTGTTCTCGGACGTTTCCAAGACGTCGCCGCCATCTGCATTGAGATAGGCGATCTCTGTGAATCAGACCAAATCTACCTCAATGTAGACAATATCGAAAAACACGATTGACGCGTTTTTAAGAATTTGATATAATCCGCACCAATGGCAGGAACAATGCAGTTTTCCCTTCTTGGACTTCTCCTTCTTGCGCTCGAAAGGCGCGAGGTGTGATTGCTTGTACCTGAAAGGGAAGGCGGACGAAAACGAAAACCTCGCGCGGTGCAATCCGAGCGAGGTTTTTTCTTTTGAAAGGAATCCGATGGATAAAGTCATAATATTCGACACGACATTGAGAGACGGCGAGCAGGCGCCGGGCTATTCGATGAACATAGAGGAGAAGGTCAGGATGGCGCGGCAGCTCGAGTCTCTCGGCGTGGACGTCATTGAGGCCGGTTTCGCCATCGCCTCGCCGGGCGACTTCGAGGCGGTAAGACAAATTTCGGCGGCCGTCTCCGGCGTGACGGTAGCTTCGCTCTCCCGCGCGCTCGTGAAAGACATCGATGCCGCCTGGAATGCGGTCAAAGAGGCGGCCCGTCCGCGCATCCATACGTTTCTGGCGACGAGCGACATCCATCTCGAACACAAACTCAGGATGTCGCGCGATGCCGCGCTGGAGCGTGCCGTTTCAGCGGTGCGCTATGCGCGCAATCTCTGCGGAGACGTGGAATTTTCGCTCGAAGACGCATCCAGGACAGACCGCGACTACATGTGCCGGGTAGTCGAAGCCGTTATCGCGGCTGGCGCGACCACGGTCAATCTTCCCGATACCGTGGGTTACGCGATGCCCGGCGAGATGCGCGCCATGGTGGCGGACGTGAGGGAGAGAGTTCCGAATATATCGAAAGCCGTGATTTCCGTCCACTGCCACGACGACCTTGGGCTTGCCGTCGCCAATTCACTCGCTGGCGTCGAAGCCGGCGCACGGCAGGTGGAAGGATGCGTGTGCGGCATAGGAGAGCGTGCCGGAAACGCCGCGATAGAAGAGGTGGTGATGGCCGTCAAGACACGCCGCGACGTCTACAGACTCGAGACGGGCGTAAGAACGCCGGAGATCATGAAGACCGCGAACCTGCTTGCCTCGATCACTGGTGTCAAGACATCGCCGTCGAAGGCGATTGTCGGCGCGAACGCGTTCACCCACGAGTCGGGAATACATCAGCACGGCGTTCTGGCGGCCGCCGCGACGTACGAAATCATGACGCCGGAGTCCGTCGGCGTCATGAAGACAGGGCTCGTCCTCGGCAAGCATTCCGGGCGGCACGCTTTCGCCGGGCGTCTGGCGGAACTCGGCTATTCGCTTGACGACTCCGATGTGGAGCGGCTCTTCGGCGAATTCAAGAAACTGGCCGACAAGAAGAAGACGGTGCAGGACCGCGATATCATCGCGCTTGTGGAATCGAACGAGGCTCGCCACGCTCCTTCGCCGCAGGAGTGGAAGCTCAAAGGATACATCGTCAACACGGGCAGCGGCATGTATTCTACATCGTGCGTGACGCTCGAGCGCGACGGGAAAATCGTGACCGATTCGGCTTTCGGCACCGGGCCTGTATTCGCGGCGATACGTGCGGTGGAAAAGATCGTCAAACACGCGTTCGCTCTCGAAGACTACCAGATACAGGCCGTGACCGAGCGCCGCGACGCGCTCGGTGAAGTGCTGGTCAAGATTTCCGACGCGACAGGCACTTACCGCGGGCGCGGCGTCTCGACCGACATTATCGAAGGCTCGATTCTCTCCACGCTCGATGCCGTCAACAAAATGCTTGATGCAGGCTCGACGTCTCTCGGCACCGGGGCCGCGTCGAAGATGCAGCATTCGTTTGAAGACGACCTCTTGAGCGGCCGGACCGACCGTTGAGACACGGAAAGGAGATGACGCAATGGCAATGACGATGAGTCAGAAGATTCTTGCCGCCCACGCCGGACGGCGAGAGGTGCGGCCGGGAGAGCTGGTTATGGCGACGCTCGATCTCGTTCTCGGGAACGACATTACCGCGCCGGTGGCGATAGGGCGATTCGCCGATTTCGGAAACAAACGCGTGTTCGACAGGGACAAAATCGCGCTCGTTCCCGACCATTTCACGCCGAACAAGGACATCAAGGCCGCGACCCAGTGCGCCGTCATGCGCAAATTCGGCATCGAGCAGGGAATAACAAACCTCTTTGAAGTCGGCCACGACTGCGGCATCGAGCATGCGCTCCTGCCAGAGAAGGGGCTCGTGACGGCAGGCGATCTCGTTATCGGCGCCGACAGCCACACGTGCACATATGGCGCGCTCGGCGCATTCTCGACGGGAATCGGCTCTACAGACATGGCTTGCGGGATGGCAACCGGCAAGACGTGGTTCAGAGTGCCGTCGGCGATAAAGGTGTGTCTTTCAGGCGTCCTGAGGCCGCATGTCTCCGGCAAGGATGTAATTCTCCATCTGATCGGGCTGATCGGCGTCGATGGCGCCAGATACGAGTCGCTCGAGTTTGCGGGGCCTGGAGTGGCGGCGCTTTCGATGGACGACAGGTTCACGATCGCGAACATGGCGATCGAGGCCGGTGCGAAGAACGGGATATTCCCGGCAGATGCCGCCACGCTCGAATATCTTTCTGCCCACGGCGCGAAAAAGCCGCGCGTGTTCGAGGCCGATCCCGACGCGTGTTATTCAAGGACGGTGGAGATAGATCTCTCGTCGCTTGAAAGCGTGGTCGCCTGTCCGCATCTGCCGTCGAACGTGAGGAAGGTTTCGGAAATGGGCGACATCGCCATCGACCAGGTGGTGATCGGCAGCTGCACGAACGGGCGGCTCGGAGATCTGCGTGCCGCCGCGGCGACAGTCAAGGGGCGCAAGGTGAAAAACGGCGTGAGGGGCATAGTCATTCCCGCGACGCAGAAGATCTGGCTCGACGCAGACAGGGAAGGGCTCCTGCGGATTTTCGTCGAGGCCGGGTTCGTCGTTTCCGCCCCTACGTGCGGGCCGTGTCTCGGCGGGCACATGGGCATCCTCGCGAAGGGCGAGAGATGCGTCGCGACGACGAACAGGAATTTCGTAGGCCGCATGGGACACGTGGAAAGCGAGGTTTATCTCGCTTCGCCCGCCGTCGCGGCGGCGAGCGCGGTGGCCGGGCGCATCGCCGGGCCGGACGAGCTTTGATCGCGGCTGAAACTGGGAGAGAGAAAAACATGAACGCAAAAGGCAAAGTTTTCAAATACGCCGACAACGTCGATACCGACGTAATAATCCCGGCGCGTTATCTGAACACGCAGGACGAGAAGGAACTTGCGCGGCACTGCATGGAGGATATAGATGCATCCTTTGCAGCGATGGTCGGGAAGGGCGACATCATCGTCGCCGGACGCAATTTCGGATGCGGTTCGTCGCGCGAGCATGCGCCGCTTGCAATAAAAGCGAGCGGCGTCGCATGCGTGATAGCGGCTTCGTTCGCGCGCATATTCTACAGGAACGCGCTAAACATAGCGCTCCCGATCCTCGAGTGCCCGGAGGCGGCGGAAGCGATCGCGGGCGGGGATGTCGTGGAGGTCGATCTCGCAGCCGGGAAAATCACGGACGTGACAACCGGACGGACATTTTCGGCGGAGCCGTTCCCGCCGTTCATGCGCGATCTCATCGAGGCATGAGGGCTTGCCGCGTATTTCAGACGCTTGAGCGCGGAAAAAGAGAAAGGACAGAAATGAAATCGGAAAAATTCACCGTCGCGGTTCTTGCCGGCGACGGCATCGGGCCGGAAATCACCGCTCAGGCGCTCAAAGCGCTCGAGGCCGCTGGCAGGCGTTTCGGCGTGACGTTCGCGTTCGACGAGCGTCCTGTCGGAGGCGCGGCTTACGATCTGGTGCATGATGCGCTCCCCGACGAGACGCTTGCGGCCGCAAAGTCGGCGGACGCCGTTCTTCTCGGCGCCGTCGGCGGGCCGAAATGGGACTTTTTGGCTCCGGAACTGCGTCCGGAGCGGCGGGCGCTTCTGACGTTGCGCGCGGAACTCGGGCTTTTCGCCAACATCCGTCCGGTGAAGATGTGGCCCGGCCTCGAAGACGCGAGTCCGCTCAAGGGCGAAGTCGTCGCGCGCGGTGTCGACGTGGTGATCGTCCGCGAGTTGACTGGCGGCGTTTATTTCGGGAGACACGTTTTGTCGGAAGACGGTGCGCGCGCATGCGACGAGATGGCGTATTCAAAAGACGAGATCGACCGCATCTCCCGCGTTGCGTTCGCCCTCGCCCGCAAGCGGAGTGGGCGCGTGACGAGCGTCGACAAGGCGAACGTCCTGGCGACATCGCGCCTCTGGCGCGAAACGGTCGGACGGATCGCCCGGGAGGATTTCCCCGATGTTTCGCTCGAACACATGTATGTAGACAATGCGGCGATGCAGCTGATGCGCGCCCCGTCCGAGTTCGACGTGATTCTGACGGAAAACATGTTCGGCGACATTCTTTCCGATGAAGCTTCGCAGACGACGGGGTCGATCGGGATGCTCCCGTCCGCTTCGCTGGGGGCGGGAGGGTTCGGCATGTACGAGCCGATCCACGGCTCTGCCCCCGACATAGCCGGAAAAGGCGTCGCCAATCCTGTGGCGACGATTCTGTCCGCCGCGATGATGCTGCGCATTTCATTCGGACTGCCGGAAGCCGCCGCGGCCGTCGAGCAGGCGGTAGGCAGTGTTCTTTCGGAGCGCATCGGCACGCCGGATGTCGCGCGCGAGGGTTGGACGCGCGTCTCGACCGATCGCCTCGGGGACGAGATAGCTTCAAGAATCTGAGCGGAATTCCGCCCGGTTCGCCAAGTAGGACGTGCAGCCCGCCCGGGAGGGCCGCGCTCCGTCGCGGCCGCATATGACGGACGGGACAGAGCCCGTCCCTCCCTGATGCAAATCAAACCCTTTAATTGCCGGAGCAATAAGATGGACACGTGGGAAAATAGAAATGAACGCTGAAGAACTTGAAAAGATTGTCGCAAGGCACGAGAGGCAGTGCCTGGAGCTGAAGGAGTCCTTCAATGTCGAGTGCATCGAGACGGCTTGACAAGGAATGACTGATGGCAGAAGAGGAAAACAAAATCATACTTTATACGACCAACGACGGAAAGTCGCAGGTTCCGCTCATGTCGCGGGATGGGCGCATCCGGCTCAACCCAAAGCGGCTTGCCAACCTTTAAATGGATACAATCTCTCCAGAGCAGCGCAGCCGGTTGATGGCGAAGATACACGGCAAAGACACGTTGCCGGAAATCCTCGTCAGGAAGCGGCTTTTCGCCTGCGGTTGGCGGTACAGGGTGTGCGACAAGCGTTTCCGTGGCAAACCGGACATTGTGATTCCAAAGGCGAAGACGATAATCGACGTGCGCGGATGCTTCTGGCACAGGCATGGTTGCAAGGATTCGACCATGCCGAAGTCGAATATCGCCTTTTGGATGGAGAAGTGGTCGAAAAACGTCAAACGCGACCATCGCAACGAACAAGCATGGCGCGACGCCGGCTGGAATCTGATTGTCGTATGGCAATGCGCCCTTGAAGGCGAAAAGGCGGAGCGGACGCTCGACAGGATATGCGCAAAAATCGATGCGTGGGGCGCAGAATGCGCAAGCGGAAAGTCGCGCCGCATTCCGCACAGAATCGAATTTCCCGTTGCAATGAGGCGCGGCAAATGATCGCTAGCGCCGTTGCCTGCAACGGAGCATGCGCCGTCATGGCCGATCGGCTTATTGACGCAGACGCGCCTGTTTTTCGCAGACGCTTTTCCTCCACGCGTCGGGCGTCTTGCCGAACGCCGCGGAGAATGCGCGCGAGAAGTACTGCGCGTTAAGGAAT
>JAFWBO010000031.1 GCA_017507065.1 Kiritimatiellia bacterium | reverse complement strand
GCCGTGTTCGGTATCAAAATATGCGAACTTTACGCTTCGAAGGTGTATCTCTTCAAAGAGCAGAGTCACCGCGGACGCGTTATTGTCGCCTCTAAACTGCATGTGAGCGAAATCACAGCGCTCGCCGACGACGAGAGGAATGCGTTTTTTGCCGACGTCGATCGCGTCGCGAAAGCGCTCCATGCCGTCTTCAAGCCAACCAAGGTGAATTACGGCGCCTACGGCGACACCGGCCACCACCTTCATTTCCACCTTGTGCCGAAATATGCGGACGACGAATTCGAATGGGGTGGCGTCTTTGCGATGAATCCCAAACGCAAGTTCCTCTCCGTCTCCGAATATGCGGATATGATCGACAGAATAAAGGCCGCGCTCGGCTCGCCACAGGCTTGAGGTCCGGCAAGAGAAGCCGGCGCCGGATTGTCGCCGAGGCGAGCTCCGTCTGTCAGCGCAGGCGCTGATCTGTCTGCATCCAAATTTCTTGAGGAGGCCTGAAGGGATTTATGGTATAATATCAGACAATGGAAACTTTAAGGAAAAGCGAAGAACTCAACATTCGCAACGCAGCTTTTGACAACAGGCTGCGTCCTGTCGATTTTGACGGGTTCGTAGGCCAGAAGAAAGTCCGCGACAGGCTTGAACTCGCCGTGAAGGCGGCCAAAGAACGCGGAGAATCTCTCGATCATGTTCTTTTTTCCGGGCCGCCCGGCCTAGGCAAGACGACTTTGTCGTATATTCTCGGCGCGGCCATGGGCGTCAACGTCAAGACGACGTCCGGCCCGGTTATCACCAAGCCCGGCGATCTCGCGGGGCTTTTGACATCTCTCGAACCGGGAGACATCGTATTCATAGACGAAATTCACCGCATGGCGAAAACGGTGGAAGAATATCTTTACTCGGCGATGGAAGACTATTCCATCGACATAATGATCGACCAAGGGCCCAACGCGAGGTCGGTGCGGCTCGAACTGCCGCGCTTCACGCTCGTCGGCGCGACGACGCGCATCGGCCTGATCGCGGCTCCGCTCCGCGCGAGGTTCGGCCTCGTGAACAGGCTCGACTACTACCAGCCAGAGGATCTTTCGGAAATCATCGAAAGGAGCGCGGCCAAGCTCGGCGTCGACATCGATTCCGGCGGAGCTCTCGAAATCGCGCGCCGCGCGCGCGGCACTCCGCGCATCGCGAACAATCTTCTCAAGAGGGTGAGAGACTACGCTCAGGTCAAGGCCGGCAATTTCATCACCGCGAAAGTGGCCGAAGAGTCGCTCGGGCTTCTTGAAATAGATCCGAACGGGCTCGACGACATGGACAGGCGCATACTTGAAACGATATGCGTCAAATTCGGAGGCGGCCCGGTGGGGCTTTCCACCATAGCCGTGTCCGTCGGCGAAGAGGCCGACACTGTAGAGGAGGCGTACGAGCCGTTCCTCATAATGGAAGGCTATCTCGAACGCACTCCGAAAGGACGCGTAGCCACGCCCCTCGCATGGAAACGTCTCGGGCTCGAGCCGGTGTCCCGCCAGGGCGAGCTCGGAATCTGAACGTCATGACGAAGCTTGAAGAGAAATGGGCGTTGACCAGGGAGACGGTAGGAGCCGGCCGTCTCTCGGTGGTTATGCCCGTATACAATCTCGCTTCGACGATAGAAACCAATCTTGAAGAAACGGCGCGGCTTTTCGAAGAACACGGCGTGCGCACGGAGCTTCTTCCGGTGGACGACGGTTCTTGCGACGGCACGTGGGAGGCGTGTCTCAGGGCGGCAGACGGAATCGGCGCCGCCGCGGACGCCGTCGTCACATGCAGGCCGGTGAGGCTTTCCTCCAATTCGGGGAAGGGGGCGGCTCTCAAGGCCGGCTTCGAGGCTTCGAGCGGCGAATACGTTCTTCTTCTCGACGGAGACCTCGACATCCATCCGAAGCAGACGCCTCTCTTTTTCGCTGAAATGAAGTCGTCGGGGGCGGATGTCGTCGTCGGCTCGAAGCGCCACCCGATGTCCGTCGTCCAGTATCCCTGGCACCGGCGCATCGTCAGCTGGGTGTATTTCACGCTCGTCAGGCTTTTCGTCGGCTTGAAGATAACCGACACGCAGACGGGGATGAAGCTTTTCCGGCGCGAAGTCCTCGGCGAAGCGCTCGCGAGGATGCTTGTTAAAACATACGCATTCGATCTCGAACTTCTCGCGATAGCGGCCGGGAGCGGAGCCAAGATCGCCGAAGCTCCCGTCGTCATACGTTTCGGCGACAAGTTCGGAGCTCTCAAGCCCTCGACCGTGAAGGCGATGGC
>JAFWBO010000030.1 GCA_017507065.1 Kiritimatiellia bacterium | reverse complement strand
GCCGTGAAACGACGTCTTGAATATTGAAATATGGCGCAGAATATTGTAGAATATCGCAACAACATTTCCGCCCGACGGTCGGGCGCGAATCACAACGGAAGCAGGGAAAAATGAAGAAATTGATTCTTGTCGCGGCGCTGGCGGCCGCAGGACACGTTTTCGCCGAGACGAAGATCGGCGTCGTTGACATGATGGTGCTCGTGAGAAACCACGCGAGCTACGAGACGAACAGAAAACTTCTCGAAGGCAAGGATGCCGACAGCCAGAAAACGATAGACGACATGCGCTCGCAGGCCGAGAGCATCGAGGAAGAGGGCCGCAAGCTCGCGGAAAGCTACCGCAATCCCATGCTTTCCGCCGCGGCCAAGGCGAAAATAGAAAAGGACATGTCGCTCATTCAGAAACGCTACATCTCCGTGCAGCAGAACATGCGCGAAGAGGCGATGCGCGCCCAACGCGAGCTGGCCGATTTCGAAGCGCGTCTTCTCAAGGTGCAGATGAGCGACATCAACGAAAAGATCGCCGCCTATGCAAAGGCCAACGGCTACTGCGCAGTTTTCGACAGGACGGCCGCCGCGTTCGCGGAGAGCTCGCTCGACGTCACCGACGGCGTCCTCAAGGAGATGGGCGTCGATCCTTCCAAGGCCGTGAGGCCTTCGGCCGAAGCCTCTTCGGGAGAAGACGGCAAGGACGCCAAGAAAAAAGACGACGGCAAGCAGGGCCAGAAGAAGCAGAAAGCGAAGAAATAAGATGAAAGCGAGCGAGCTTTGCGGGCGCATCGGCGGAACTCTCGAAGGGGAGGATGTCGAGCTCGTCGCGGCTGCGGGCCTCGACGAGGCGCGCGCCGGCGATTTGAGTTTCTGCAAAGATCCGAAGCATGTGAAAGCCGTCGCCTCGACGAAGGCTTCTGCCGTGCTTCTTCCGCGCGATTGGGCGCATGAACTTCCTCCCTGTTCTGTCATAAGGGTCGACGACCCCAACCATGCGTGCATGGCGGCGGCGGCGATCTTCGCCCCGCCCGAACCGGAGAGAAAGCCGTCGGTGCATCCGACCGCGGTGATAGATCCTTCGGCGAGTCTCGGAGAGGGCGTCTATATCGGGCCCTGGACGGTGATCGAGAAAAACACCGTCATAGGCGACGGCGCCGTGATCGAAGCGCAGGTTTTCATCGGCGAGAACTGCAAGGTCGGCGCAAAGACGCACATCTATCCGCAGGTCACGCTGCGCGAGGGGACCGTCGTAGGGCGCGAATGCATTCTTCACTGCGGAGTGCGGCTCGGCGGCGACGGCTACGGGTTCAACAACGGCCGCCGGGAGGACGGGTCTGTCTACATAGAGAAGATTCCGCAGCTAGGCATAGTCGAGATCGGCGACGGCGTCGAAATAGGCTCCAACACCACGATCGACCGCGCGCGCATCGGGCGCACGTACATCGGCCCCATGACGAAGATAGACAATCTCGTCCAGATAGGGCACAACGTCAAGATAAAGGGGTATTCCGGTCTTATCGCGCAGTCGGGCATCGCAGGATCGACGGAGATCGGATGCGGCTGCCTCATATGGGCCCAGGCAGGCATTTCCGGGCATATTAAAATCGCCGACGGCGTGCAGGTGGGGCCGCAGGCCGGCGTGCCGCAGTCTCTCGACGGTTCCGTCAAATACGTGATCGGGACTCCGTGCGAGAGCATGAAGGATTTCGGCGCGAGAGTTCTCCTGCCGAAGATGGTTTCGAAAATCAAAACAGACGTAAAAGAACTGAAAGCAAAAAAAGGGGAGTGACACATGTCGGCACTTTTCGACTATACGGGCGTTGTGGAGGAAGTTCTCAAAACGCAGACGTTCGATTCGGGGTTTTCAAAGCGAGACGTGATCGTCGGCAACGACATCGATTCCGAGAGCCGCTATCCCAACCCTGTCAAATTCACGTTCAAGAAGAACAACTGCCAGCTTCTCGACGGCATTTCCAAGGGCCAGCGCGTCAAGGTGCGCTTCGCCGTCGACGGCCGCCGCTGGGAAGGGCCGAAGGGCGTGCAGTATTTCGTCGATCTCACCGGGCTCAAGATCGAGGTTCTCAATTCCGACGGGACGTCGAACGAGCCAGTCCCCGTGCCTGAAGCGCCCGACATCCCGATCGACGCGGGCGATCTCGACGATATGCCGTTCTGACGGCGCCGCGCCCCGTGGGAGGCTTTTTTGCTCTGGTCTGAAGTCATTGCCAGAACCGGTTCGTTTCTCGCCGCGAAAGGGGTGGATTCTCCGTCCCTCGCCGCCGAGCTTCTCGCGGCCAGGCTTCTCGGCGTGAAGCGCGGAGATGTCAGGCGGCATTCCGGAGAAGCCGCCGCCGAGCCTAAGCTCGAAGCCATGCGTCGCGCGATGAAGCGTCTTTCGTCGGGCGAGCCGTTGCAATATGTTCTCGGCGAATGGGATTTCAGGACGCTGACGCTCAAGTGCGACCGCCGCGCTCTCATACCTCGTCCCGAGACCGAGGATCTCGTGACGAAAGCGCTTGCCGTTCTCGGCAGGTCTTCCTCCGCGCGTCCCGTCGTGGCCGACGTAGGCACGGGCACGGGCGCGATAATCTTTTCCATAGCCTCCGAATACAAGGGCGACGGCGTGTTCATCGGCACGGATGTAAGCGCCGAAGCGCTGTCGCTCGCGAAAGAGAACGCCGAGAGGCTTTCGCTTTCGCAGAGGGTGTCGCTGATGGAGATGGACGGTCTCGACGGCTTCGACGAGCCGGAGATTTTCGATCTCATAGTTTCCAATCCGCCGTACATCGCGACAGGAAGCATAGCCTCGCTCGACAGGAACGTCCGCGATTTCGAGCCGCGCATCGCTCTCGACGGCGGAGCCGACGGGCTCGATTTCTACCGCAGATATCTTGCGGACGCGTTCAATCTTCTGAAGAGCGGCGGCGGCGTTCTTTTCGAAATCGGTTTCGACCAGGGCGGAGCCGTCGCGGCGCTTATGGAAGAGGCGGGTTTCACGGACGTGGAAATTTCCAAGGACATCGCCGGTCTCGACCGCTATGCGTCGGCGAGGCTCGGATAGGATCGCACGAAGGAAAGCGCAACATGGGAAAAGCGAAAGCGAGAGGATTGAGTCTCTTGAGCGGCGGTCTCGACAGCCAGCTCGCGGTCAAGGTGCTGGAGCGGGCCGGGGCCTGCATGGAATGCATCGTTTTCGAAACGCCCTTTTTCTCCGCGGCTTCGGCGAAGAAGGCGGCTTCCGCGCTCGGCGTGAAGCTGCATGTCGTGGATTTCACCGATGACGAGATAGCGCTCCTGAAAAATCCTCCGCACGGATTCGGCTCCGCAATGAACCCCTGCATCGACTGCCATGCGACGATGATCCGCCGGGCCGGGGAGATGATGTCGCGCCTCGGGTTCGATTTCGTCTCTACCGGAGAAGTCCTCGGCCAGCGGCCGATGAGCCAGAACAGGCAGGCCCTCGGCATAGTCGAAAAAACGGCTGCGCTCGCGGGCAGGCTCGTCCGCCCGCTATCCGCCAGGCTCCTCGAACCGACTCTTCCCGAGACGGAAGGGCTTCTCGACCGCGACATGCTTCTCGACATTTCCGGCCGCCGCCGCGACAGGCAGCTCGCGCTCGCGGCGGAATTCGGTCTTTCCGAATTTCCTTCGCCCGCCGGAGGATGCAAGCTCACGGAAGCCGGTTTCGCGCGACGCCTGGCGGATCTGATGAATCACGAGGGGCTGGACAACCGCCGGCTCGTGGATCTCATAGTCACCGCGCGCCGTTTCAGACTGCCGGCCGGAAGTTCGCTCATTCTCGGCCGCGACGAAAAGGAGAACGCCGTCCTCAGAGAAAATTCCGATCTCGGGATTTTCATGGAATGCGCTTCGGCTTCCGGGCCTTCGGCCATCGTTCCGCGTCTTGTTTCGGAAAGCGATCTTTCCGCGGCCGCGGGAATAGTCGTTTCCTATTCAAAGGCCGCTTCGTCGGCGGAACCTGTCGAGGTGAGCTGCCTTCGCGACGGCGCGCGCGCGAGCGTTTTCGCCGCGGCCATGCCGCGCGACAAGTCGAAAGAACTGCAAATATTCTGACGCGGACGTCCTGATTGTGTCCGAATCCGTTTTCGGATTTGGCGTATCATATCCGGCGAAAGGAGTAAATGTCTTTCGCCATGACGGAAACGGAAAAGAACTGGCTTCTCGCATCCGCCGCGGCCGCCGCCGGAGAGTATGTCGGATTTTCGTCGGGCGACGTCTGCGGCGCATGGCCGCTCGCCCTCGCCGCGGCCGCCGTCGCCGCGTTTGCCATGTTCGGGGCGTGTCTGCCGCGTTGGTATCTCGTCCCCGTGTTTTTGACGGCGCTCGCCGCCGCCATGGCCTCGGAATGCGGATCGCGCGAGACGCTCGACGGGATTCTCGAGCTTTCCCGGGGGCGCGCCAGGGACGTCCTTGTGGAGGTCGAGAAGGACGCCCGCGTTTTCAGCGCCCGCGGCGGCGATGCGATGTGCGCGTTTCCCGGCGATATGTGGGGCGTCAGAGTGAAGGTTGTCATGCCGTTGCTGGAACGCCCGCCTCTGCGCGGGGATTTGATGCGTGTCACAGGCTGGCTTTCCCGAGATGCGGATGCGCGCACGGGCCGCAGGGCGCTGGTCGTGAAGGGCAGGGGAGCCGGGGCGGAGTTTGCAGGCCGCACTCTCGCGGGGCGGGCCGTGCGGCGATGCGCGGCGCTGCGCGCTTCGCTTGCGCGTTCGTCGGCGAAGGGGCTTGAAGACAGGCGCGGCGTCGCAGTCGTTCTGGGGTCTCTTCTTTTCGGGCGTTCGGCGGAGATGCCTGCTGCGGATATGCGCGTCTACGCCCGCGCCGGCACTTCGCATGTCTTTGCTGTTTCAGGGCTGCATGTAATGACGGTGGCGTTTCTTTTCGCCCGTTTTCTGCAGCTTGTCGGCGTGTCGCGCCGTTTTCTCGTGTTCCCGCTCGTCCCGGCCACGGCTGTTTACGTGGCCGTCGCAGGTGCGCCGCCGAGCGCCGTAAGGGCGCTTGTCATGACGCTTGTCTATTTTGCGTCTTCCCTGTTCTGGCGCCGTCCGAGCGCAGTGTGCGCGGTCTCGGCGGCGTTTTTTCTCGCGAGCGCGGCAGACTTGCGCGTCATGACGGAGCCGGGAGCCGTTTTCTCGTTTGCGGTCACGTTCGCGCTCGCCGCGTTTTCTGCATCCGTGCGCGGGAAGCGCGCCGACGGTCTCCGCCGCGCTTTTGCCGGGGCTTTCGCTTTTTCGGCCGTAGCGTGGTATGCGGGGGCGCCTGTTTCAGCCGCGGTGTTCGGCAGAGTGTCGGTCGCTGCTCTTTTCGTCAACTGGCTCGTTGTTCCGCTTGTAGGTTTTGCGGTGACGGCCGGCCTTCTCGGGGCTGTCTCCGGTTTTGTCTTCGAGCCGCTTGCCGT
>JAFWBO010000029.1 GCA_017507065.1 Kiritimatiellia bacterium | reverse complement strand
TCTTGAGCCCGCACGCGTAGAGAAGGCTTCTGTGCGGAGCGCGTTCGTTTCCTTTTTTGATCTGGTCGGATATCATCTGCATCTCCTGTGTGCCCGGCGTCGGGGAAAAGGCGTCATGCCCTGTAGTTCGGCGCTTCCTTCGTTATCGTTATGTCGTGCGGCCATTCTTAGCGCAGGCCGGCGGCGGTGACGCGGTAGAAGCGCCCGCGCTCCTGCAGCTCCTTGACCGTCTTCGCGCCGCAGTAGCCGAGCGATGCCCTGAGGCCGCCGCAGAACTGCGTCATGATTCCCTTCACCGGGCCGGAGAACGGGACCATCCCCTCGATGCCCTGCGGCACGAGATCGTCTTCGGCCTCGTTGTCCTGGAAATATCTCGCGCGCGATCCCTTGCCGTTCTTGAGCGCGGCCATCGAACCCATGCCGCGGTAGACGACATACTGGCGGCCGTTCTGGTAGATTTTCTCTCCCGGGCTTTCCTCGGTGCCGGCGAGGACGGAGCCGAGCATCACGGAATCCGCGCCGGCCGCTATCGCCTTCGGGACATCGCCCGAAAGTTTGATGCCGCCGTCGGCTATCACCGCGACGTCGCTGCCGCGGAGGGCTTTCGACGCGCTGTAGACAGCCGTAAGCTGCGGAATGCCGACGCCGCACACGACGCGTGTCGTGCAGATGGAGCCGGGGCCGATGCCGACCTTGACGGCGTGGGCGCCGCACTTCGCAAGAGCGAGGGCCGCTTCGCCCGTGGCGATGTTGCCCGCTATGACGTCGATATCGGGGAAATGTCTGACGATGTATTTCGTCATGTCCATTATACCCTTGGAGTGGCCGTGCGCCGAATCCACTACGACGACGTCGACTCCCGCTTCGACAAGCTTCTCGAGCCTCGTTATGTCGCCCTTGCCGCCCGACACGGACGCCGAGACCATGAGGCGGAATTCGTCGTCGCAGTTGTATGTCGGGTTCTTGTTTTCGACGAGGCGCTGCACATCGGTGAAGCTGTAGAGCCCGACAACCCTGCCCGCCTTGTCGACGAGCGGAAGTTTGCCGACCTTCGCGGTGCGCATGAGATCGTACGCCTTCTTGAGCGATGTCCCTGGCGCGGCGGTTATCGGAGCCTTCTGCATGACATCTCTGAGCTTCATCGCATCCATCGGGGCGAAGCGCATGTCGCTCGATGTTATCATGCCTACGAGACGCTCTTTCGAGTCGAGCACGGGGAAGCCGTTGAACTTGAGCCCCATGCGGCGCTTTTCGCTCCTGAGGAAGCTGATGTCGTCGTCGGCGTGGAAACACACCGGCGAGGAGATGAGCCCGTTGAGATAGTTCTTCACCTTGCGGACTTCGGCCGCCTGATCGTCCTCCTCGAGGTTTTTGTGGATCACGCCTATGCCGCCCGCGAGAGCCATCGCTATCGCCATGGGCGCTTCGGTGACAGTATCCATCGCCGCAGACATGAACGGGATTTTCATCTTGATGCGGCTTGTAAGTTTTGTTTCGAGCGATGCTTCGTCGGGCAGGAAATCGGCGTATTGCGTGACAAGCGTGACGTCGTCGTATGTCAAACCTTCGAACGGGAAGGTCTCCATGAATTTATCCAGATATTTGTTCATAGCATCTCCTTGCAGTAATGCGTTTTGCGTATTTTACACTATTGACCGTCTTTTTTCAATGCCGATGAAGACCGAAACGCGCCTGTTTGCCGAAAAAACCGCTTCGTCAGACGTGGCGCGGTTCAGAACGGCGCAATGGATGTTTCTGAATCTGACGCCGTCGAGCGGCCATTCGAGCCCGGACGACGACATGCGCGTCTCCGGATCGGGCGCAAACACCGAAACCGGCGCGCCTTTCCAGGTTCTTATGCGTCTTGTCCCCTCGACCGGAACGAACCTGCCGCATTCAGACACGATTTCAAGGCCGAGATCGAGAGCCTTGAAAACATTTCCTATGGAATGATCTTCGCGTTTGCCGAAAGCCCCGACTACAACAGGCGTTCCGAGACCGTTGTCGCGGCACCATCTGGCGGCTTTTTCGAGATCGTTCGTTTCCTGCGACGGAATTTCGACCGTATTGGCAAAGCTCCCCTTGACGGAATCGAGATCTCCCACGACGGCGAACGGCTCCTTGCCCGTATGTTTCCTGTATGCGTCCGCCGCGCCGTCGCAGCAGACCACCCTCGCGGCCGACTCGAGCAGACGTCTTGGCAGGCCGCCTTTCCTCGGAAAAGCTCCGTTGGCGAGAATCACCGTCCCGGAGCCTTCTCCCGCCCAGCATCCGTCCGGCGTTTCTCCGGCCGCCGTCCGCCCTGCCGGTTTCTTTTTTTTCGTCCTTTTTTCCATCTCTGAAAGCCTTTCAGGTTCTTCTGTTTCCACCCGTGCCGCCCGTCTTCCACATGTTTTTCGCCTCTTCTGCGGATGATGCTGCATTGCGTCTGCCTTTCCGCCTGGGCGAGGAGAAGAGACGCCGTGTTCGGCCGGAAAGGAGCGGGAATCAGCGGCGAGCCAAGGAAATCTTGCCGGATGCCGTGCGCGGGAACGGTTCCCTGCGCACGACCACTTTTGTCACTCTCTTGTACACGGGGAGAATCTTGTTCAGCGCGGCCACGGCGCGTCGCACCGATTCGTCCGGAACCGAAGCATAGACTTCGGCGAGTATCTCGCGCGTTTCTCCGTCGCCGGAAACCACGACCTCTATCACTCCGGGAAGCGCCGAGATTTTTTCTTCAAGCTCCTCGGGCGCCACCTTCTTGCCGGAAGACATGACGATCGTCCTCGACAATCTCCCCTTGAGCCAGACATATCCGTCCCGATCGATCGTCCCGGTATCTCCGGTGTGGAACCAGCCGTCGCCGTCCATCACCTTCGCCGTGGCCTCGGGATCTTTGAAATATCCTTTCATCAGGCACGGGCCTCTAACGAGGATCTCTCCTCCGTCCGAGACTTTAAGCTCCACCCCGGGAGCCGTCGACACCTTGCCTGCGCTGCAAACCCTGGGCTCGTCGGAGGAAAACGACATCGAACAGCAGGCGGCCGTCTCCGTAAGCCCGTAGCCGCATATCGTTTTCACGCCGAGGGCGTTGAGCTTTTCATATGTCCGGCGCTGAAGCGGAGCCCCTCCGGTCAAAATCCAGTCTATGGGCCAGCCAAACGCTTCTTCGGCGCTTTTCCCGGAATGCGCGATCTTTGCGGCCAGAATGTCGGCGACCGCCGGCACGAGAAAAGCGAAATTGACCCTGAACCGCTCGAACGCCGCATAGACGCGGCGGAAATCCGGGCACACCCCGAGCGCGACGCCGGATGCGAGCATCGTATAGGTGGCGGCTATACCGAAAATATGATACAGCGGCAGAAGCATCAGCGAACGCATCCCGGGCTGCATCGGCAGCGCCGCCTGCGTCGATTCCACAAAAGTTTCCACGGCCCGCAGAGAAATTTCCACGCCCATGGGCCTCGCCGTGGTGCCGCTCGTGAACACGATCGAAGCGGTGCGGTCCGCATCCGGCGCGGGGCCGTCCCAGACCGTTCTGCGCGAAAGCGATATGGCCTTCCTCGCCGCGAAAATGAACGCGTCGGTCTTCCTCGTCCCGAATCCGCCCGT
>JAFWBO010000028.1 GCA_017507065.1 Kiritimatiellia bacterium | reverse complement strand
GCCTTGCGGAGCGGCGGCGCTCGAGGCGGAGAAGCGTGTCGCCGCCGAATGCTCGCGCATGGGCATACCGCTCGTCACGGTGCGGACGAAAAAAGATCTCGCCGCGTCGTTTGCCTCGACAGAAGGAGAGCATGCCGTATCTGCCAGAACGGGAGAAGGCGTCGCGGAACTTCTGCACCGGCTCGCGCAAACCGTGCCGGCCGAGCGGCAGAAACCGCTTCTTGACGGTCTCGTCCGCCCCGGTGACGTCGTTTTGTGCATCGCGCCGATAGACGAGGCGGCGCCGAAAGGGCGGCTCATTCTTCCGCAGCAGCAGGCGATACGCGAGATAATCGAAGGCGGCGCGACCGCCGCCGTGTGCCAGCCGGACGGCATCGGCGTTTTTCTCGCCAAGATGCCTGCCGGAGCGGTGAAGTTCGCAATAACGGATTCGCAGGCGTTCGCCGCCGTAGACCGTGCGCTTCCGAAGGAGATTCCGCTGACGTCGTTTTCCATTCTCTTCGCCCGCGCGAAGGGAGACCTTGCCGTTTTCGACAAAGGGCTCGAAGCCGTGAAAACGCTGCGCGACGGCGACACGGTGCTTGTCGCCGAGGGATGTACGCATCTCAGGCAGTGCGGCGACATCGGCTCTGTGAAAATACCGGCCTGGCTCGGGAAGTTCACGTCGAAAAAGCTGCGTTTCGTCTTTGCTTCGGGAGGCGATTTCGATTTAGGGCGCGGAGAGAAGCCGGCTCTCGTCGTCCACTGCGGCGGCTGCATGCTCACGCGCCGTTCTGTTATGGCGAGGCTGGAGCGCTGCCGTGCCGCCGGCGTGCCGGTCGTGAACTACGGGCTTCTTATCGCATACATGCATGGAATACATGCCGACCCCGCGACATGCATGGTCGCCGGGCGAGGAACAGGAGACAAGGACAGATGAGGAATCTCGAAGACATTCTTGCAGACGTAAGAGACAGAATAGCCGCCGCGGCCGCGCGCGCCGGGCGTTCCGGCGACAGCGTCGGCATCGTGGCGGTAACCAAGACGCACGGCCCCGAGACCGTCGAGGAGGCATGGCGCGCGGGGCTTTGCACCGTAGGCGAAAACAAGGTGCAGGAGGCCGCGTGGAAAAAACCGCAGTGCCCGTCGGGCCCAGAGTGGCATCTCATAGGGCATTTGCAGAGCAACAAAGTGCGCCACGCGCTCGCGCTTTTCGACTGCATTCATTCGGTGGATTCGGAAAAGCTCGCAGACAGGATAAACGCCGTCGCGGAAGAGACGGGCGCAAGGCCCCGCATACTTCTCGAAGTGAACGTGTCCGGCGAAAAATCCAAGAGCGGCATGAAGCCAGAAGAAGCTCCTGCGGCCGTCGCGCACATTCTTTCCGAATGCCCGCGGCTTACGCTCGAAGGATTCATGACGATGGCTCCGTTTTCGGAAAATCCCGAGGATGCGCGGCCGTATTTCAGAAAGTTGAGGCTCTTGCGCGATTCGCTGGAAAAGGAGACGGGCGCGTCGCTGCCGGTTCTTTCCATGGGGATGTCGGGCGACTTCGAGGTCGCGGTGGAAGAGGGCGCCACGCTCGTCAGGCTCGGAACCGTCCTTTTCGGCGAGAGACCCAAGATCAAGGCGGCCGCGCCTTCACCAGACGGCGATTTCTCCGCTGTCGGCGGCCTTGATTCGTATTCGGGTGCGGGCCCTACGGTAAAAACGCTCGATTGACCGGAATTTTCTGCAATAAATTCCGTCTTAAGTCCGTATATAGCAACGTAAACAACGGTTCGCCGCCGTCAAACGGCGGTAAAAATAAAAGGAGCAGAAAATGAAGAAACTCATTGTTGCGTTTGCTGCGGCGCTGTGCGTCGCGTCGGTTGTTGCCGCAGACGGCGGCCAGGCGAAGAAAAACCGCGCCCCGCGAGATTGCGAAAACGCATGCGGTCGCGAAGGGCGGCAGGGCGTCCGCGCCGGAGAGGGACGTCTCCCAGGCGCTGGGCCGTGGGTCGCGCAGATTCTCGCCTCTGGCGACAACCTCGAGAAAATAGGTGTTGAAGACGAGGAGCTCTGCAAAAAACTCCAGAGCGAGCTCAAGGCTCTGCGGAAAAAGAATCTCGAGGCCGAGAAGAAGATCCGCGAGGTTTCCCGCGAACAGGCGAAGATGATGCGAACATTCCTCAAAGACAAGAGCTGCTCCGCCGAAGACATTTACGCCAAGATAGACGAAGTCGCCCGTCTCCGCGCCGAACAGGGGCGTCTGGCGGTGCAGTCGATGGCGCTTCTCCGCGACAATCTCACGCAGGAGCAGATCAAGGCCGCGCAACGCCTGATCATGGAAGGCGCCCGCAAGCGCGGGCGGATGCGCAGGGGCGGAGACGAGGGCCGGCCGTCTGTCGAAGGCGGCAAAAGGCGCCCCGGCGGCGACGAAGAGCCGGATTCTCCACGCAAGCGCCGTTCCATGAAGAAGAGGCGTGTCCAGGACGGTTTTGAAGATGCGCCGCCGCCTCCTCCGGAAAAGCGCGATGACGAGCGGGACGAAGACGTTCTCGATTGACGGTTCCGTTCTGTTTCCCGCATGGCTCTGCAAGATACGAGAAGCGATGACGAATTGATGCTTTGCTATGCATCCGGCGACGGCGGCGCGTTCGACATTCTGTATTCGAGGCACCGTCTCGCCGTTTACTCGTTCTTGAAAGGCATGCGTCCTTCTTCCGCTGAAGACCTTTGCCAGGAGGCGTGGCTAAGGCTTGTGAAGGCGTCGGCATCGTGGAAAGCGGGCGGGAATTTCAAGGCGTATCTCTGGCGGACGGCCAGGAATCTCGCCATTGACGACATGCGCAAAAAAACGCCGGAGCTTACCGTCGACGTTCAGTCGGATGACGGAGGCCGGACGGCGGAAATCGTGCCGGAGGCCTTTGTCGCCGCTCCGCACGAGAATCTCGTCCGTCGGGAGGAGCTTGCGGCGGTGAGGGCTGCGGTGGCGGCGCTTTCGCCTGCGGACAGGGAGGTCGTGCTCCTGAGGACGCAGGCGGAAATGTCGTTTGCCGAGATAGCGTCCGCGACGGGCGCGCCCCTCGGGACGGTGCTTTCGAGGATGCACAGGGCGTTGGCCGCGCTCAGAATAAAGGCGGCCGGGATTCTGTCGGAGAAGGGAGGATGACAATGGATTTGAATGAAGAAGCCAGTTTCAACCGTCTGCTTGCAAAAGCGATGTCGGCCGAGCCGCCGGAGCGGCTCGATCGCAGGATTGTTTCGGCCGCCCGCAGGCAGGCGGCATGGACGGGGATCGTTTCGACGTTCAGAAGGCGAGCCTTGCCTGCGGCCGCGGGCATTGCGGTTCTGCTTGGCTTTGCCGCCGGATATGGTGGATATTCGCGCAACGAAAAATCTCTTGCGCGCGAAGGAGAGGCTTTTCTCGAAATGGCGTCTATGGCGGCCGTTTCCGATTTTTACGGAGATTTCGAAGAGTGACCGTCGTTCCCGCCGTTTGCAGTGGGGCCGCAAAAATGATATAATTTCCGCAATGGTGAAAAGGTCTGTATTTGCGGTGTTTTTTCTGGCGGCATCCGCGTCGGCTGCTTTTGCGGCCGGATGCCCTGACAAAATCGACTGGTCGCGCTCGAAGACGATCGCGCCGGGCGTCGAGTATGTCTGCGTGGATTTCGACGAGCCGCGTCTGATGGCGAACCATCTCGTGCGCGTCGATCTGAAGACTCCTGGCCTGCGCGTGACCGGCACGGGCCGCGCGGCGGAATGGGGCGAGCCAATGCCGGACTACGCGAAAAAGAAAATTCTTGTCGACACGGTGCGCCAGACGACGCGCGATTTTCTCGAGGAACACCGCCGCAACGGAACGAACATGGTCTTTGCGGTCAACACGTCCGCATGGATACCGTGGAAGAAGCCGCACAACCACAAGTACGGGCATTTCACCAATTTCCTCGTCTCCGGAGGACAGGTCGTTTCCAGCACGAGGAAACGCTGCCCGATGCTCGTGGTGCACACGAACAACACTGCGAAGATCACGTCGAAGCTCGACGACCGGCTTGCGCCTTCGGTGTCTGTGGCGCATCCAGGATACGACGTCGAGCAGATTCTGCGCGCCGGCGAGATTCCCGCTCCGCCGCGTAGAAAGCGCCGCACTCCCGAGGTTGCGCCGCGCACGGCGCTGGGGCTTTCGGCCGACGGCAGATGGCTCTACGCGCTCGTGGTGGACGGGCGGCAGAAAGGATATTCCATGGGAGCGACCATGCAGGATCTCGCCCGCGTTCTGAAGGCGGCCGGCGCTTCCGACGCTCTCAACATGGACGGCGGCGGTTCCGCCACGATCGTCCTCTGGGACGGCGCGAAGCAGGAGTCCGTCATTCCGAACCGGCACAATCCGAAGCGCGAGGGTTATCGCGCCGTGGCCGCGAATCTTGGAATCTATTTCGAAAAATAATCAGGACAACAGGAGAATACAAAGCATGAACTGGTTCAAAAAGGCGCCTGCCGCGCCGCGGATCGCCGACAAGAAAGAAATCGACCGCCGCTACGGGCGCTACCGCTGGGAACAGGCCGCGTCCATGACGTTCGGCTATGCGATATTCTATGTCTGCCGGCTTTCGTTTTCCGCAACCAAAAAGAGCCTCATCGACGGCGGATGGTATTCCGCGCAGGAAATCGGCTGGGTGGGCAGCGCGATGCTTTTCGCATACGCGTTCGGAAAAATCACGCACGGCTTTCTCGCCGACCGCGCGAACATCCGCCGGTACATGGGTTTCGGGCTGTTCGTTTCGGCGCTCATGAACTTCATCGTGGGCTGGTACGTCCCTGCGTTCGTCCTCGTAGGCGTATGGTTTGTGAACGGCTTCGCGCAGGCCTGCGGCGCAACATGCAGCATCGTGGGCATTTCCCGCTGGTACAGGAAGCGCGAGCGCGGCACGTTCTACGGCATCTTCTCGATGTCCAACAATTTCGGCGAGGCGCTCGCCTACATCCTCACGAGCATCGTCATGGTCTACGCCGGAATGTGGTTCGATGCGAACGCGCAGGTCGTAGACGGCCATCTCGGCAACGGCGCGGCGTGGCGCAGCGGCTTCTGGGGCGCGGCGTTCATCGGACTTGTCGGCGTCGCGGTTCTTTCGAAGTTCTTCCGCGATTCTCCGGAAAGCGAGGGCCTTCCCCCGGTGCCAGAATGGGCCGGCGAGCCGCCGGATTCGGTCGAGAAGGCCGCTGCGGGCGACGTCAGGAAGGGGCAGATGCTTGCGCTCAGAAACTGGGCCATCTGGATGGTCGCCATAGGCGGCGGGCTTTTTGCGATGACGCGTTACGCCATCATCGACTGGGGCATGTTCTTCCTCCAGGTCAAGAAGGGCTACGCAAGCACCACGGCTGCGACGGTCATATCGGTCAATTCCATCGTCGGAGGCTTCTCGTCGGCCGCATGCGGCTACATATCCGACAGGTTCTTCAACGGCAAACGCGACGGTTTCGTGTTCATCGCAGGGCTTATGAACATCACGGCGCTTTCGATCTTCATGTTCGGCCCGGCCGGATGCCTCTGGCTCGATGTTTTCGCCATGGTTCTTTTCGGCATCGCCGTCGGCATCCTCCTCACGTTCCTCGGCGGACTCATGGCCGTCGATCTCGCTCCGCGCATCGCTACGGGCGCGGCGCTCGGCATCGCCGGCATGGGCAGCTACATCGGCGCGGGCCTTTCGTCGGTCTTCAGCGGCTACCTCATCAAGAAACTCCCCGAAGCGGTCAAGACGCTCGACGATGGTTCCAAGCTGCTCGAGGACGGATCGAGACTTCTCAAGAGCGGCGAATGGATCGGCGTGAACGGAGAGTCGATCAACAGGTTCTTCGATTCGAGCGTCACCCTCTTCGGGCATACGTTCGCGTTCGACTGGATCGCGGCGTTCTGGATCGGCGCGGCGGTGCTTTCCATGCTCTGCGCGCTGTCCGTATGGAACGCCCGCCCGAAAGAGGAAGACCGTTGATCGGGGAGGATGCGTCGTGAAAATCGTTGCGGTGATACCGACATACAACGAAAAAGAAAACATCCGCGACATGGCGGCGGCCGCGCTTGCCGCTCTGCCGGAGGACGGCGGGATTCTTTTCGTCGACGACAACTCTCCCGACGGCACCGGGGCCATAGCGGATTCTCTCGCCGCGGCCGAGCCGCGCATCCGCGTTCTCCACCGCGAGAAGAAGGAGGGGCTCGGCCGCGCCTACATCGCGGGCTTCAGGGAGGCGATGCGTCTCGGCGCAGAGCGCATCATCGAGATGGATTGCGACTTTTCCCATCCCGTGGCCCGTCTTCGCGATCTTCTCGCCGAAGACGCCGACGTCGTCATAGGTTCAAGATACGTGAAGGGCGGCAAATGCATCGGCTGGCCGTTCAAGCGCTGGCTGATTTCGAAGTGCGGCGGGATCTTCATCAGAACCGTGACAGGGATGCCGATCAAAGACCCGACCGGCGGATTCAAGTGTTTCAGACGCCGTGCTCTCGAAAAGATAGGGCTCGATAAAATCGAATCGAACGGGTACTCGTTCCAGCTTGAAATGAACCACCGCATGTGGATGGCCGGATTTACGATAAAGGAGATACCCATAGTGTTTGCAGAGCGTCAGGCTGGCTATTCAAAGCTGAGCGGCTCCATCGCCGTCGAAAGCGTGAAGATGGTTTTGAAACTGTGGAGGGATGCCGGCTTTAGGCGTTCTCCGCGGAAAGGAACAAAATGAAAGCCGTGATTCCAGCCGCAGGGCTGGGCACGCGGTTTCTCCCGGTCACGCGGGTCGTGCCAAAAGAGATGCTGCCGATAGGAGCCAGGCCTGCGCTCGAACATATCGTCGAAGAGGCCCGCCAGGCCGGCGCCGAGGAAACGGTCATCGTGATTTCCGAGGGCAAGGAGCTCATAAGGAAATATTTCGAGGGCGCCAGCGACATACGGTTCGTCTACCAGAAGGAACAGAAAGGGCTGGGGCACGCCGTTCTCCAGGCGGCGGAACTTTTCGGGAACGCCGAGCCGGGCGAAAAGATTCTCGTTCTTCTCGGCGACGCGGTCGTCACAGGCGGCTGCGCCTCGGCAGAACTGGCCGCGGCGTTGAAAACCTCCGGTGCGGCTCAGGCGATAGGGTTCGAGCGCGTTCCGATGGAAAAAGTCTCGCGCTACGGAATCGCGAAGATGCGCTCCGCGCCGGAAGGCGGGGTTTTCATGCTTGACGATCTTGTCGAGAAACCGCGCGTCGAGGATGCTCCGAGCGATTTCGCCGTGGCGGGGAGATATCTCCTCGACGTGTCCGTTTTCGGCTTCCTCGCCGGACAGGGCGCGGGCTACGGCGGCGAAATCCAGCTTACAGACGCGATACGGCGGATGATCTCCGCCGGCGTGGAGAGCGTCGGCTGCGCATATTCCGGACGCAGGCAGGACATCGGCAATCCGGAAGGGTACTTTAAAGCGTTGGAGGCATACTATGGACGTTGTTGAAGCGAGAAGTTTCGCCCGTGCCGGATTCCTCGGCAATCCGTCGGACGGGTATTTCGGCAAGACGGTGAGTTTCACGTTCACGGAATTCTTCGTCGATCTTAAGCTTGCCGAAAGTTCGCGGCTCAGATTCGTGCCCGGCGAAGTGGACGATGCGACGTTCTCTTCCCCAGAAGCGCTCGTGCGCGATCTGAGACTTTACGGCTACTACGGCGGCATCAGGATGCTCAAAGCCGTCAGCAAACTCTTTTTCGAATACTGCATGGATCACGGCATCGATCTTCCGAAACGCAATTTCACGGCGGAATACAAAATCAACATTCCGCGGCTCGTCGGGCTTTCGGGATCTTCGGCGATATGTTCCGCGATGCTCAAAGCGCTTATGAAATTCTACGGCGTGGAGATCCCGCTCGAAGAATGCCCAACGATATGTCTCGAGGCCGAGCGCGACGAACTCGGCATCGCATGCGGACTTCAGGACCGCGTCATACAGATGTACAACGGCATGGTGTACATGGATTTCGAGAGGAGCCTCGTCGAGAAAACCGGGCACGGCAGATACGAGAGGCTTTTCCCGGGCGGCGGCGTCGATCCCGACAGGCTCGGGCTTTATATAGCCTACGACCCGGCGAGGGCGGAAGAGTCGGGCAAGGCGCACAAGAAGGTGAAGCGTCTTTTCGAGCAGAAGAACAGCGATGTGGTGTCGGCGATGAAAGATTTCGCTTCCATCGCCGAGGCCGGGCGTTCGGCGCTGCTCAAAGGCGACACGGCCGAGCTCGGCAGGCTCGTGAACGCCAATTTCGATCTCCGCGACAGGATATTCAATGTGGCCGAAGAGAACAGGCGCATGGTGATGACCGCGCGCGCGGCCGGAGCGTCGGCGAAATTCGCGGGTTCCGGCGGGGCGATAACCGGACTTTGCGAGGACGGCGAAATGTTCGACCGTCTCGTCGCGAAGCTCGGCGAAACGGGGTGCCGCGTGATACGGCCGAAAATAGCGACCGCCGCCGACGAGCAGGCGGCTCTGGCGGCATCGGGCTGGCGCAATTCGTGACGGTTCGCGGACATATGCAAGGAGACGAAAAAAGATGAAAAGAGCGTTGGTTACCGGCGGCGCCGGTTTTCTCGGCAGCCATTTGTGCGAACGTCTGCTCAAAGACGGTTACAGGGTGGTGGCTCTCGACAGCCTCTACACGGGATCGCGCGAGAATATCGCGCATCTCGCGGGCGATGCGAATTTCGAATTCGCGGAGGGAGATGTCATCGGCATGGACAAAATGGACCTCGGAGATTTCGACGAGGTGTACAATCTCGCCTGCCCCGCAAGCCCGGTCCACTACCAGGCGAGGCCGATGTACACGACCGACACCTGCATTTTCGGGATGAAGAACTGCCTCGCTGTCGCGGAAAGGTGCGGGGCGAAACTGCTGCACGCTTCGACGAGCGAAATCTACGGAGACCCGCTCGTCCATCCGCAGACGGAGAAATACTGGGGCAACGTCAACACGATCGGCATACGCAGCTGCTACGACGAAGGCAAGCGCATTGCCGAGACGATAGCCTCCGACCATGCCCGTCTTCTCGGCACGGACGTGCGCATGGTGAGGATATTCAACACGTACGGCCCGCGCATGCATCCGCAGGACGGGCGCGTGGTTTCCAATTTCATCATGCAGGCGCTGCGCGGCGAGGACATCACCGTGTACGGAAACGGATCGCAGACGAGAAGCTTCCAGTACGCGAGCGATCTCATCGAGGCCATGCGCAGATACATGGAGCTTCCGAAAGAAACGGTTGCGGCGTTCGTCGCGAAACATTCGCTCGGCGCACCTGTCGTGAACACGGGCAATCCCGGAGAATACACGATCCGCCAGCTCGCGGAGGAGGTGCTGCGCCAGATTCCCGAATCGAAATCGAAGATAGTCGAAAAGCCGCTTCCCGGCGACGACCCTAAAAAGCGCAAGCCCGACATCGCTCTCGCCGGGGAGCTGCTCGGCGGCTGGAAGCCGGCGGTGCCTTTGAGAGAAGGGCTTGCGGCTACAATCGAATATTTCCGCGGCAGGAAATAGTTCCCGAAAGGAGACGGACATGGGAAACCACGATGTCGTTGTGGCCGGCGCGGGAATCTGGGGATGCACTCTCGCCAGAAGGTTCGCCGAGGCGGGGAAGCGCACGCTCGTCCTCGAAAAACGGCCCGTCGTCGGCGGAAACGTCAGATGCGAGACCGATGCCGAGACCGGGATAGAGATACATTCGTACGGCTCGCACATTTTCCATACCCACATTCCCGAAGTGTGGGAGTTCGTCAACCGGTTCGTCAAGTTCAACGGGTACCAGCACAAGGTGCTTGCCGACTGGAAAGGAAAGCTGTACTATCTCCCGCTCGGGCTTGCTCTCGTCAACAAGTTTTTCGGCACGGAGCTCAAGCCTTGCGAGCTCGCCGGATTCATGGCCGACGAGGAGCGGTCGAAAGCCGTTTTCGATGCGTTTTTCAGAGGCTACACCTCCAAGCAGTGGGGGCGCGCTCCGGAGGATATAGATCCGTCGATAATAAAACGCGTTCCGGTCCGCTCCAATTACGACGTAAACTATTTCAACGACTACTGGCAGGGCATACCCGCCGACGGATACAATTCTCTTTTCGAGCGGCTGCTCGACCATCCGCTGATAGAGGTCAGATGTTCGAGCCCGTTCGAGCTCGCCCCGGGAACTGATTCGCTCGAACGCCCCGTGTATTATTCCGGCCCGATAGACGCTCTTTTCGGTTACGTCTTCGGGCATCTTCCGTGGCGGACGCTCAGGTTCGAGACGGAAAAGCTCGACATGCGCGACTATCAGGGGACGAGCGTGGTGAACTACACCGACGCCGCCGTTCCTTATACGCGCATACACGAGTTCAAGCACTACCATCCGGAGAATGCGGCTGTGATGAATTACGGCAAGACCGTGATCATGCGCGAGTATTCCGCCGAATGGAAGCCGGGAGACGAGCCGTATTATCCCGTCGACAACGCTTCTTCGCGCGAACTTCTCGAACGTTACCGCGCCCTTGCCGCGAAGGTATCGAACCTCAACATAGGCGGCAGACTCGGCGGATACAGATATTACGACATGGACAAGTCGATAGAAGCCGCGCTTGCCGTCGCCATCTGAGAAAATCCCGCCGGCTGTCCGTCAGTAGCCGAGAAGTTCTTTCACGTCCTCGGCCGTCAGTTTCTCCATGACCGCTGCGTCCGTTGTGCCTACGGTCGCGGCGATTACCGCCTCTTTGCGTTTCTGCAGGGCGAGGACTTTTTCCTCGACGGTGTCGGCCGCGATCATTTTCACCACGTAGACGTTCTTAGTCTGGCCGATTCTGTGCGCGCGGTCGGTGGCCTGGTTTTCCACGGCGGGGTTCCACCACGGGTCGTAGTGTATCACCATGTCGGCGCCGGTGAGGTTGAGGCCCGTCCCTCCCGCCATGAGCGATATGAGAAACACGCCTATCGAACGGTCGCGGTTG
>JAFWBO010000027.1 GCA_017507065.1 Kiritimatiellia bacterium | reverse complement strand
GCGGAGTCGGTCCGCTGCGACAGGCGTTCGGTCTCGCTGCGCGACGAGATAGCCTCTCTTGACGAATCTTCGCGCGACTTGATGATGAAAATCGAGCGCCTCGCCGCCGAAAAGGCGAATCTTGCGTCGTCGTCGACCGGGGCTCTCGCCGCGCTGGAGGCCGTCTCGCTCAAAGCCGACGAGGCCGCGGCGAAGGAAAAAGCCGTCCAGGAAGTTTTCGACTCGAAGAGGTCTTCGCTCGCCGAACTCAGGCTGAAGATAGACGAATCGCGCGAAGGGCTCGGATCGATGCAGGCCGAAGCCGCGGCCAAGGAGGCCCAGCTCGAGATGATGAAGGACGAAGCCGTGGCGAAAAGGGTCCTTGAAGGCATTCTCGAAGACCGGGACGCAGAAGTTTCTCTCGCGGCCGTCGCGAAAAGCGGCGCGTCCGTTGCGGAAGGCGACCGGCTTCTCGACCATGTTTCCGTTCCCGAAGACGAAAACGGCATAGCCGAAGAACTTCTCGGCGACGTAGTTCTCGTCGGCGGCAAGGACGGCGTCTGGAACATGAGCGCTTCCGTGGCTTCTTCTTCCGGACGGAAATCTCCGATAACCGAGGCCGAGGACGCGCTTGCCGCTCTCAAGGAAAAGATTGCCGAAGCAAAAGAGATTCTCGCCACGGGCGCCGATAACGTAGCCGCGCTCACCGCCGAGATCGGCGCCGCCGAAAGCGAGCTTTCCCTCGCACGCAGGGCCGCCGCGCAGGCCGAGGGCGAGAAGTCGTCGGCGCGTCGCGACGCCGATGCTCTTACGGCCAAGCTCGCCGCCGTTTCTGCGGAACTCTCCGAAACCGAGCGCACTACCTCCGAAGACGCCGGCAAAAGAACCGCTCTCGTCTCGGAGCTTGAAGAGACCATCGCCAGGCGCGACGCCATGCTCGACGCCGCGCTCTCCAAAGAGAGCGAACTCAGAGAACTCGAGCAGTCGAACGTGGCCGAATCCCAGCAGCTTACCGAGAAGCGGATCGCGAAGAATTCCCTCGAACAGGAAAAAGGTTTTGTTTCAAGCCAGGCGGAGAGCGTCCTTTCGCGTCTCGCCGAAATAGAATCCGCCATCGCAGGGCGCTCTGCCGGCATAAGAGAATACGAAGAGTCGATCGCGAGGCTCGAAGAAGAGAGCGCGGAACTCGCAGCGAGTCTCGACGGCTTGAGGGAAAAGGCCGAAAGCTGCCGAGCGCGCATGGAGGCCGAACGCATGGAACGTTCCGGCATGATGGAGCGCATTTCCGCCGCGGACGGCGAGGTTTCGGTCAAACGTTCCGGTCTCGACCAGGCGAGAGATTTCAGAAGCAAGCTCGAAGTCCAGGCCGCGGAAGCCACGATGCGCCGCCAGAACATCTACAACCATCTCCAGGACGAATACGGGCTCTTCGCCGACGCCGTCCTGCGCGAACCGGATCCGGAATGGAAGGACGGCGTCGTTCCTCCGGCGGTGGAGCTTGAAGAGCGCGTTTCGAAACTTCAGAGCGACATATCCGCGCTCGGCCCAGTGAACATGGTGGCAATCGACGAGTGCCGCGAGCTTGAAGAGCGCTACGCCAAAGAGAAGGCCCAGGAAGAAGATCTCATCGCCGCCAAAGCGCAGCTCGCCGAGCTTATCGCCGGGCTCAACGAGCGCTCGTCGACGCTGTTCAAAACCACTTTCGAGACGGCGAACAAAAATTTCCAGAAGATGTTCACGACGCTGTTCGGCGGCGGCGAGGCGAGGCTCGCGCTTCTCGAAAACGCGGAAGACCCGCTCGAATGCGGTATCGACATAATAGCGCGTCCTCCCGGCAAGCGTCCGCAGTCGGTGACGCTTCTTTCCGGCGGCGAGAGAACGATGACGGCAGTAGCGCTGCTGTTCTCGATTTTCATGATCAAACCTGCGCCGTTCTGCATGCTCGACGAACTCGACGCGGCTCTCGACGATGCAAACATCGGGCGTTTTGTCGAACAGCTCAAGGAATTTCTCGCGCAATCTCAATTTTTGATAATCACGCACAACCAGCACACCATCGCGGGGAGCGACCTCGTCTACGGCGTAAGCCAGCAGGAGAAGGGCGTTTCACGCGTGATTTCGATGCGTCTGGCTGATTTGGGGGTAAAAGAAAAGAAAGGCGGCAGATGAATACAGTCCTCGTTGGCGCCCAGTGGGGCGATGAAGGCAAAGGCAAGGTGATAGATTTTCTCACCGAAGAGGCCGATCTGGTCGTTCGTTTCCAGGGAGGATCGAACGCGGGGCATACGGTGGTGGTCGGAGACAGAAAGTACGTGCTCCATCTCGTGCCGAGCGGAATTCTCCACGAAGGCAAGCACTGCGTAATAGGCAACGGCGTCGTAATGGATCCGTTCGATCTCATGCGCGAGCTCGAACAGGTCGAGAGCTGGGGGTTCGCCGTGAAGGGTCGCTTCCACATCTCCGAGCGCGCGCAGATGGTGATGCAGTGGCATCGCGCCATCGACCGCGCCGAAGAGGCCGCGCGCGCGTCCGGCGCGAAGATCGGCACGACAGGCCGCGGCATAGGTCCGGCCTACGCCGCCAAAGTCGGCCGTTCCGGGATGCGCACCGGCGACATTCTCAAACCGGATTTCGCCAACATCGTCCGCGAGCAGGTGGCGGAAGCGAACCGCCGTCTCAAAGCCCTCGGCGCGATGGAGCTCGATCCCGAAGAGATGGTGAATCTCTACCAGCCCGTGGTGCCTGCGCTTATGCCGTACGTGACCGATACGATACAGTTTCTCCACGAGAAGCTCGACGCCGGCGCATCCGTTCTTTTCGAGGGCGCACAGGCGACGATGCTCGATATCGATTTCGGCACTTATCCTTTCGTTACGTCGTCGAACCCCACCGCCGGTGGAGCGTGCACGGGTTCCGGCGTGTCTCCGAGGGCGATAGACCGCGTGATCGGCGTAATAAAGCTCTATACCACGCGCGTGGGAGAAGGGCCGTTCCCCACCGAGCTTTTCGACAAAGACGGCGAAACGCTCCGTACGCGCGGCGGCGAATTCGGCGCCACTACGGGGCGTCCGAGAAGATGCGGGTGGTTCGACGCCGTCGTCGGACGCTATGCGCAGCGCGTGAACGGCGTCGATTTCTGGGCGATGACGAAACTTGACGTTCTCGACACGTTCCCTGTCGTCAAGATCTGCACCGGCTACAGGAGAAAAGACGGTTTCGTCTACACGACGTTTCCGGCCGATCTCGACGTTCTTTCAGAATGCGAATGCGTCTACGAGGAAATGCCGGGATGGCAGTGCGAGACGTCGAATATCACGGATTACGACGCGCTTCCGGCCAACGCCAAAGCCTACATTTCCCGTATTCTCGAGCTTATCGGGGGCAAACTCGGCGTTCTTTCCGTAGGCCCGGCCCGCGAGACCACGCTCAGACTCGGCATTTGACACGCCGTTGGAATGCATGGGAAAGGTTCAACAGAAAGTGTGTTCAAATGACCGGTGAGGCCTTGATAGCCGAAGCCAAGACATTTGAAAAAAAACTGCTGAACTTTTTCTGGCGCCAGGGCGTTTCACATGCAGAGGCGGAAGACCTTCTGCAGGAGGTGTATCTGCGGCTGTGGAAATACAGCGGCAGATACGTCCGTTCGGCCTCGCTTTCTACGTTTCTCTTCATTGTCGCCCGTCATGTGCGGCTCGACGCTCTGCGGAGCGAAACGCGAAGACGCGAACGTGAAGAGCGATGGGCGAAGGATGTCGCGGAGTCTGCAGCCCCGTGCAACCCTGCCGCGTGTTCGCGCGACGATGTCCGGCGCATGATGATGTGCCTGAGCGAGCCGCTGCGGGAGGTTGTGGAGCTCGGAGTCTTTCAGGACATGTCGTATGCCGACATAGCCGAGGTGCTCGGCATACCGCTCGGCACGGTGAAGTCTCGGATGTTTCTTGCGTTGAAAAAACTGAAGGAGCGGTTCAATGGGAAGAGATCTTGAAAAAACGCTTGCCGGTCTCGGCGGAGATTACGCCGAGATGGTTTCGGCGATGAAAAACGCTTTCCCCGAGGAGAGGTTGTCTCCTGTTGTTCCATGCGAGAGGCGCGGAGGCGTTTTCAGACGCTTGGCATTGCCGCTTTCTTTGGCTGCCGCTGCGGCGCTGGCGGTATGCGTGCTGTCGATCCGGCGGCCATCTGGAGCGTCCTCTGCGGTGGCGCCGCGCGAATACACGCTTGCATTCAACGGAAGTGCGAAATCTCTTGACGAGATCGTGCGCACGCAGCGGCCCGACGGAGGGTGGGGAAACGATTTTCTGACGGCGCAGAATGCGGCTGCGCTGAAGGCGGGCGGAATCGGCGGGGCTCCTTATCTGAGGGCGTTGCGGTATCTGCGGTCTAGGGGGCTTGATCCGATCGGCACGGAAGAGTTCAGGCGACGCAAGAACGTTTTCCGTCTTCATTTTCATTCTTGACGCCAATCTCAAGCCTCCCACTTTTTTCACTACGGCCAACGCATTAAAAGCCGATTCTTCCCCTT
>JAFWBO010000026.1 GCA_017507065.1 Kiritimatiellia bacterium | reverse complement strand
GGGTTATCACCTGCCTGACATAGTCGGGATTGACCGGCTTTCTCGTGAGAATGATGGAACTTTGGGTCAGAGAGCCGCCCGTCTTGTGTATTGACGCCGCCGCCATGTCGGCGCCCGCGGCCATCGCAGCGACGGGGAGATCTTCGTGGAAATAGAAATGCGTGCCGTGGGCTTCGTCCGCAAGCAGAAGCATCCCCGCCTCGTGGGCGAGACGCGCTATCTCGACGATGTTGGAACAGATGCCGTAATACGTCGGATTGTTCACGAGAATCGCCTTCGCGTCGGGATGCTCCGTTATCGCCCTTCTGACGTCGGCCACCGACATGCCGAGCGGTATGCCGAGCCGCCTGTCGATGCCAGGATTGATATATACCGGCACCGCTCCGTTCACGACGAGCGCGTTGATCGCGCTCCTGTGGACGTTGCGCGGCAGTATTATCTTGTCGCCGCGCCCGGTGGCCGTCCAGATCATAGTCTGGACGGCGCTCGTGGTGCCGTTGACCATGAAAAAGGCGTTGTCCGCCCCGAACGACTCGGCCGCGAGGGCCTGCGCGTCGCGGATGACGCCTACCGGATGCCCGAGGTTGTCCAAAGGCTTCATGGAATTGACGTCGAGTTCCATCGCGACCCTGCCGAAATAATCGGTCAGTTCGCTGTTCATCCTCCCGCCCTTGTGGGCGGGCACGTCGAAATGCGCGAGGCGGTTTATCCGCTGCGCATTCAGGGCCTCGGCGAGAGGCGCGCGTTTCTGGTCAAGTTGCAACTCAAGTATTCCGCGAGGAGTTTCCCGACAGCGACAAAGCCGCCCGTTGCAATGCACCCGCACGCACGGCGCCGCGCCCCTGCCGAAAATTCATATTTTCTATGTGCGTATTTTATCATTATGGATGGATATTATCAAGAGCCGCGCCGGAAAGCGCGAGCTCGACCGCCGCCCCGTAGGCGCGGGCCAAAAACATCATGCCGTAATCGTTTGGGTGCACGCCGTCGACAGAGCCTTCTCCGTCTGCCGGATACATGCCTTCTCCGGGGAGAAACACTATGTTCCGCCACCCTTCCGCCTTCAATTTCCCGTAAAGCGCTTTCACATACAGCTCGCGGGGATCCGGAGGGCCGCCGAACACATCGCTCTTCCCCGCCATCACGATCGGCACGTCGGGACGCTTCGCGCGGAGATTGCGAATGAAACGCTCGTAGTTTTCGTCGACATTGCGACCTTTTTTCGGAGACGATTTCGTTTCGCCCATGTTCCAGAGGCAGTCGAGAACGTAGCACGAAGCGTCTATGGCGGCAAGATGGTCGGACATCTCCGCTTCCATCACCCCCGAGCCGGAAAAGCCGAGATTCACCACCGGCACGTCGAGCTCGCGGCCGACGATGTTCACGAAAGACATCCCCGGCCTCGAAGCGCACGCGCCCTGCGTTATCGAAGTGCCGTAAAAGACGACCGGCTTGCCATTCCTGCCCGAACGGGGCGGAAGAGGCTTCACCTGCGCCGAAGGTTCTATGCCGAGCGAAAAACCGGCGATGCCGTTGTACAGCGGAAGATTGACGAGGCATTCGTCTCCCGGATTCCAATCGATATCGAGCGCGCCGCGCGTGCCTGATATGCGCCCGGTCTTGACGAAACGCCATTTCCCCGATGCCTTGTCGCGGCGGTACACATCGATGCCGCTCACGCCTGTTGCAGGCATATGGCCCATGGATATCCGCTTGGAAACACACGTCCATCTGAAAGAAAGCTTCCCGGAATCCGTCGAAAACCTGAACTGCATGCCGGCCGAATCGCGTTTGAGATTTCTCACTCCGGCGTTGACGTTGTGCGTCACGTTCGAAGGAAGCCTGTCGTACCACATCGCCACGTCGGAGAACGCCTTCCCTTCGAGCGGGAGGTCGCGCCCGTTGATCCATTTCATCGCGCCCTGCCGCTTCGCCTTCGCAACCGCCATATTCTCGTCGAATTTCGAAGCATCTACATCCGCGCCGCGGCGCGCGTCCGTGCCTGCCGCGAACGCATGCGTTAAAACGAGCGATGCCGCGCATACCGCCGCCATCTTGATATATGCCATCCCTGCCTCCATTGTCGTAAATGATTTTGCGGCGAATTATAACAAAATAGGCTTGAGAAAGTCAAGCCGCAGATCGCAGATAGGCTGGTGAGCTCTTTTCGCGTCTAGTGTTTCGCTAACTTCTCCGCTACGCTCCGAAGTTCCGGGAAAAACGAAGGTGGCGACATCGCTCTTCAGGCCGCGAAAAGCCTCCCAGCCCTTGGGGATGGGGTCATCGGACGTGCCGCGCAGAATGTGCCTGAATGTGGCTTGCCTTAGTCTTCCAGTTTGCCGCGCGGCCGGATAGCTATAGGCATCATAGCCAACATTCGCAATAAAGCCGAATTCAGATCGAGAGATCCTCTGC
>JAFWBO010000025.1 GCA_017507065.1 Kiritimatiellia bacterium | reverse complement strand
CCTCTCATCCGAAAGCCGCGTGGCGCTGACGGGAACCCCCGTCGAAAATTCCGTGGCGGACATCTGGAGCATCGAAGATTTCCTGAACCCTGGGCTTCTCGGAGAAAGGAGACGCTTCACGGAAAAATACGCGAAGCCGCTTGCCGCCAGTCCTTCCGGGGAACTTCTCGACCGCCTGAAAAAGACTCTCGCGCCTTTCGTCCTCCGGCGCCTCAAAACAGATCCGGCCATAGCCGCGGAAATCGGTGCGAAACGGACGGTCAAGGAATATTGCACCCTTTCGAGACTGCAACGTGCGGAATACGAAAACGCCCTCGACGACTTCAGGCGCGGCATGAAAAGACGCGGGGATGCTTTCGCCCTGCTGACGCGGCTCAAACTCATATGCGACGGCGAAGGGAAGCTCGCGAGGCTCTTCGATCTTCTCGAAAGCATTTTCGCGGCAGGCGAAAGCGCACTCGTCTTCACGCAGTACGCGAAAGTCGGAGCGGCGGTTCAGAAAGCGCTCGAAAAAAAATTCGGACGACGCTTCCCGTTTCTGCACGGCGCCCTCGGACAGAAAGAACGCGAAAAAGAAATAGAAAAATTCTCGAAAAACGGGCCGTCCGCTTTCATCCTGTCGCTCAGAGCAGGCGCGTTCGGCCTGAATCTCGTGAAAGCGACGCACGTCATCCATTTCGACAGATGGTGGAATCCCGCCGTCGAAAACCAGGCCGCAGACCGCGCCCACCGCATAGGCCAGACTAAAGACGTTCTCGTGCACACCTTCATAACAGAAGGCACGCTCGAAGAGAGAGTCGACGAAATCCTCGAAAAGAAAACGCGCCTTTCCAGCGGAATCGTCGAAAACGGCGAAAACTTCCTGCTGAAAATGTCGGCGGGCGAGATAGAGTCTCTCGCCCGCCTCGACGCACGGCCAGAATTCGTCAAATGACGAATTCGCCGTTTTCCGCCGTGACGTTTATCGACGAGCCGGGAACGAAACGCCCTGCGACCACTGCTTTGGCCACGGGGTTCTCGATCCACTTCTGTATCGCCCTTTTCACGGGACGGGCGCCGAACGCCGGATCGTAGCCCTTTTCGGCGAGAAGATCGACGGCCTTTTCGTCGACTGAAAGCGTATAGCCCTCGTCCGCGAGGCGGCTCGACAGATCTTTTAGCTGGAGCCTGACGATTTCGCGTATCTGCTCTCTGGAGAGCGGATCGAATTCGAGTATCTCGTCGAGACGGTTCAGGAACTCCGGCCTGAATATGTCTTTCAAAGCGGCTCTCGGCGCGTTAGACGTCATGATGATCACGGTGTTCTTGAAGGAAACCGTCCTGCCGTGGCTGTCGGTGAGCCGGCCGTCGTCAAGCACCTGGAGGAGCATGTTGAAAACATCTGGATGGGCTTTTTCGACTTCGTCGAGAAGAACGACGGAAAACTGCTTTCTGCGGACGGCCTCGGTAAGCTGCCCTCCGTCTTCGAAGCCGACGTATCCGGGCGGCGCGCCGACAAGACGCGACACGGCGAATTTCTCCATGTACTCCGACATGTCGAGACGCACCATCGCGTTTTCGTCGTCGAAAAGCTCTTCGGCGAGAGCCTTGGCGAGTTCCGTCTTGCCCACGCCCGTCGGGCCGAGGAAAAGAAACGCGCCGATCGGGCGGCGCCGGTTGTTTATGCCGGCGCGCGAACGGATGACCGCGTCGGCGACGGCAGTAACGGCCTTGTCCTGCCCGACAACGCGTCTGTGCAGCGTTTCGGGAAGGCGCGCGAGCTTTTCCCTTTCGCCTTCGACGAGTTTCGCCACGGGTATCCCGCTCCAGCGCGAAACGACCTCGGCGATTTCGTCGGCAGTCACTTCTTCGCGGAGAAGCGCGTCGGCCCCGGCATTCCTCATCGCCTGCTCGTGGTCTTTGAGCTTCTTTTCAAGTTCGGGTATGACGCCGTATTTGTAGCGGGACGCCGTGGCGTTGTCGCCGCCGTCGAGAGCGCGTTCGTAGGAGAACTTGGCCGCGTCGAGCTGCTGGCGCGTTTCTTTGACCTCTTCGAGAGCGGCCTTCTCTTTGCGCCATCTCTCCGACATCGATTCCGCCTTGGCTTTGAGCGACGAGAGTTCTTCCTGCAGCTCTGCGAGCCGTTTGCGGGAAGCGTCGTCTTTCTCTTTCTTGAGGGCGATCTCCTCTATCTCGAGACGGCGGACATGGCGCGAAATCTCGTCGAGTTCCTGAGGGCACGAATCCATCTCGGTCCTGATGCGCGCACACGCCTCGTCGAGAAGGTCGATGGCCTTGTCGGGAAGAAAACGGTCCTGTATGTACCGGGAAGAAAGAACAACAGCGTTAACTATCGCTTCGTCTCGGATGTGCACGTTGTGGTATTTCTCGAAACGGTCTTTTATGCCGCGGAGAATCGAGATGGCGTCCTCCTCGCCAGGCGGTTCCACCATGACCGGCTGGAAACGTCTTTCGAGAGCGGCGTCTTTCTCCATGTACCTGCGGTATTCATCGAGAGTCGTCGCGCCGACGCAGTGCAGTTCTCCTCGCGCAAGAAGCGGCTTGAGCATGTTGCCAGCGTCTGTCGAACCCTCCGTCTTGCCGGCCCCGACAATCGTATGTATTTCGTCTATGAAAAGAATTATCCGGCCTTCCGATTCTTTTATCTTCTTGAGGACGGCTTTGAGACGCTCCTCGAACTGCCCGCGGTACATCGCGCCCGCCATGAGCGAGGTCATGTCGAGCGAGAATACCGTGCGGTCTTTTAGCCCTTCCGGGACGTCGCCTCTCGTTATTCTCTGGGCAAGCCCTTCCACGATGGCCGTCTTGCCGACGCCCGGCTCTCCTATGAGGACAGGGTTGTTTTTCGTTTTTCGCGACAGTATCCTGATTACATCGCGGATTTCCGTATCGCGGCCGATTACGGGATCGAGCTTTCCGCTCTTCGCGAGAGCGGTAAGATCGCTGCCGTATTTTTCCAGGCAGTTTTCTTCGTTTTCAGGCGGTGTGTAAGTTGCATTCATTGTTTATCTCCTTTTGCGGAACATGTTTCATAAATCGACACCGCAAAAAGAGCATACTGCGTGCCAGAAGCCAAAACGGCTTTTTCAGGCAAAAAACAAGCGCCATTCTGTCCCTGTCGGGACAAAACGGCGCATCGCACATCCCCGGCGGAGGCGTCAGATACGCTCTGGAGTTTCGATGCCGAGGAGAGAAAGGCCCTTCCTGAGAACTTCTCCGAAGAGACGGCAGAGATTGAGCCGCTTGGCGCGCGTGTCGGATTCTTCTTTGAGAATCGGACTCGTCTGGTAGAAAGCGGAATAGAGCTGCGCCGTCTGGAAAAGCCAGTCGGCGAGAATGCTCGGCTTGTAGGCCTCGGCCGCTCTCACGACCGCCTGGGGGAACTCGAGTATGGCCAGAGCCAGGCGCTTTTCCGCCGGCGTCGATGCCGCGAACGAACCATCGCCCACGCCGGCCGCGCCGGCTTCTTCTGCCTTTTTCAGAAGCGAACAAACTCTCGCGTACGCATACTGGAGATATGGCCCTGAATTGCCGTCGAGCGCAAGCGCTTTTTCCCAGCTGAAATCTATGGCCGTGGCAGGATCGTGCGAGAGGTCGGCATATTTCACCGCTCCGAAACCAATCGCCTCCGCGAGTTTTTCGTCGCCGCCGCGCTCTTTTACGATATCATAGGAGCGACGCTTGGCTTCGGATAGAAGATCGTCGAGCCTTATGAGATTGCCTTCGCGCGTCGATATGGCCTTGCCCTGGAAGCTCATAAGACCGAACGGCACGTGCACGAGCTTCGTCTTGACGCCCATTTCCTCCGCGATCGCGAAGAACTGCCTGAAATGAAGCTGCTGGCGGTCGTCCGTCACGTAGATGATGCGCTCGGGCGAATATTCGGCCACGCGGCTTTCGACGCATGCGAGATCGCTCGTCGTGTAATTGTAGCCGCCGTCTGATTTGCGGACTATCGCCACGCCGAGCCTTTCGTCGTCGAACTTGACGACGAGAGCCCCTTCCGATTCGACGGCCCGTCCTGCCTTTACCAGCTTTTCAACCACGCCGGGCATCATATCGTTGTAATACGACTCGCCCCTGTATGTGTCGAAGTGGATGCCGAGCATCGAATACATGCGCTCGAATTCGGAAATGGATATGTCGATGAACCTTCTCCACAGCGCGAGGTTTTCGGCATCGCCCTGCTGAAGCTTCACGAGCTCCTTTCTGCACGCATCCTTCCAGACGCCGTCTTCCTCTTTCGCTTTCGCGGCGGAAAGCACATAGCACTTTTCGAGATTCGCGACGGTGAGATTCTCGCGCTCGCCGTCGGTGAGAAGCTCGCGGTAGCCTTTGATGAGTATGCCGAACTGCGTGCCCCAGTCGCCGAGATGGTTGTCGGCGATCACGTCGTAGCCGAGGGCGCGGAAGATGCGGTCGATCGCGTTGCCGATGACGGTGGAGCGGATATGCCCGATGTGCATCTGCTTGGCGGCGTTCGGGGATGAATAGTCGATTACGATGCGCTTGCCTCTGCCGCTCTGCGGTATGCCGCAATCGGGAGACGACGCGAGCGCGGCGAGAGAAGAAGATATGCTCGCCGGCGAAACCACGAGATTGAGAAAGCCGGGGCCGGCCACCTCGACCTTGTCGAACACTCCGGCGCCGGTCTCTTTCAGAGTCTCGGCCACTCTCGCCGCGATTTCGCGCGGATTCGCGCGAAGCGCCTTGGCGAGCTTGAGCGCGTCGTTGCACTGATAGTCGCCGAAACGCGGATCCGTCGCGGGAAGCGCGCGGACGGCGGAAAAATCGTTCCCGGGAAAATTCTTTTCAAAAGCCGATACAAGTATTTCGTCGATCTGCATTGCTGGGATATTGAGTTCGTAATCTGTTGATTGGGCCAGCCGGACGCGCCTCAGGAAGACGGAAGCGAATCGAGCATGGCGAGCACTTCGTCGCCGCGTTCAAGCGAATAATCGAGCTTGAACGTGAGACGCGGAGTGAATTTCAACTTCACCTGGCGGGCGATCGCCTGCTGGAAGCGCCTGGCGTTGTGGCGCAGATGGTGCAGCGCCGTCTCCTTGAGCGCATCGTCGCCGAAGACCGAAACGAGGACGGTGGCATCCTTGAGATCTTTGCCGACATTCACGCCCGTCACGGTTATAAGCCCCGGCTGCACGCTGTCGCTCTGCATAATGGGGAACATCGCTTCGGCGATCACCCTTTTCAAAAGCGAGTTTACGCGTTCTATTCTGTCTACAGCCATTGCCGCCTCCCGTATCAGAGACTTTTCGGAAGTTCTTCGAGCACGTAGCACTCGATGACGTCGCCGGGCTGGAAGCCCTCGAAACCGGCAAAGCACACGCCGCACTCCTGCTGCCCCGAAACTTCCTTGACTTCGTCCTTGAAGTGGCGCAGAGTCTGCACCTTGCCCTCCCATATCCGCTCTTTGCCGCGCAGAATGCGGAAGCGCTCCTTCGCGACGAGCGAACCGTCGAGCATCTGCGAACCGGCGATCTTGCCGAGCTTGCCGATATCGTATATCTGCTTGATCTCGGCATGCCCCTTGACGAGCTCGCGGTATTCGGGGGGGAGAAGATCGAGCATCGAATTTTTGACGTGGTCGATAAGCTCGTAGATGATCCTGAACGAATTTATCCTCACTCCGTCGTGCCTCGCCTGCCCCTGCACGCCCGAATCGCAGCCGATGTCGAAACCGACGACGATGGCCTTGCCGGCCGCCGCGGTTTTGACGTCGGTCATGGAGACGTTGCCCGTGCCCGTGCCGATGATGTTAAGCGAAACCTTCTGGCTCTTTATCTGCCCGAGAGCCTCGACGATCGCTTCGAGAGAACCCTGCGTGTCGCTCTTGACGATGACATTCAGCTCGCGTCTGCCCTCTGCCGCCATGCGGCTCATGAGCGCGTCGAGAGAAAGAGCCTTGGAAGAGACGAGCTCTTCGCGCTTGCGCTCCTCGGCGGTCTGGGCGGCGAGAGTCCTCGCGCGCTTTTCGTCGAGCATCACGCGGAACTCCGCGCCTGCTTCAGGCACGCCTGAAAGGCCCGTGCATTTTACAGGCATCGCGGGGCCAGCCTCTTTGACGCGGCGAAGCCTGTCGTCGATGAGAGCCCTCACCTTGCCGAAATGCTCGCCGACGAGAATCGCGTCGCCGACCTTGAGCGTGCCGCCGGTGACGAGAAGCGTGGCGCACGGCCCGAGCCCCTGCTGAAGCTCGGATTCGATGACATAGCCATTGGCTCTCCTCGCCGGATTCGCGGTGAGCTCGAGAACTTCGGCCTGGACGAGAATGTTTTCGAGAAGCGTGTCGACGCCGGCGCCGGTTACGCCGGAAACAGGGCAGCATATTATGTCGCCGCCCCAGTCTTCCGGCGTGAGGCCTTCTTTCTGGAGCTGCTGCTTCACGCGGTCGATGTTCGCGGTGGGCTTGTCGGCCTTCGTTATCGCGACCATTATCTGGACGCCGGCCTGACGGGCCACCTTGATGCATTCTTCGGTCTGCGGCATGATGCCGTCGTCGGCCGCGATGATGAGAACGGCGATATCGGTGAGCTGGGCGCCGCGGGCGCGCATCGCGCTGAAAGCGGCGTGGCCGGGCGTATCGAGGAAAGTGATCTTCCTGCCGGCCACGTCCACCTGATAGGCGCTTATCTGCTGCGTTATGCCGCCTGCCTCGCCCGCCGCCACATGCTCCTTGCGGATATAATCCATGAGAGTGGTCTTGCCGTGGTCGACATGCCCGAGGAACGTGACGACCGGCGCGCGCGGCTTGAGCGTTTCCGGCGGATCTTCGGGAATGAGATCGTCGGCGTCTATAGCCTTCAGAACGGGCTTTGCCGCCGCCTTGTCGCGGGCGTGTTCGATTATGACCTTGAAGCCGTATTTCTCGGCGATCTTCGTGGCGATGTCAGGCTCGACACGCTGGTTGATCGAAGCGAGCACCTTGAGAGCCATCAAATCGGCGATGAGACGATTGGGCTTTATGTCGAGCTTGGCCGCGAGATCTTTGACGACAACGGCGCCTCTTATCGAGATTTCTCTCGACTGCTCGTTCACCGAAATCCTGCCCGAAGGCGTTTCGTGCCTTGCAGGAATCTGCGAGAACCGTTTCTGGCTCTTTTCGAACGCCTTGAGAGCGTCCTTGTCTTTCTTGTTTTTGCGGCTCGAACGCTCGTCCTCGTCGTAATCGCCGCGCGGCTGGCCGGTCTTTGCGGCGGCCGGCGCGGAAATCGGAGCTTTGGACTTTTCGGCCACGGTGATCTTGATGCCGACAGTCGGTTTTTTGGCATGTGCGAGCGGTTTGAAACCAGCGGAGGTAAGCCCCACCGAAACTTTCACGCCGGACGGAAGGACCGGAGATTTCTTCTGCTCGCTCGTTTTGTCCGGCACCGGCTTTTTAACCGGCTCCTTCACCTTCGTGCGGAGAACCGAGACGACTTCGTCGCGCGAAACTTCGCGCAGCGGCTGTCTGCGAGGCTCTTCGACGGATGCGCTCGCTTTCGGTTTCTGCGCGGGAGCATCTTGCGTCTGAGACGGGAGCGCCCTGCCCTCATGCGCGGCTTTGGCCGCCGCGAGATGCGCCGCAAGACGCTTTTTCTCTTCGTCGGCGCCGGCTTTGAGAAGTTCCGCGGCGCGTTTCTTCTTGGCCGCGCGGTTTTCTTCCGTCGCGGCGGACGGCGCTACAAGCTTTTTCAGTTCTGCAGCCTGCGAGTCTTCAAGGACGCTTATGGCGCTTGCGGCGTCATAACCCATTTCCGCGGCTTTCACGAGGATGTCGGCACTCGTGACTCCGGTCTCTCTGGCCAATTCGTAAACTCTCATGTGTCTTGCTCCCCCGGCTTACTCTCCGTCTGCGGCATCCTCCGCGCCGGTAAGCTCCGCCACCGCTTTTGCTGCCGCATAAACACCTTTCGCGGAAATCTCGTCGAGACCTGTGGCCGACACGAACGTCGCCTCGTCTTCGTCGGCGATCTGGTCGACCGTGAGAAAGCCCGCGTCGGCGATCTGCGTCGCGGTGGCGGTGGAAACGCCGAACGTCTCGGCCAGCAGCTTGATGGCCTCCGCCTTCTGGTCTTCGAAAGAAGCCGTAGCAAGCGATTTCTTTATCTCGACGTTCCAACCGACGAGCTTCGACGTAAGACGCACGTTCTGGCCGCGTTTGCCGATCGCGAGCGAGTACTGGTCGGGCGCGGCGACGATGCGTATCGTGTTCGGCACTGCGGGATCTATCTCGATAGATTCGAGCTTGGCCGGAAGAAGCGCCTGGGTGACGAACTGGCGGATATCCTCGTTCCAGCGCACGATGTCGATTTTTTCGCCGCCAAGCTCGTTTACGATATTCTTGACGCGGCTTCCTCTCTGCCCGACGCACGCGCCGACCGGATCGACGTTTTCGTTAGCCGTCCTCACCGCGATTTTGGCCCTGAAGCCGGGGTCGCGGCTGACGCTCATGATCTCGACGACGCCATCGGCGATTTCGGAAACTTCGAGCCTGAAAAGAGCCTCGAGGAACTTGTCGCTCGTGCGCGAAACGATGACGGACGGGCCTCTCGCCTCCTCGTCGACGCGCAGGACCACGGCGCGTATTGGATCGCCCACCTGGAATTTGTCGGTGGGGATTTTGTATTTGGAGGGCAGCACGAGTTCAGTCTTGCCGGCTGTGATGTACGTATCGTGACGGGCGGTTACGGCCGAGACGACGCCGGAGACGATGTCGCCGATCCTGTCTTTGTATTCGGAAAACGTGTTGGTGCGCTCGGCCTCGCGTATCTTCTGGATTATCATCTGCCGCGACATCTGCGCGGCTATGCGCCCGAGACGCGACGCGGGCATCTCGACCTCGACGGTTTCGCCTTCTTCGACAGGCCTTTTTGCAAGCTTGGCGGCAAGCGCCGGGGATATGAAGCCGGGCTCGTTCTTGTCTTTCGCGCAAACGAGCGTATCGTAGACATGGAGCGAAAGATCCTTGCGGTCTATCGTAACGCGCAAATCGTCGGTAACGTCGCGGTTTCTGCGCGCCGCCTGCTGTATAGCCTGTTCGATAGCCGTCAAGACTATTTCACGGCTGACTCCGCGCTCGCGCTCGATATGCTGCACGACAGCCAGCAGCTGATTGTTCATCGCCATCTTGTCGCTCCTTCCTTTGTCAAAAATCAATACGCCCCCGGCGGCCCGACCTGTTCAGATCGCCGGAAAACGCACATATTATACCAAACACCGCCCTTTCGCGCAACTGTTTTTTTGAAAATGCAAAGAATCCGCGAGGATGCGGGGTGCGATTGCGAAACCGCTGGGGACAGGCCCCTGTTGAGCGTCTTCTCTATTTGACGCGAACCCACACTTCCTGAGCTGGAACCCAGGTTCGGACAAGCCGGCCATTGACGTAGTCATTTACGTAATGTCCTTCAATGACACGCTTCTGATATGTGGGCGCCGCGACGGCAGGCGTTTTCTCCACGACAACCGTCTGCGGATAGTCACAGCTGCAGCGCTCGCCGAAGATGGCGCCGAGAACCGCCCCCACTATTCCGCCGTCATGCCGATGGCAATGACGGCGCTCGACTCTTGGAGCACAGACCTGCACTGTCGTCCCGCCTTGCATTACATGCACATTGGTCGGCTCTCCCGGATGGCTTGACGCCACAGGAAACCAGTCTCCGGCAACTGCGTTGAGAGCTGTCGCGACGACAGCGACGAAAATCAATTTATTCAT
>JAFWBO010000024.1 GCA_017507065.1 Kiritimatiellia bacterium | reverse complement strand
CGCCGCGAGTCTGGCGCTGGCTTTCTGGTTTACGAAAAAGCATCTTTAAAAACAAGGAGTTTCCGGCATGGCTCAGATACATCCTACCGCAATAGTCGAAGACGGTGCTGTTCTCGGCGAAGACGTCGTGATCGGTCCGTACGCGCACATAGGCAAAGACGTCGTTATAGGCGACGGGACGTCCGTCCGTCAGGGGGCGATAGTCGACGGGCACACGACGATAGGCTCGCAGTGCCAGATTTTCCCGTATGCGCTCATAGGCATGAAGACGCAGGATCTCAAATACAAAGAGGGAAGCGTCAGTTTCGTCGAGATAGGCGACCGCACGGTCATACGCGAATTCGCCACGGGTCATCTCGGAACAGCCGACGGCGAGAAGACGGTCATCGGGAGCGACTGCCTCTTCATGGCCTACTGCCACGCCGCGCACGGCTGCATTCTCGGCAACCATGTGATATGCTCGAATTCCGTCCAGCTCGCGGGCGACGTCCATCTCCAGGATTACGCCATTGTCGGAGGCTGCGCGGCCTCCCACCAGTTCTGCACTGTGGGGTGCCATGCCATGGTCGGCGGCATGAGCAAGATCAGGCAGGATTTTCCTCCCTACATGCTCGGCGACATGGTCGACGGGGCTCTCAAAGTGATAGGCCCGAACGTCGTCGGCCTCACGAGACGGGGTTTTCCCCGCGATGTCCTGCAGGCGCTCAAGGAGGCTCACCGCTTCCTCTACCGAGACGGCCTCAACCGCACGCAGGCGCTCGACAGGGTCGAGAACGACATCGAGCAGTTCGATGAGATCAAGCGTCTCGTCGCGTTCTACCGCAACTCGACGCGCGGCGTATGCTGAAGGTCGCAGAGAACTTCCGCGGTGCGACGATCGATTCGCGTCTCGTCGCCCCGGGAATGCTTTTCGTGGCCCTCAAAGGAGAAAAGAGCGACGGGCGCGATTTCATTCCACAGGCTCTTGCCGCCGGCGCGTCCGGCGTGATAGAAGGGCTTGAAGAGCTGCACTCTTTCGCGGCAGCGTACAGGAAGTCTCTCCGTGCGAAGGTGATAGGCGTGACAGGGTCGGCCGGCAAGACGACCGTAAAGGAGATGCTGAAGGCGTTTCTTTCCAAAGCCGGCTCGGCGTATGCAACCGAAGGCAACTTCAACAACCACATCGGACTTCCGCTTTCGATTCTCAACACTCCGCGCGATGCGGATTTTCTCGTCCTCGAGATGGGGACGAACCATCCCGGCGAGATAGCCGCTCTTTGCGAAATCGCTTCTCCCGACGCCGGGGCGATCTCGTCGATAGGCAACGCGCATATCGGCTTTTTCGGTTCCACCGAAGGCATCGCCCGCGAGAAAGGCACGCTCTTCGCGAAAGCGAAGGGGCCTTGCGTCGCGCATGCGTCGGTGAAGCACGCCGACATCCTCCGTTCGCTGGCCGGCGATCGCTACATCGAAGCTTTCGACGATCCCGCGGTTTCGGATGCCGTCCGCGCCGTCCTGCCGGGAGACCACAACGTTTCCAACGCGGCGGTGGCATTCCGCGCGGCGGCGGAGTTCGGCGTCACGCGCGAAATGGCCGTCGCCGCTCTCGGCAATTTCTCTCTCCCCGGCGACCGCTGGAAAAAGAAGGAGAAATGCGGCGTCGTCTTCATCGACGACACCTACAATGCGAACCCGGACGCGATGAAAGCCGCGCTCGCCGCGTTCGCGTCGATGAAGGCCGCCGGACGCAGGATCGCCGTTCTCGGAGACATGTTCGAGCTCGGCGAAAAGAGCGCGCCCTACCACGCCGAAGTGTTCGACTGCGCCGCAGAGTCGGGGCTTGACGCCGTATACGCCGTGGGAGAGTTTTCGTCGGCATGCAGATGCGATGCGGCATGGCCCGACGCCAAGACTGCCGCGCGAGCGCTTTCGGAGATTCTCCTCCCGGGCGACACGGTTCTTCTGAAGGCATCGCATTCAATGCATCTGGGCGGCATTCTGGAAGATATCGATCTTCCGTCCGCCGGATAGAAAGGCTGTATGAGGTTTTTGCAGAAAGTCGCATCATTCATGGCCGCGTGGACGCCGGCGATAGTGGCGGCGGCGGCGGTCGAGGCGTATTTTTTCCCCGGCACTTTCGCATGGGTGCGTTCGTATACGCAGACGTCTCTTCTCGGGCTCATAATGCTGACGATGGGGCTTACGCTTTCGGGGAACGATTTCAAGATTCTCGCGTCGCGCCCGCTCGATATATTCGTAGGAACGCTCGCCCAGTTTTCGCTGATGCCGCTCATCGCGTACTGTCTCGTCCGGTGCCTCGATCTGCCGCCGGCGGCTGGCGTCGGGCTCGTCCTCGTCGGCTGCTGTCCTGGAGGGGTTTCCTCGAACATAATGAGTTTTCTCTGCAAAGGGGATGTCGCATTTTCCGTGGGCATGACAACGCTTTCGACGCTCGCGGCGCCCGTGATGACGCCGCTTCTCATGCTGTGGGTCGCGGGAGAGCGGGTCGACGTGGATGCCGTCGGCATGTTCGTTTCGATGCTTATTGTGACGATACTGCCGGTCGGCATCGGTTTTTCGGCCAACGCCGCGTTCAGCCGCCGCGTCTGGTTCGGCGAGATCAAAAAGCTTCTTCCGGGCGTCGCCGTCGCCGGACTTGCCTGCATCGTTGGCGGGGTGGTGTCGGCCCACGGGCGGAAGTTCGCCGATTCTGGATGTCTCATTTTCGCGGCTGTCTTTCTGCACAACGCCCTCGGATACGTCTTCGGCTATCTCGTCGGCGTCGCGGTGCGTTTTTCTGGAGCCAAGCGCAGGACGATATCGATAGAAGTGGGCATGCAGAACGCCGGGCTCGCCACCGTTCTCGCCGGAAGGCATTTCCCGTCCATGCCCGAAGCGGCCGTCGCATCTGCCGTTTCGTGCGTGTGGCATTCCGTTTCCGGTGCGCTCCTCGCCGGCATTTTCAACTGGCTCGACGCGATCTCCAAACGCATCGCGCGGCGGCGTGTTCTTTAAATTTCACGGCAAAAATGGTATAATTGGGCCCATGAAGAAGAAAAATATGGTTATCGCCCAGTCCGGCGGGCCGTCAATGGTTATAAACGCGTCGCTTTTCGGTGCCGTGAAGGCTGCTGCTTCGGCGTCGGCATCGGCATGCATAGGAAAGATACTCGGCGCGAGGCACGGAATCGCCGGCATTCTGAAGGACGATTACATAGATTTGCGAAAAGTATCCGGCGAAAAATTCAAGGCGATTGCGCAAACGCCGTCGAGCGCGCTCGGGAGCTGCCGTCTCAAACCATCTCCCGAGGACTGCCGCGAAATCTTCCGCCGTTTCAAAAAACTCGATGTCGGTTATTTCTACTATATCGGCGGCAACGATTCCGCCGATGCCGCGCGCATCGTCGCCGAAGAGGCGGCCAAAGAGGGCTATCCGCTCGTCTGCTGGCACATACCCAAGACGATCGACAACGATCTCAGAAGCTGCGACCACACGCCCGGCTTCGGTTCGGCCGCGAGATTCGTGGCGAGCGCCGTCCGCGGCGACGATCTCGACAATCGCGCCCTCGGGGGCGTGAAGATCGACATAATCATGGGCCGCGACGCAGGTTTCCTTACCGCCGCTTCGGCTCTTGCCCGCGTGCGTCCCGACGACGGCCCCCATCTCGTGTATCTTCCCGAAGTGCCGTTTTCCGAAGAGAAATTCGTGCGCGACATCAAGGCGGCGATGAAGAAGTACGGCCGCTGCGTGTGCGCCGTTTCCGAGGGTATACGCGGCCGCGACGGCGTGCCGATCGGCGCGAAGCTCGGCTCCGGCGAAAAAGATTCGCACGGCAACGTGCAGATGTCGGGCACCGGAGCTCTCGGCGACGCTCTCGCCTCTCTTGTAAAGGCAAAAGCCGGCATCAAGCGCGTGCGGGCCGACACGTTCGGATATCTTCAGCGTTCGTTCCCCGGCATCGCCTCGGAGGTCGACCGCAAAGAGGCGGTCAAAGCCGGCGAAACGGCAGTGAAAGCCTCTCTTGCCTCGGCGCGCAAGGGCGTGCTCACGGGGACGGTTGGGATCGGCCGCGCGAAAGGCGCGAAGTATGCGGCCGTTTTCGAACCGCGCCCGATAACGGATGCGGCCAAGTACACGAGAAGCGTTCCAAAGGAGTTCATCGCCCGGAACGGATGCGATGTCACGGACGCTTTCATCAGATACGCGAAACCTCTCGTCGGGGAACTGCCCCGTTGCGAGACGTTCTGACCGGTCGCGAGGCGCTTGAAAGGAGAATGTCGATGGGCATCGATTTCACGGATGGACAGAAGAAGACCATAGCCAGCGCGCTCACGGTTCTTTCCGTCGGTGTAGTCGTCGCCGGCGTCGCCGCTACCGGGTGGTTTCTTTTCAAGGCGCTCGACTTCGCTTCCGGCGCGATAGTGCCTGTTGTCACGGGGCTTTTCCTCGCGATGTTTTTCAGGCCGTACTATCTCTGGTGGAAAAAACTCGTGCGCAATTCGACGCTCGCCGTTCTCGTCATGGTGTTCTCCGTGGCGCTGCCTCTCGGTCTCGTACTGTGGCGTTTCGGGGCTTTCGCCGCGGATCAGGCGACAAACATCATCCGTCTCGCGCCGGATCTCGCGGCGAAGTTCATGGCGTGGTTCCACGAGGCGTTCCCGAAACTCCAGGCTCTCGCGGCCGAGTTCGGCATTCCGTACAGGGACTGGGTCGACATATACAAGATAAAGGCGGCCAATGCGGGCATCGGTTTTCTCGGCTCGCTCACCGGCTTGCTGAGCTGGCTCGTGGCGGTGATTTTTTTCGTATACTTCCTCACGAGAGAAGAGAAACGCGGCGCCGACTGCGTAAAGGAGATGCCTTTCCTTAAAGACGACACCAAAGCTTTCGTCGCCGAGCAGATAGACGCTTTTCTCGACATAGTGGTGAGCTTTTTCCAGAGGCAGGTCGTGATATGTCTCATAGAAGGCGTTTATTACGGGCTCGGCTTTCTTATTGTCGGGCTTCCGTACGGCTTCGTGGTGGGCTTTGCGCTCGGCGTCATGAACCTCGTGCCTCTTTTCGGCACGGTCACATGCCTTCCCATCGCGGTCACGCTCGCGTATTTCGGCGCGGGCGGTTCGGGATGTTCGGCAGTGGCGGTAACGGCGGTGTGGCTTGTCGGACAGCTGCTCGACGGCTATCTCATAACGCCCAAGATACAGGGCGACAGAACCGGCCTCGGATATGCGGGCGTCATTTTCTCGTTTTTCTTCTGGGGCGCGGTTTTCCGCTCCATGCTCGGGCTTCTTCTCGCCATTCCGCTTTCCGCTTTCTGCGTGGTGCTCTGGCGTTCGCTCAAATCAAAATACATAAAACCGGTAATCTGAAAAATCAAGGAGTTCAACAACAATGGTACTGCTGCTCGGAAGCGATGCGTTTTCATCTTTCAGGCTCGACGCCGTGCGCGCGTCGCTCGCCAAGGTTTCTCCGTCTCTGGCGACTCTTTCCATAGACGCTAAATGGGTGTATGCGGTGGAAGAGGCCGACGGCGGCGCCGATGAAAAGGATCTTGCCCGCGCGGCCGTTCTTCTCAATGCGTCCGGTCCTCTCGACAAGGCCGATTTCTTCATCATGCCGCGCAAAGGCACGATTTCGCCGTGGAGTTCCAAGGCCACCGATATTTTCCGCAACTGCGGCATATCGACCGTGAAGCGCGTCGAACGCGGCATGCGTTTCATCATCTCGGCGGCGCTCCCGCCGGAAGCCTTCGCCGTCCTGCACGACCGCATGACCGAGGGCGTCTACACCGACATAGGAGATCTCTTCGACGCGGCCGAGCCTACCGCCGGGCGCACGTACGACGTTCTCTCGAAGGGGATCGACGCCGTACGCGAAGCGAACGACACGCTGGGGCTTGCGATTTCCGAGGAAGAGATGAAGTATCTCGCCGAGAGTTTCGTCTCCCGCGGACGCAACCCGACGGACACCGAGCTTGTCATGTTCGGGCAGGTGAATTCGGAGCATTGCCGCCACAAGATTTTCGGCGCGGAGTTCACCATCGACGGAAAAAAGCGCAGGCATTCGCTTTTCGAGATGATCAAGAACACGCACAAGAAACGTCCGCAGGACACCCTCTCGGCGTACAAGGACAATTCGTCCGTCGTGGCCGGGTTTCCTACGAAGATGTTTTCGATCGATCCCAAGACGGGCGAGTACGTCTTCCGCCGCGAGCAGCTCGACCAGCTCATGAAGGTAGAGACCCACAACCACCCGACTGCGATATCTCCTTTCCCGGGCGCGGCGACCGGCGTGGGCGGAGAGATTCGCGACGAGTCCGCCACCGGCACCGGTTCCTGCACCGAGGCCGGCATCTGCGGCTTCATGGTTTCGAATCTGAGAATCCCCGGTTTCCCCCAGCCGTGGGAGCGCGAGTTCGCATCGTTCCCGTCGCGCCTTGCAACGCCGTTGCAGATAATGACCGAAGGCCCGATCGGAGGGGCCTCGTTCGGCAATGAATTCGGCCGTCCGCAGCTGTGCGGATTCTTCAGGACGTACGAGGGCGAAGTCGCCGGCGATCTGCGCGGCTACCACAAGCCGGTGATGCTCGCGGGCGGCATGGGCACGATCCGCAGAACGCAGATTCTCAAAAAGGACGTCAAGAAAGGCTCGCTCATAGTCCAGATAGGCGGGCCGGCCATGAGAATCGGTCTCGGCGGAGGCGCGGCATCGAGCATGATGACCGGCACCAATTCCGAAGCGCTCGATTTCAATTCGGTCCAGCGCGGCAACGCCGAAATGCAGCGCCGCTGCCAGGGCGTCATAGATGCGTGCGCCTTCCTCGGCAAAGCCAATCCGATTCTTTCCATACACGACATAGGAGCGGGCGGTCTTTCCAACGGCTGTCCCGAACTCGTCGAAGCCACGGGCGGCAGGTTCGATCTGCGCAAGGTGCCGAACGAAGAGCGTTCGATGAGCCCGATGGAGATATGGTGCTGCGAGGCGCAGGAGCGCTATGTCCTCGCGCTCAAGCCTCAGGCGCGCGGATTTTTCGAATCTCTCTGCGCGCGCGAACGCTGCCCGGTGGCGTTCATCGGCGTCGCCACGGGCGACGGCGATCTCGTCCTCGAAGATCCGCATTTCGGCGACAGGCCCATCGACATGGACATCAAGGTTCTTCTCGGCAAGCCTCCCAGGATGAAGAGAAACGTCAAGCACGTGAAGAAGGCGGCCAAAGCGGCCGTTTTCGAAGGCGTGAAGACGATGGATGCGTTCGAGCGCGTTCTGCAGCTGCCCGCCGTGGCCGACAAGACGTTTCTCGTCACCATCGCCGACCGCTCCGTGACGGGGCGCGTCGCACGAGACCAGATGGTCGGCCCTTATCAGCTCCCTGCCGCGGACTGCGCGGTGACGACGATGGGCTACACCACGTACGAAGGCCAGGCGATGGCTACCGGCGAGAGAAGCCCCGTGGCGCTTCTCGACGGTCCGGCTTCAGGCAGGCTGGCCGTTGCCGAGGCGATAACGAACATCGCCGCGGCCGATGTCGGGGACATTTCGCAGATACGCCTTTCCGCCAACTGGATGGCGCCTTGCGGCGATCCCGGCGAAGACGCGATTCTCTACGACACCGTCGAAGCTCTCGGCCTCGACTTCTGCCCGAAACTCGGCGTGTCCATCCCCGTCGGCAAGGATTCGTGTTCGATGCATACGACGTGGACCGGCTCCGACGGCGAGGCGAAAAAACAGATCGCCCCGCTTTCGCTCGTGGTTTCTTCGTTCGCGCCTGTCGGCGACGTGCGTCTCACGCTCACGCCCGACATCAAGAAAACCGGCGCCGCCTCGTCGCTCGTCTATGTCGATCTCGCCCACGGCGAAGCGCCTCTCGGCGCGACGGCTCTCGCGCAGGTGTACGGGGTCGTCGGCTCTTCGTGCGCCGATTGCGGCGCCGCCGAACTCAAGAGGTTCTTCAACGCGATGCAGAAGATCGTCAAGAATCGTCTTGCCCTTGCCTACCACGACCGCTCCGACGGCGGCATTGCTGTGACGCTTGCCGAGATGGCCGTCACCGGCGGCTCGGGCATCGAGGCGGATCTCCCCGACGGCGACGTCCTCGCGCGGCTTTTCACCGAGACGCCCGGCGCCGTTCTGCAGGTTGCAGATTCCGATCTCGGCGAGGTGATGGAAATATTCAGGAAGGCCAGGGTGGATGCATGCGTGATAGGCCGTCCGGTCGAGGCGCGCACCTTCACGCTCGGCGTCGGCGCGCGCAAAGCGATCGAGACCGATCTCGTGCGCATCCGCAGGCTCTGGAGCGCGACATCGTACAGGATGCAGGCTCTGCGCGACAATCCCGTCACGGCGAGGGAAGAGTACGACAACGCGCTCGATGCGACCGATCCCGGCATGACGTTCAAGCTCACGTTCGATCCCGATGCGCGCGAGAAACCCGCAAAGCGCGGCCCGGCCGCGCCGTCCATGGCCATACTCCGCGAGCAGGGCGTCAACGGCCATATCGAAATGGCCGCGGCGTTCGCGCTCGCGGGATTCAAATGCCGCGACGTGCACATGTCGGATCTCATCGCAGGGCGGGTTTCGCTCGATGGATTCGACGGGCTTGTCGCTTGCGGCGGCTTTTCTTACGGAGACGTGCTCGGTGCGGGTTCCGGCTGGGCAAGGTCGGTTCTCTTCAACGACCGTCTCCGCGAAATGTTCGCGAGGTTCTTCGCCCGCAAGAACACGTTCTCGCTCGGCGTGTGCAACGGCTGCCAGATGCTATCGCAGCTCAAAGACATCATCCCCGGCGCGGAAAAATGGCCGCGCTTCGTCAAAAACGTCTCCGAACAGTTCGAGGCGAGATACGCCACGATAGAAATCGAACCTTCTCCTTCGATATTCTTCAAAGGCATGGAAGGCTCGCGGCTTCCGATAGCCGTCGCGCACGGCGAAGGACGCGTGTGGACCGACGGCTTCAAGCCCGGGATATGCGCGGCGCATTACGTCGACGGCCGCGGCAGGGCCACGATGCGCTATCCGTGGAACCCGAACGGCTCCATCGGCGGAGAGACGGCGTTCACTTCGGACGACGGAAGGGCGACGATTATGATGCCGCATCCCGAGCGGGGGTTCAGGGCGTGCCAGCTTTCGTACAACCCGGGCGTCTTCAAGGGAGAAGCCGGGCCGTGGATTAAGATGTTCCGCAACGCGTACGAATTCGCCGTTTCTTCCGGCAGGTGACAGGAGGGCGCAGATGGGCAAGAAACTTCTCATAGTGGAATCTCCGGCAAAAGCGAAGACGATAGGGAAGTATCTCGGATCGGAGTTCGTCGTTAAAAGTTCCGTCGGGCACATACGCGATCTGCCCAAAGAGAACGGGGCGATTTCGATCAAGCCCCTCGGCGAAGGGAAGTGGTCGTTCGCGGCAAAGTACGAAATCCCCGCCGAAAAGAAAAAGGTCGTGGCCGAGTTGAAGGATGCGGCGTCGAAAGCCGACGAAATTTACCTCGCGAGCGACCCCGACCGCGAGGGAGAGGCTATCGCGTGGCATCTTAAAGAAGTGCTCTCGCCCGTGGCAAAGGGCAAGGCCTTCCGCCGCGTGACGTACAATGAAATCACGAAGAGCGCCGTTCTGAAAGCCGTCGCCGCGCCGCGCGAGGTCAACATGCCGTGCGTCGACGCGCAGCAGGCAAGGCGCATACTCGATCGTCTCGTCGGCTACAAGGTCTCGCCGCTTCTCTGGAAATACGTTCAGTGCGCCAACAACCGCACGCTCAGCGCGGGAAGGGTGCAGTCGGTGGCTCTCAGGCTTCTCGTCGAGCGCCAGCGCGAAATCGACGCTTTCAAACCCGAGACATACTACATTCTCGGCGCCGAAGCGAAAAAGAAAGACTCCGGAGAAAAGTTCACGGTCAAGCTTTCGAAGGTAGACGGCGCCAAGCCAGACATCCGCGACGTCCGGGATGCCGATGCGCTGATTGTCGATCTCGAAGGCGCGTGTCTCGAAGTGGTTTCGCTCAAATCACAGCCGAGAACGCGCAGACCGTACGCGCCTTTCACCACGTCGACGCTCCAGCAGTCGGCGTCTGGCGCTCTCGGGTTTTCGCCGGGCAAGACGATGAAACTCGCGCAGGCGCTGTACGAACACGGCTTCATCACGTACATGAGAACCGATTCGGTCAACGTCTCGGCCGAAGCGCGCGCCGCGGCGAAGGAATACATCGTTTCGAATTTCGGAGACGCCTATTATCCGGCCGCGCCGCACGTCTACAAGTCGAAGGCGACGGCGCAAGGGGCGCACGAAGCGATAAGGCCAACGGACGTGGCCAGGGTTCCGTCGTCGGTGTCGCTCGACGGCCCTGCGATGAAGCTTTACGATCTCATCTGGCGCAGGTTTGTCGCCAGCCAGATGGCCGAGGCGAAGACAACGCTGAGAACGGCCGTTTTCGAGGCGAGGAAACAGGGCCTCGTGCACGTCTGCGACTTCACGGCAAGTTCGACCGACATAGATTTCGACGGCTTTCTCAAGGTTTCCGGCCAGACGGCGAAAAAGAAAAAGGCCGACGATGACGACGACAGCGACGAGATAGCATCGCTGCCGCCGCTTTCCGAAGCGGAAACTCTCGACGTGGTGCGCTGGCTTTCCGACGAAAAGCAGACAAAAGGCCCGAAAGCGTATTCGGAGGCGTCGCTCGTCAAAGCTCTCGAAGACAACGGGGTGGGAAGGCCTTCGACTTACGCCGCGACAATCGAAACGCTCAAGGCGCGCGAATACGCGAAGACCGAGAAAACCCGCATGACGCCTCTCGAAAGGGGCTTTCTCGTGTGCGATTGGCTCGTGTCGAAACTCGATTCTCTTTTCAACGTGGGATACACCGCCGAGATGGAAGCCGAGCTCGACAAGATCGAAGAGCGCGGCGAGACGATGGATTCGATGCTGTCGGGTTTCTACGCGAAGTTCACCGCCGCGCTCGCCGCATGCGCCCAGCCGCCGCCGGCGATGGAAAAGTTCGATATAGTCTTTTCGCTTCTCGACCGCGTGAAAGAATGGAAAGCTCCGAAAAAAATCGGCAGGCGAGTATACGACGACGCGGCGTTCGTGAAAAGCGTGAAAGACCAGGCCGCTTCCGGCAGGCCGTTGAGCGCGAGGCAGCTCGAATTTCTCGTGAAGATGGTCGCGTCCTACTCCGCGCAGATTCCGGACGCCGAGGAAGTGCTGAAGATGCACGGGCTCATGGCGCAGGGCGTGGACACGCGCACGAACGCCGCGCTCGCGCAGAAGTGTTTCGACGCGCTCGGGCGGTGCGATCTTCTCAAGGTCAACGATTTCATACGCAGCATCCACGAGCAGTTCACGAAAGGCGCGAGCCTTTCGCCCAAGCAGTTTTCGGTTCTCGCCGGAGTCGTACTCGAAAGATGCCAGAGCCTGCCGGACTACGAGGAATACACGAAGCTTCTCTCGGGCTATGCGCCGCGTCCCGTGGCCGACAACGAATACGACGAGACGATGCCTGAGCTTTTTTCGCTCTTCGACGGAATAGACGAATGGAAAGCTCCTGCCGCCAAAAGCAAGAAAAAGCTCGACGATTCGAAATTCGTAAAAAGCCTCAAGGATTATTTCGCGAGGCACAACGGGCTTACGAAACGCCAGTTCAAGGCGCTCAGGCGTCTTGCCGTGGCTTACCGCGACAAGATTCCCGGTTTCGATGAAAAAGCGGCCCGCCTCGGGCTTTCCGGGAAGAGCGAAAATTGAAAGACGATACGGCAGCCGCGCGTTTCGCATCGTTCCTGCTGTCGGCGAAGAACGCGTCGCCCAATACCGTTTCCGGGTATGTTTCCGACATAGCGATGTTCGAGAAGACATTGCCCCGCACGGACGCTCCTCGAGACTGGGGCGCCGTCACGGATGCTGAGGCCAGATCCTTCGTGCTGTCGCTCTCGAAAAGCGGTGCGGCGCCGTCGTCGATCCGCAGGCGTCTCGCGTCGTTGCGCGCGTTTTACCGGTATCTCATCCGCGAAGGGCTTTCAAAGACGGACCCATTCAATGCGCTGCGCGGGCCGCGGCTGCCGAAAAAGCTGCCGAGAACTCTTTCGGCAAGTGAAATCGAGGCGTTTCTTGCCGCTCCTGCGGCCGAATATGAGAAGGGGAGGGTGAAACGCGGCGAATTTCTCCGCGACAGGGCGCTTTTCGAGTTTCTGTATTCGACCGGCTGCCGCATAAGCGAGGCGCTTTCAGTCAGATGGGGCGACATCGATATTTCGAAGGGCTCTCTCGTCGTCTCCGGAAAAGGTTCGAAGGAGCGGCTCGTGATACTCGGCGCTCCGGCCCGTGCCGCGCTCGAAGCGCTTCGGGCGGAGACTGGAGCCGGCGGAGAGGACGCCGTTTTCCCGGATTTCAAGACGGGCGGGGCGATGCCTGCGCGTCTTGCCGAAAGGCGCATGAAGAAATATCTTGCCGCCGCGGGGCTTCCTGCCGATCTTTCTCCGCACAAGCTGCGTCATTCTTTTGCAACGCATCTTCTCGATGCGGGTGCGGATTTGAGGAGCGTGCAGGAGATGCTTGGACATTCATCGCTTTCCACGACGCAGATATACACGCATGTTTCGATCGAACGGCTGAAGAATGTCGTGGCGAAAGCGCATCCTCGTGGCTGAAATCTCCGGTCATCATCACCCCTAAACGCTACATGGAGGACATCGCCCATGACGAATGAAATTCCAACCTTCGATACACCGATTGACGAAATCTACTGGATCCGATAGCAGATTT
>JAFWBO010000023.1 GCA_017507065.1 Kiritimatiellia bacterium | reverse complement strand
ATCGCGCGTTCTCGACTTCGATCTTCAACGCCGGCACGTCCGTGGGCGCCCTGGTCGCGCCCGCCACGATTCCCCTCATCGCCGAGAGCTGCGGCTGGGAAATGGCGTTCATCATCATCGGCGCCCTCGGTTTCGCTTGGATGGGCTTCTGGCAGTTCCTCTACAAGAAGCCGTCCGAGAGCCCGCGCGTTAATGCGGCCGAGCTCGCCTACATATCGCAGGACGACACGAATGAAGCCGCGAAGGGCTCCGCGCCCGCCGCCGCCGAAGAGAAGGGCATCCCCCTCTGGAAGTGCTTCACGCTCCGCCATACGTGGTCGCTCGTCCTCGGGCGCTTCCTCACGGACGGCGTGTGGTGGTTCTTCCTCTTCTGGACGCCCGGCTACTTCTCCGAGCAGTTCGGCTACAAGAGCTCCTCCGGGACGGGCATGGCGCTCATCATAACGCTCTACACCATAGTGACGTTCGTCTCGATATGGCTTTGCAAGATACCGACCTACATGGTCGACAAGCGCGGGATGAACCCGTACGAAGGGCGAATGGTCGCGATGTTCCTCTTCGCATGCTTCCCCCTCCTCGCGCTCGGCGCGCAGCCCCTCGGCGCGTATTCGGCGTGGTGGCCGGCGATATTGATCGGCCTCGCCTGCGCAGGCCACCAGGCATGGAGCGCCAACGTCTATTCGGTCGTCGGCGACATGTTCCCGAAGTCGACCATCGCCACTCTCGTGGGCATCGCCCAGTGCGCAGCCGGCGTGGGCAGCTTTATCGTCAACAAGTGCGCGGGCGCGCTCTTCTCGTATTCCGCCGGCACGACCGTCGTCAACGGGGCCGAGGTCGAGATGACGAAAGATCTTCTCGCCGCCGGCGCCAAATACGCGCGCCCCGCGATGGAATTTCTCGGCTATACCGGCAAGCCGGCCGGATATATGATCGTCTTCGGATACTGCGCCGTCGCCTATATCGTCGGCTGGTGCTGCATGAAGACGCTCGTGCCGCATTATAGAAAAGTGGAGGTCTGACATGGCAGAAAAGGGCGAGGTTCCCTACAAAACCTATCTGGAAGAAAACGAACTTCCATCGGCGTGGTACAATATCCGCGCCGATATGAAGAAAAAGCCGGAGCCGCTTCTCGATCCGGCGACATTCAAGCCCGTGACGGCCGAAGCGCTCGAGCATGTTTTCTGCAAAGAGCTCGTCCGTCAGGAGCTTGACGATACGACGCGCTTCATTCCCATTCCGGAAGAAGTCCAGAAGTTTTACAGGATGTTCCGTCCCTCGCCGCTCGTGCGTGCGTACTTCCTTGAAAAGGCGCTCGACACCCCCGCGAAGATATACTACAAATTCGAAGGCAACAACACCTCCGGTTCCCACAAGCTCAACAGCGCCGTCGCCCAGGCCTATTATGCCAAACAGCAGGGGCTCAGGGGCGTCACCACCGAGACGGGAGCCGGGCAGTGGGGCACGGCGCTTTCCATGGCATGCGCTTTCTACGGGCTCGACTGCAATGTGTTCATGGTTAAGTGCTCCTACGAGCAGAAGCCGTTCCGCCGCGAAGTGATGCGCACGTACGGCGCGTCGGTGACGCCGTCGCCTTCTATGGAGACGGAGGCGGGCCGCCGTATAAACGCCGCCCATCCCGGCACTACAGGCTCGCTCGGATGCGCCATTTCGGAAGCGGTCGAAGCCGCTCTTTCGAGAGACGGCTACCGTTACGTGCTCGGTTCTGTTCTCGCGCAGGTGCTGCTTCACCAGTCGATAATCGGGCTTGAGGCAAAGACGGCGTTCGACAAGATCAGCGAAAAGCCCGACGTGGTGATCGGATGCGCCGGCGGCGGCTCGAATCTCGGCGGGCTCATCGCGCCTTTCATGGGCGAAAAGCTGCGCGGCGAGTCCGATTGCCGTTTCATCGCCGTGGAGCCGGCGAGCTGCCCGTCTTTGACGCGCGGCCGCTATGCATACGATTTCTGCGATACCGGCAAAGTCTGCCCCTTGCAGAAAATGTACACGCTCGGCCACGATTTCATTCCTTCGGCGAGCCATGCCGGAGGCCTGAGGTATCACGGGATGAGCGCCATATTGAGCGAACTCTACGATCAGAAGATGATGGAGGCGGTGGCGGTCGAGCAGACCGACGTTTTCGCGGCGGCCGAGAATTTCGCGCGCATAGAGGGCATCCTCCCGGCGCCGGAGTCGAGCCACGCCATAAAAGCGGCGATAGACGAGGCGCTGCTCTGCAAAGCGCAGGGAAGGCGCGAAACGATTCTCTTCGGACTTACCGGCACCGGCTATTTCGATATGACGGCATACGCAAAATACAACGACGCCCAGATGTCCGACACCGTCCCGACGGATGCCGATCTCGAAGCGTCTTTCGCTTCGCTCCCGGAGGTGCGCTGAACCATGCCGAGGCTTACGGATATAACGTGGGACGAGTTCTCCGCGATGGGGCTCGAGGAAAAAACGCCTTATCTTTCGCGCGGCGACGACGGCATGACGCCGTACCACACGCTTTTTGCACAGCAGTTCGACAGGCCGCTCCTCGAACGGCTCTGCGAGCTTGCGAACAGGATACGTTTCATCAACAAGTCGCGCGAAGGGGCCATGTATCTCAAGAGCGTCCTCGCCCACAAGCGGGCGATGCTCTATTTCTCGCAGCCGTCTTCGCGCACGTTTCTTTCGCATCTCGCGGCCTGCCAGATTCTCGGGCTTACCACGGGGAGCGTCCGCGATGCTGCGACGTCGTCCGAATTCAAAGGCGAATCCAACGAAGATTCGGTGCGGACGTTTTCGTCGTACTTCGACATGATCATCATGCGCAGCCCGAGGCAGGGCCTCGCCGAAAAGATGGCGTGGGAGCTTTCAAACTCTTCGCGGCCGGTGCCCATACTCAACGCCGGATCCGGCAAAGACCAGCATCCGACGCAGGCGCTTCTCGACATCTACACGCTCGTCAGATCTTTCGAGACGAAGGGCGGGCTCGACGGCAGGACGGTCGTTTTCTGCGGCGATCTTCTGCGCGGGAGGACGGTGCGCTCCCTCTCGTATCTTCTCACGAGATTCGACGGAGTGCGCCAGATTTTCGTCGCGCCGCGCGAGCTGCAGGTCCCGGACGATGTGACGGCGGTTCTCGACGCCAAGGGCGTGGAATATTCGCTTTCAGGCAATCTAAAGGCGGCCGTGAAAGAGGCCGACGCCGTATACATGACGCGCATTCAGGACGAATGGGACGGCACGAAGGGCGAATCTGCCGCGATCGACACCACGCATTTCAAGTTCGGCGCCGAGGAGCTCGCGCTGCTGAAGAGCGACGGCGTCATCATGCATCCGCTTCCGCGGCGCGATGAAATAGCCTTGTGCTGCGACCACGATCCGAGGGCGATGTACTGGCGGCAGATGCGCAACGGCATGTGGATACGGGCGGCTCTGATAGCTGCCGTGTTCGGATGCGAAAGAACGATCATGGAGTGCGGGTACAGATGAGCGACGGAGTAGGCCTTGTAAAAGCCGAAAAACTCGAGCTCGACCTCCCGGAGGGCGGGCTGCGCCTTTCCACCGGCGGGGTGCTGAAGAAAATCGAAGTCGAATACGAGCGCTGCGGCGCGCCGATGCGCGACGACAACGTGATATTCATATGCCATGCGCTCACGGGCGATGCGCATGTCGCCGGGATGCACGAGGGCGACACGAAGCCGACAGGCTGGTGGGACGGCATGATAGGTCCGGGACGCGCGATCGACACCGGCCGCTGGCATGTCATATGCGCCAACGTCCTCGGCGGGTGCAGCGGCACGACCGGGCCGATGTCGATCGATCCTGACACGGGCAGGCCGTACGGTTCGCGTTTCCCGCAATACCGTTTCTGCGACGCCGTCGACGTCTACAGGATGCTCCTCAGACAGCTCGGCGTGAAAAAACTCGCCGTTCTGATAGGCGGCAGCTACGGCGGCATCCAGGTGATGGACTGGGTCACGCGCTGCCCGGACGAGATGGACAAGGCCTGCCTCATAGCCACTTCGGCCTCGCTCAACACGCAGGCTCTCGCGTACGATGTGGTCGGCCGCGCTTCGATTACAGACGACCCGCGCTGGAACGGCGGCGACTATTATCTCGAAGACGATGGGAAGGGGCCGGAAAAAGGCCTTGCCGCGGCGCGCCAGATCGCGCACATAACGTATCTTTCGCGAGAGCTCCTCCAGGAGAAATTCGGCAGAGACCTCCAGAAAAATTTCGTCGAAGCCCCGGAGGAGGAGAAGGCGAAGCGCGAGAAGGCTTTCAAGACGTATTTCCAGATCGAAAGCTACCACGACTACCAGGCGATGAAATTCGTCAGGCGGTTCGACGCGAACAGCTATCTGCACATCACGCGCTCCATGGATCTTTTCGATGCGGCCGAGAACTACGGTTCGCTCGATGCGGCATGCGCGCGCATCAAGGCGAAGTGTCTCGTCGTGTCGTACCAGAACGACATTCTTTTCACCGAATGGCAGTCGAAGGACATAGCTTCCGGCCTTCTGAAAAGCGGTCGAGACGTGACTTACTGCCATCTCGAAGCGGGCACGGGCCACGATTCGTTCCTGACCGACATCAGCGATCTCTCCGGTCTCGTTTCCGGCTTTATTTCCGACAGGCGTTCGAAAGTGATGAAGTGGCAGAAGCGTCACTACGCGAGCGTCACCGGCATGGTCAGGCCGGGATCGAAGGTGATCGACATCGGATGCGGAGACGGCACGCTCCTCAGCGTGCTCCGCGAGGAGAAGGGCGTCAAGGGAGACGGCATCGAAATCGACATCGACAAGTTCAAGGAGGCGGTGGCCGACGGGCACAATCTCTACTGGCTCGACGCCGATGAAAATCTCGAAATGATTCCCGACGCCCATTACGACGTCGCCGTCTGCTCGGATACGCTCCAGGAGGTCAAGAATCCGCGCGGGCTTCTGCGCGAAGCGCTCAGGATAGCCGACGAGGCGATCGTGACGTTTCCGAATTTCGCCGCGTACGGCATACGTATCACGCTCGCGCTGAAAGGGCGGCTGCCCGTGTCGAAGTCGCTGCCTTTCGAGTGGTACGACACTCCGAACATCCACTGCGTCACGCTGAAGGATTTCAAGAGGCTTTGCGATGCCGAAGGCTTTGAAATACGGGAGATAAAGGCTGAAAGCCGGCATCTTTTCGGCAAGATTCTTCTTGCGCTCGGCTTCAAGAATCTCGGAGCGTCGCGCGTGACGGCGCGGATAGCGAAGAAAAAAGAAAGGAGCGGCGCGCGATGACGCTTCCTCAACGCATGGCGCACATTCTCCGGCACGGCATGTCTGTGCTGAACCCGTGCGTGTACGGCGATCTCGGGCTTGCAAACGCGAACGGTTCGCTTGAATCGGATCTTGAGCGTGAAATTGCGTTCATAATGCCTGATGCGGACGCGAAGAGCGTGACCGCCGCCTTCATGGCCGCGCTTCCGGGGGTGAAGGAGCTTTTCGAGTCTGACGTGGATGCCGCCTACGAAGGCGATCCAGCGGCTACGAGCCGCATGGAAGTGGTCATGGCGTATCCCGGGCTTTACGCCGTCGCCGTCCACAGGCTCGCGCACGTACTTTATTCTCTCGGCGTGCCCGTTCTTCCGCGGATCATGTCGGAACTCGCCCATTCGAAGACCGGCATCGACATCCATCCCGGCGCGAAGATAGGCCCGCGCTTTTTCATCGACCACGGCACCGGAGTCGTCATAGGCGAGACGACCGTCATTGGAAAAAACGTCAAACTTTACCAGGGTGTGACGCTCGGGGCGCTTTCGTTCGACAAAGATCCCGCCACCGGCGCGCTCGTCAAGGGCGTAAAGCGCCATCCGAATGTCGAGGACAACGTCGTCATCTATGCCGGGGCGACGATACTCGGCGGCGATACGGTCATCGGTCACGATTCGGAAATAGGCGGCAACGTATGGCTGAAAGAGTCGGTGCCCCCCTATTCGCGCGTCTACAACCGCCCTCCGGCCCCTGAAATAAGAAAAATCGGATGACGGCTTTCTCGATCATCGCCGCCGTTACCGTGCTGACATGGAACGGCCAGTGGTTTCCATCGGGAAGGGCGGAACACCGGGCGTCGCCGGAGGCGGAGGCCCGCACCGTGGAGGCTGCGGGCAAGATGCTCGGCGAGGCGTTGGCGAAAGCCGATCCGGCCGGCACGAACGGCGTCATAATCTGTCTCAACGAGATACGCGGCCCGAAGACGGCGGAAGATCTCGTCGCAAAACTCGGCGTCACCAATCTCGCAGTCGCCGTGGTCACCGGCTACCGCCGCCGCGACAGGTTCGACCAGCAGCAGGACGTGATCGCAACCACTCTTCCCGTCGCCGGGAGCGGCTGGAGCCGCTGGCGCAACGCCAAAGCCGAAACGCCTCCGCGCGGATACGCGTTTGCCGACATCGTTATCGAACCGGCCGTTACGGCGCGCGTGTACGCAGTGCATCTCAAATCGAATTACGGCCAGACTACCGAGACGATTGCGGCCCGCAACAGGGCGAAGCGCACTGGAGCCGTCAGGCAGCTTGTCGAGCAGGAAAAACCGAAGCGTGGCAGATACCGCCGTCCTGTTATAGTCGCCGGAGATTTCAATGCCGACGCCCGCCGTGCGGAATTCAAAAAAGACGATTTGTTCGATGTTTTCGAAAAAGCGGGTTTTCTCGATGCGCTCGACGACATTCCCGCGCAGGAACGCATAACGTATCCGAAGCGCGGCAAATTCGGCGGCACAACGCTCGACTACATAATGTTCCGCTCGTTCGGGAAGCCTTCCGCCGCGGGCGTGGTTTCCGCTTCCGGCATATCCGACCACAATGCCGTTTTCGCCGTGTTCGACGAGTAGATTCGCCTCCGTTTGATTGTGCAATTCGCTTTTGGCAGAATGGGGCATGGCGGGGCTTGACTTTGCGAGGCAAAAAGAGTATAATTCGTCGTGTTTTTTACGGAGCGTAGCGCAGTCTGGTAGCGCGTTTGCTTCGGGAGCAAAAGGTCGAGGGTTCAAATCCCTCCGCTCCGACCATTCCCGATAAAGACGGAATCGCCGCAGTCCTCGTGTTTTGAAGGGATTGCGGCGTTTTTGTTGTTCTTGAACATTCCTTTTTTTTGTTCGGGGCGATTTCGTCCTTCGATCCGTGAAGTGGATGTCTTTTTTTTTGCGGTGACCGCATGTGTTTTCCTGTAGAGGTCTGCATCTGTTCCTGTGCGCGCTGCTTCAGAGCGCTCGTTGCATTTCATATTTGCAAATTAACTATTTGACAAGTTAATATGTTTTTTGGTATAATTCTGCCGACAATGAAAGTTTCATCTGATATATTTGCATCAAGCGTGATAAAGAAGCTGCGTCTCAAGCGCAACTTTTCGCAGGCGGAGCTGTCCAGGCGCGCGGGGATGCAGCCGGCGCAGCTTTGTAAAATCGAGCGCGGGCGAAACGGTCTTACGGCTTCGACGCTTCGACGTCTCGCGGATGCGCTGGATGTCCCTGTCTCGATGCTGCTTGGCGAGAACGAATCTGCATGTTCTGCATGCGGCGGCGCAGGCGGCACGGACGCGACGGCGGTGAGGTTGACGAAAGGGGATTTCGTGCCGGTGTTTGCATCTGCCGTGCTGGACGAGGTTGTTGCCGCGGAAGTCTCGAAGTGTGAGCGTGAGCTTTTGGAATCGGAATGCAGGCTCGGCGTCGTTCCTCATACGGCAGTGCGGCTTGTGTATGCCTACAGCGTCGATGAAAGGGCGGCGGAGATACTGGCGCGCGACGTCCGCGTTTCTCTGGGACTCGGGAGCCAGCCGTGCTCCGACCTTGTTCCGGTTCTTGAGAATGCTGGGGTGCGCATAGTGAAGCTTCGCGGCCCCGGCGTGTTTCAGAGCGCTTCGTTCTACAATGTTGTGCGGCGTACGTTGTCGATTGCGCTCAATGCGTCCAATACGGTAGAGCGCGACGCCTATCGGCTGGCCTACGAACTGGGCGGGGCGGTGCTTTTCGCTTCGCATGGTTTCAAGACGGTTGCCGACGAAGGAGCGGCGCATCGGTTTTTGCGCGCATTCGCGGCGGCGTTCCTGATGCCGGAGGAGGCGGTGCGCGGAGCCGTCGCGCGGCTTGGAGTCAGGCCGGACGGCTGGACAATGAGTGTGCTTGTCTGGACGAAGGAGCGGTTCGGCGTTTCGGCCGAGGCGTTCGCGCTTCGTCTCGAATCGCTTGGCCTTGTCGCGCCATCGCTCCGTCTTTCTCTCCGCGACGAACTGCGCGCGCGCTACACAACCCATCCCCGTTCGATGGAGCCACACCCGCCGAAAAACCAATCCCGCCTCGACATCCTGAAGGCGATTGAAATTGAGCAGGGAAGATATGCGGCCGCCGGTACAAACGGCGTCGCAATGCATGTGCCGGAAAACTTAATACGGAGGCATAATGAAAAAAGATGATTTCAACGGCAACCAATCGTTCCTGATCTATCAGGACGACAACGGCATTTCAAATGTCACCGTCCGATTCGAGGGCGAGGATGTCTGGCTGACGGCTGAGCAGTTGCAGACATTGTTCCAAGCTAGCCAGCAAGACGTGAGCCATCACATTCAGCAGATTTATGACGATGGCGAGTTGGTGCGTGAAGCAACTCACAAAAAATATTTGTTAGTTCGAACCGAGGGGAATAGGTCGGTT
>JAFWBO010000022.1 GCA_017507065.1 Kiritimatiellia bacterium | reverse complement strand
GACCTTGCCGTCGCCGAAGGCGCGCGAGTTGTCTTTCCTCACGAGCGCCTTCGCATCCGGCCGCGGCAGCTGGTTCGCGAAAGAAAACGCGTTTCCGTCCGCCAGAAGCGGCTTCACGAGAGATTCGAGCCAGTGCGGATCTAGCGGCACGGCGTCGGAATTGTCGAACACCACGATGTCGCCCTTCGCTTCGCGGACGAGCTTGTTCAACGTACGCCCGGGGACGTAAGGCCCTTCGGGACGCTCAATGAACCGCACGGGGCGCATGGCCGCGATCTCGCGCGTGCGGTCGGAGGAATTGTCGTCGCACACGATCACTTCGGACGGCGGTGGCCACTGCGAAAAAATCCCGTCGAGAGTCTTCCCGATGAAAGGCTCGTCGTCGCGCGCTCTTACGATGACACTTATGCTCGGCCAGTCCGCGGGGGGGACGCCTTTCAGCCGGGCGACGAATTCGCCGCGCGCCTTTTCGAAGCGCGCCGTCAGCGCGCCGTACGCGGCTTTGCGCACGATGTCCCAGTCGCCGCGGTCCGCGAGCGCGGCGAGCACGCGCTCCGTCGTCTTGTCCCAGTCGCAGTCGTACACGTCTCCCTCCACGGAGCGTCCGAAGTTGGCGAGCCAGTTGGCGAGCTTGGAGCCGCGCGCGATGCCGAGGATAGGCGTTCCGGCGTTCGCCGCGAGGATCAAGAGGTGGAGTCGGCTCGAAAGGACGGCATCGCATTCCGCCGCCGCTTCGACGACCGCCTCCGGCGTGCCGCCGGATATGCATTCGACGCCGAGCGATTCGAGAAGCGCGCGGTCGGTCTTCGGGTTCATGGGAATGCCGACGACGCGCGCGCCGGAGCCTCGCACCGACGATACGAGGCGCTTGAGCCCGTCGAGATCGGCGACCCGGCGCTGCGCGGAAATGCAAAGGCCGAGTGTCGGGACGCGCGGAGCGCGCGGCGGCTTCCGCGCCGCATCGCCCGGCGCGAGCAGGATCGCCGTGTCTGCGGCGACGGAGGCGTTTTCGAAGCCGAAGGCGGCGAGCGCAGCCGCGCTCTGCGGATCGCGCAGCCACACGCCGCGGCAGCGCGGCAGTATGGAGGAAATGCGCCGCGCGAGGCGTTTGCGCAATCTCCGCTCGTACCATCCGAGAAGCCCGAGGCACCGCAGAAGCATCCGCCGCTTTCCGCCGGCCCTGAAAAAGACCGGGTTCAGCTCGTCGTCCATTCCTACGCCCCAGACATAGGCCGGGACGCGCTCGCGGTGCGCGATCTCGAGCAGGTCGAGCGCGACGTCCGGATAGTCGGAAAGCCCGGTCGCGCCACACCAGACGTAGGCGTCGTGGCGGCGGACCGTTTCGGCGAAGCCGCCGACAGGGCATCCCGCGAAACCGAACGGCGGCGCCACGTCAACGCCAAGAAGCGAGGCTGTCGCCTTGTCCGCCGTGGCGACGGTGAGCGCCACGCCCGGGATGGACTCCTTGAGCATCTTCACGACGCAGGCGACGATCGCTTCGTCGCCGATGTTGTCGCATCCGAGCGGGATGCCTCCGAGAAGAATTTTCATTTCCCGTCTCCATGCCACGCGAGAACATCCGGAAGATCGAGCCGCGGCGATGCGGCGATGTCGAACTCTTCGGGCGGCATTCCGCATGCGAAAAGCTGCACTATCGCCTCGTTGGAAGGAATCCCGAGAAAACCGTGCGCCTTGACATCCGTCTCGGGCGACACGCTCCAGTGGAGAATGCAATGCGCGATGCCGAAATAGTGCAGAGCATAGCTAAGGTTCATCACGAACACGCCACCGTTGACGTATGCGTCGTGTCGCTCCCAGGCCCAGCGGACGGCGGAAAGATCGGCCGTCACGACAAGAACCTTGTCGACAGTGTCGCCGAATCCTCTCGTGCCGCCCTGCATGGCGAAGAGCCTGTCTCTCAAAACGGGATCGTCGACGGCATGCACTCTGGCATGCTGACGGTTGCAGGCGCTCGGGGAGGTGAGCGCAAGCGCGACGGCGGCCTCGATCGTTTTGCGCGGCACCGGGCCGGCAAAATGACGGCAGACGTGTCGCGATGCGGCGAATTGCGGGAAAGGCGCGTCCTTCGCCGCGAAAAAAGCGGCGCGCGAGACATGCGGCTCGAACGCCGCCGGGATGTCGGGATGCGCCGAGAGCAACGCATCGAGACGCGGCATCTGGCACGGAAGGCACCTGTGGATTTCGCGATAGGCGCGCAGGACTCCGACCGCATGGCGCACTTGCGCATCGCCTGCTCCGAACCGGCGCTCGAAATCGTTTATGAGATTGACGAGATGGATGACGGCGTGTTTGCCGAACCCGAGCCGGCGGCGCGGCATCGTAAGCCCTTTTTCGAGGACATGGTAGCCCATGACTATCTCGGCGCGCGCGGCGGCTTTCCGGTCGAGATGGAGCGCGCCGGCGTTCGACATGAACTGCTTTTTATCGTAGCGGAACGCGCGCATCGCATCGAACCGGACGCTAACGTTTTGCGCAAGCGCCGCCAGCCGCCGCTTGGCCGTTTTGAGAAACCCGATCATCGCCCCTGCATGCCCGCCGGCATTTCCCTGCCCCACTGGCGCTTGTAGCGCTCTTCGGCAGCGACATTCTTTATTTCGCGGATCATTTCGCCAGAAACGAATTTCCTGTCGGCCTTTTCCGAATAGAAACTCGTCGCCAACCCCTTCTTCGCAAGCATTTTGATGTTTTTATCCTCGTAAGACCTGAGCAGAGCCCCGCCCTTTCCTTCGCCGATGAAAATGAAAGGCCTCGTTCCGTCGCAATGATGCGAAATGTACCATTCTACCGCCTTCGCCACATCGTCTTCGCACGCGACGAGCGGAGAGAAGACGCGGGCGATTCCATGGAATCTGCCTCGACCGACGGCGTTTCTCGCATAAGTCTGCATCTGCACGAGCTCGTCCATATCCACATAAAGCGCATCCTGGACGTATATCAGATCGACCGAAACGGCAAACGGGCGCACGGCATCTTCGCGGATGAGCCAGTTTTCGATGTAATCGTACGGCAACTTCGACGACGCGCAGCCAGACAAAATGCAGGCGGCGGCCAGAAAAACAGCGTTCTTTTTCATCATTTTGAAGTATTTTCCCGCAAAGGCGATACGGCGGCGCCATCGGAAAAGGCCAACCTCAGCCCGAAAATGCAATTTCGCAGATTGGGTTCGCGCTTCACCCTGTTGGCGCTGCGGCAATCGCTCTCGAAAAAGAACCAGCACCCGCCGCGCAGCACCTTGAACATACCCATCGGCGGGCCTTCGGGATCGATGGCGTCGCCTTTTATTTCGGAAAACCAGTCGGAACACCATTCGAGCACATTGCCGTGCATGTCGTAGAACCCCCAGGCGTTGGGCTTTGTCAAACCCACGTCATGCGTGTGCGAGTCGCTGTTCTTGTCGAACCATGCCATGCCGCCTACGCTTTCTCCGCCGGAAAACGGCGCGGTGCTGCCCGCTCGGCAGGCGTATTCCCACTCGGCCTCCGTCGGAAATCTGGCCGCGCCTCCAAGCGCATCGTTGACATGGTCGATGAACTCCTCGCAATCAAGCCACGACACGTTCTCCACCGGCTTGTTCTTCCCTCTGAAGCGCGAATGGTCGCTCGTCATGACGCTGTCCCACTGCCCCAGCGTCACTTCGTATTTGCCGAGCCAGAACCCTTTTGTCAGCGTCACAACGTGGATGCGTTCGTCGGCAAGGTGCCCTATTTCGTCGTTCGGGCTGCCCATTCTGAATTTTCCCGGCGCGCACCATATCACTTCCATTTTCGCTCCGCCGGGCAACACGACGACACCCTTGTCGCCGCTCTTGCGCACGACATTGGTTCCGCTCGCAGAACCGTCCGCCGGAGCGGATGCGAGCGCGGCAATCGCGGCCGAGGCGATGCACATGGTAAAGATTTGTTTCATGACTGTAAATTATAGCATAATCGCGCAAGTAATGGTATAATATTTGCAATTATTTGCAATGATGGCTGACTTGCCAAAATTCATATCGACATATTATAGCATAGTTTCTCGGAGAAAAATGGTATAATATGCTTGATGAAAATTCTAATAACAGGATACGCCGGTTTCATAGGTTTCCACGCCTCGCGAGAGTTTCTGCGGCGCGGCTGGGATGTCGCCGGCCTTGACAACTTCTGCGACTACTATGACGTGAAGCTGAAGCGCGACCGCGCGGCGCAGCTCGAGGGCACCTCGGGCTTTTCCGCGCGCGAGCTCGACATCTGCGACCTCGAAGGCCTTAGCCGCGCCTTTGCGGAAGAAGCGCCGGACGTCGT
>JAFWBO010000021.1 GCA_017507065.1 Kiritimatiellia bacterium | reverse complement strand
TCGTTTTCTGCGGTTCGGGAATTATACCATATTTTTCTCTGGTGTTAAACCCCGGAAATCGGCGAAAATTTTTCGCGGCGCGCGGGAGGCGAATGCGCCCGATCTGTCGACGGGATGGCATGCTTTGCGTTTTCAAACTCCGCCGGAATCGGTAGATGCGCTTGCGCCGCGCGGAGCCTTCGGATGCGGCGGAAGGGTGCGCAGGCGGCCGCGCCGCTCCGCCGCCCGGCGTTTTCCGGCGCGCCGCGCGCGAGCGCTTCATGCGCAGTTTCGCTCCGTCGCATACGCACCGGAACGCATCGCCGCGCCGTATGCGCGAAAATTTTTTTTTGAAAAAAAGCATAATTCATATTGACTTATGCAAGTTAAAATTGATAGAATTTACCTTATCGGGTCGAGGACGGCGCGTGCAGTTCCCGGATTCGAGCTTAGACACACAAGGAAAAACAAGATGGAAATATACGTTGGTAACCTCGCCTACGCCACGAAGGACGAAGGTCTGAAGGCGGCGTTCGAACAGTTCGGAGAAGTTACCGCATGTCGCGTCGTGACCGATCGCATGACCGGTCGCAGCAAGGGCTTCGGTTTCGTGACCATGCCCGATCCCACCCAGGCCCAGGCGGCGATAGATGCGCTCAACGGTCGTGAACTCGACGGCCGCACCGTGCGCGTGAACGAGTCGCAGCCCAAACCCCGCGAGGATCGCCGTCCTTCCGGACGCGGCTTCCGCGGAGGAGACAGGCCTCCCCGCCGCGAAACGCGCTGGTGAGGCATCGGGAAAAAACGGGTTCGTCCCGGTTTTTCCGCTACGGGCGCGGCATTGCATGCCGCGCCTTTGTATCAACAGAAAACAATATTTCGAAATGAGAATAGTCGTAAAGGTCGGAACCCACGCGATCGCGAAGGCGAGCGGAAGACCCGATTACGCCGCGCTGCGCAGGCTTGTCGCGGAGCTTTCGGAACTTTCGCGCGCAGGGCACGAACTCGTGTTTGTGTCGTCGGGAGCGGTGGCGGCGGGCGTCGAGGCGCTCGGCCTCAAATCGCGCCCGAAAGATGTCAACGCCGTACAGATGTGCGCCGCCGTCGGGCAGGCCAGGTTCATCTACGAATACGAAAAACTTTTTGCGGCGCACGGCGTCAAGATCGGGCAGATTCTCCTGACCCACTACGATTTCGAAGACCACCGCCGCGCGCAGAACGTGCGCAAGACGATCGAAAGGCTCGTGCGCGATTCAATAATACCGATCGTCAACGAGAACGACGTCGTCGCCGACGAAGAGCTCAAAGGGAGAAGTTTCGGCGACAACGACTGGCTGAGCTTCCTCATAGCCAAACTCGTGCGCGCCGACAAGCTCGTGCTGCTCACCACGGTGGACGGGCTTCTCGATGCGGAAGGGCGCCGCATCCCGAGGGTGGATTCGTTCCGCAACATAGCCAGGCTCGTGCGTTCCGGCGAGAAGGGGTCGCTTTCCAAGGGCGGCATGGATTCCAAACTCAAGGCCGTGAAATCCGCCGTGGCCGCAGGCATCGACACCTACATCGCCAACGGCCGCAGGAAAGTTCTCCCCGCCATCGTCTCGGGATCGTCCGGCACGGGGACGTTCTTCCCCGGTTCGGCGCTTTGACGGCGCGCGGCGGCATGCCGCAAATTATGGTATAATACGCATTATGGAATTCGAGAATACGATAGGCCTCGAGACGCATGTGCAGCTCAAGACCAGAACGAAGATGTTCTGTTCGTGCCTCCTGAAGACGGGGTGCGAGCCGAACACCAACGTCTGCCCGGTGTGCCTCGGCTACCCGGGAGCGCTTCCCGTCATGAACCGCGAGGCCGTGAAGCTGACGGTCATGAGCGGGCTCGCCCTCGGCTGCGAGATAAGCTCCCATGCCACCTTCGACCGCAAGAACTACTTCTATCCCGACATGGCGAAGGACTACCAGATATCGGAAAACGCCAATCCCCTGTGCATCGGCGGAGGCGTGGAGATATCGCTCAAAGACGGCCGGAAGAAATTCATACGCATCAACCACATACATCTCGAAGAAGACGCGGCCAAGATAAACCACTATGCTTCCGTTTCGGGAGTCGATTTCAACCGCGGCGGCACTCCGCTCATGGAGATCGTTTCGGAGCCCGACATGGCGAGCGCCGACGAGGCCGTCGCGTATCTCGCGGCCCTCAGGGAGATTCTCGTCTACACCGGCGTCAGCGACTGCAACCTCGAAGAAGGGAACATGCGCAGCGACGTAAACATCTCGATACGTCCCGCTGGGCAGGCCGCTCTCGGGACGAAGGTCGAGATAAAGAACATGAATTCGTTCAGCGGCATACACGCGGCGCTCGAATACGAGGCCAGGCGCCAGCGCGAATGCATGGCGCATTCCGTGCCGATCGTGCAGGAGACGCGTCGCTGGGACGCCGAGGCGCTCGAGACCGCTTCCATGCGCACCAAGGAAAACGCCCACGACTACCGCTATTTCCCCGAGCCTGATCTCGTGCCCGTCGAAATTCCGCGCGAGGAGGTGGAGAAGTGGAGGGCGCTTCTGCCCGAGCCTCCGGAGAAACGCCGCGCAAGGATGGTGGAGGAATACGGGATCGCCGGCTACGACGCGGAAGTCCTTTCGCAGCACAAGGAGAACGCCGACTATTTCGAGGCGGCCGCGAAAGGGCTGGACAAGAAGACGGCCAAGAGCCTCTGCAATCTTTTCATGAGCGACGTCATGGCGCTTGTGAATTCGACGGGGAAAACGGTCGGGGAGTGCGCGATGTCTCCGGCCGCCCTCGCTTCGCTCGTGCGTCTCGCTGCCGGAGGGACGATCAACGGCCCCACGCTGAAGGAGCTTCTTCCCGAAATTTTCGAAAAGGGCGGCGACCCCGCGGCGATAGTGAAAGAACGCGGTCTCGGCGCGGTTAGCGACATGTCCGCGCTCGAGGCGATGGTCGACGAGGCCATAGCCGCGAATCCGAAGAGCGTGGCCGACTGGAAGGCCGGAAAGAAGGCGGCGGCCGGCTTTTTCGTCGGGCAGGTGATGAAGCTTTCCAAGGGCAAGGCCGACCCGAAAATCGTCGGTACGCTCGTCGCAAAGAAACTCGAGGCGGCGGGATGAGGGCCTGGCGCGCTGTATTCCATGCGGCCGCGCTCGCCGCTCTCGCCGGATGCGCCACGTTCGTGCATGTGCAGACGGATGCGTTCGTCAACGACGACGGCGAAGCGCTTGTCGTCGAATACGGAACGCGCTCCCGGCCCTACACTTACGACATCGTTTCGCCCGTCAACGGCAACACGCTCGAATGCCGGGACGACAAGATGGTCAAGCTGGAGCTCCCAGACGGAAGTTCATACACGTGCTATATCTGCCAGAACCCCGTCCCGAAAGGAACGATGTATTCCACGAAAGACGGAGAGATAAAGTTTCTCACGATAGGGCTTGAAAGCCGCGTTTACAGGTTCGTCCCCGAACGCAACGATTACGTGGAGATATTTTCGGGAAGTCTCGCCCCCGACATGCTGAAATGGAAAAAACGCTGAATCCGCTCGACAACATACGCATCGTTCTCGTCGGGACGCTCTACACCGGGAATGTCGGTTCGAGCTGCCGCGCGATGGCAAACATGGGCATCCGACATCTGCGTCTTGCAGCTCCGAATCTCCAGAATTCCTGGGACGAGGGAGAGCGTCTGGCGGTCCATGCGACAGACATAATGGCCGCGCGCGAAGAGTTTCCGTCGCTCGCGGAGGCCGTTGCCGATTCGATAGCCGTCGTCGGAACCACCGCGCGCGAAGGGCTTTACCGCCAGCACGTGAAATCGCCCCGCGAGCTGGCGCCTGAAATAGTTTCTCTCGCTTCGCAGGGACCGGTGTCGATCGTGTTCGGCAGGGAGGACAAGGGGCTTCTCAACGAAGAGATAGCGCAATGCACCCATCTTCTGCGCATCCCGGTGAGCGAGGGATATACGTCGATAAATCTTTCGCAGGCCGTGCTCATAGCGTGCTATGAAGTCTTCGCGTCTTCCGGCTCATATGTGCCGCCGCACGAGAAAGCTCCGCCGGCGCCGCAGGCGCAGAAGGCCCAGCTGGTGAAAAACTGGGGCGAGATGCTTTGCGAGATCGGGTTTATGAAAAGCGAGCAGACCGCGCATTTCATGCAGGGTTTCCAGCGGGTCTTTTCGCGCGGGGTGTACACCAAAGACGACGCGGCTTTGATGCTCGGAGTAGCGCGGCAGGCCATGTGGAAAGCCCGCCAGACGACATCGCCCGGACCGCAACTTTGACATGCGGTTGCGGATATGGTATAATTCGCAAAATTATGGAAAAACAAAAGAAGTCTTCTATCGTGCTCGGGCTGCCGAAAGGGAGCCTGCAGGAATCGACCTTCGCGCTTTTCAAGCGCGCGGGGTTCGATGTTTCTTGTTCGTCGAGGAGCTACATCCCTTCGATCAACGACGATGAAATCAAGTGCCGGCTTCTCCGTCCGCAGGAGATGAGCCGCTATGTCGAGCTCGGGCTTCTTGACGCCGGAATATGCGGCTACGACTGGATATACGAGAACGGAAGCGATGTCCATGAGATATGCGAGCTCAACTACTCCAAGGCGACTTCCAACCCGGTCAGGTGGGTGCTCGCCGTTCCCAACGACTCCAAGATAAAGACGGTCAAGGATCTCGCCGGCAAGCGCATTTCCACCGAAGCGATCGGTCTTACGAAGCGGTATCTCAAACAGCACGGCGTAAAAGCCGATGTCGAGTTTTCGTGGGGCGCGACGGAAGTGAAGGCCCCCGAGCTGGTCGACGCCATAGTGGATCTCACCGAGACCGGCAGTTCTCTCAGGGCGAACAATCTCAGAATCGTCGACACGATTCTTGTTTCCACTACGCGCTTCATCGCCAACAAGGCGAGCTGGAAGAACGCCGCGAAGCGCCGCAAACTCGAACAGCTCAAGATGCTTCTCACCGGAGCTCTCGAGGCGCGCCGTCTCGTTCTTCTGAAGTGCAACGCCCCGTCGAAGTCCCTCGGGAAGGTCGTCGCCGCGATGCCCGCGCTCCATGCGCCCACGGTGAACGCGCTTCACGGCGGAGACTGGTTTGCGGTGGAGTCGGTCGTGGAGGAAAAACTCGTGCGCGATCTCATACCGGCGCTCACGGCGGCCGGAGCCACCGGCATCATAGAGCTTCCGCTCAACAAAGTGATTTTCTGACGAACAGATAAAAACAACAAGGAGACAAAATGGGTTCCATCAAGAAAAAACGCCGCAAAAAAATGTCGAAGCACAAATACGACAAGCGCATGAAGGCGCAGCGGCACAAGAACAAGTAACTTGGCTTTCCCGCTTCCCGAAGGCCAGGATGGTGAAATGGCAGACGCAGCGGACTTAAAATCCGCGGGGCGGTAAACGCCCGTGCGGGTTCGAGTCCCGCTCCTGGCACCATCGGCATGCCGGACGGCAAGGAGACAACTTGAAATGAAGGTAGAAAAGAAGAAATTGGGCAAGTGCCGCGTCCAGATCGAAGTCGCTCTCGATGCGGCGGAGATCGGCGCTGTCGTCAAAAAAGTGGAACGCGTGTTCGTTCGCGAGGCGAGGCTTCCCGGGTTCAGGCCCGGCAAGTGCCCCGTCGAGCTCATCCGCAAGCGTTTCGCCGAGGGGCTTTCAGCAGAGACGCTCGACACGATGGTCCGCGACAATCTCGAATCCGCCGTCAAGGAATCTGGAGTGGATTCTGTCGGCGTGACGGAGATCAAAGACCGCAAGGCCGATGCGTCCGGCGGTTCGTTCACGGCCGTGGTCGACGTCCGTCCGGAATTCAAACTTCCGTCGTACAAAGGGCTCAAGATCGAGTTCCGCGACGTTAAGGTTGCGGATGCCGACGTGGAGAACCAGCTCGCGCGCATCCGTGAGGCTTATGCGAAATACGAGGATGCCAAGGAAGGCGATGCCGTCGCCAAGGGCGATTTCGCGCAGATCGACTACAAGGGCCAGATCGATTCCAAGCCGATATCCGAAGTCGCGCCGCAGAACGAGGCGAAGATTCTCGCCGCGGGCGAAGGGTTCTGGACGCAGGTCGAGGACGGCCGTTTCATTCCGGAGCTGCTCGACGCGCTTGTCGGCATGAAGGCCGGCGAGTCGAAGGAAGTCAAGGTGAAATTCGCCAAGGAGAACGTACCCGAAGCGGTCGCCGGCAAGAAAGCCGTCTATTCGCTTTCGCTCAAGTCGTTCCGCAGGCGCATTCTTCCCGACGATGCCGAATTCCTTGAAAAGACGAAGGCGGAATCGATCGAAAAGATGACATCCGACATCCGCGAGGCGATGCAGAAGCGCGCCGACGAGGATGAAGCGCGCCGCCGCGAAGACCAGGCGGTGGAGCTTCTTCTCAAGAAGGCCGATTTCGACGTCCCCGGTTCGGTGGTCGGGCGCGCGGCGGACGCCTGGCTCGAAGATTTCGCCAAGAGGGCGAAGTACGCCGGGCTCGACGATGGATATTTCGCGAAGAACCGGGAGAAGATTCTCAAGGATGCGGAAGAGCATGCCGAGAAGCAGGTGAGGCTTTTCTATCTGCTCGACGCCATCGCCAAGGCCGAGAACATCGCTTCTGGCGAAGACGCGAACAAGAAGGCGCTCGATTTCGTCATTGCAAACGCGAAGAGGTAGTCGCAGATGAAAGGCTATATGGTTCCTTATGTCGTCGAGCAGACGGGGAAGGGCGAGCGGACGTACGATATCTACTCGCGCCTTCTTCTCGACCGCATCGTCTTCATATCGGGCGAGGTGACCGACGATATGGCGAACGCGGTGGTCGCGCAACTGCTCTTTCTGCAGTCGCAGGATGCGGGCAAGCAGATAAACGTCTATGTCAATTCGCCGGGCGGCAGCGTCACGGCGGGTCTGGCCATATACGACACGATGCAGTTCGTGTCCTGCCCGGTCGCGACGTACTGCATCGGCCAGGCGGCTTCCATGGGAGCCGTTCTGCTCGCCGCTGGAACCAAGGGCCTGCGCCACGCCCTCCCCAACGCGCGAATAATGATACACCAGCCGTGGGGCGGGGCCGAAGGCAAGGCGAGCGACATCGAAATCACGGCCCGCGAGATTCTCCGTCTCAAAGAGAGGCTCAACGAAATCCTCGCGCATCATTCCGGAAAGAAGATCGACGATGTCGTCAAGGACACCGACCGCGACCATTTCATGAGCGCGGAAGAGGCTCTTGACTGGGGGCTCGTGGACAAGGTGGTTTCGCAGGAAGCCAAATGAAGAAAGCCAAGTGTTCGTTCTGCGGCCGCGACAGCGGCGAAGTGGCCATCATCCCCGGCAACGGCGGCAACATCTGCGTGGATTGCGTAAAGAACGCGGCCGCGATGATAGAAGCGGCCGAGGCCGAGGCGACGGGGAGCGTTCCGGCCGCCCGCGCCGGCGCCGCCGCCCGCAAAGCGGCGGTTGCGCCGCTGCCTCCCACGCCGTCGCCGCGAGAGATCAAGTCATTTCTCGACCAGTATGTCATCGGCCACGACGAAACCAAGAAGATACTCTCCGTCGCGGTCCACAACCACTACCGCAGGCTCGAGGCCGCCGCGTCCGGCAAAAAGGCGGAAGGCGCCGGAGAGTTCGACGATGTCGAGATAGAGAAATCCAACATACTTCTCATCGGGCCCACCGGCACGGGCAAGACGCTTCTCGCGAAGACGCTTGCCAAAATGCTCGGCGTGCCTTTCGCGATAGGAGATGCGACGGTTCTCACGCAGGCCGGCTACGTCGGCGAAGACGTGGAGAATCTCGTGCGCTATCTTCTGCAGAACGCCAACGGCGATGTCGAACTCGCCAAGCGCGGCATCATCTATGTCGACGAAATAGACAAGATCGCGTCCAAGACCGACAACGTGTCGATCACGCGCGACGTGTCCGGCGAAGGCGTCCAGCAGGCGCTTCTCAAGATCGTCGAAGGAACGACGTGCCGCATTCCGCCGAAAGGCGGGCGCAAGCACCCCGACCAGGAATACATCGAAGTCGACACGTCAAACATACTTTTCATCTGCGCCGGCGCGTTCGTCGGGCTCGACAGGATCGTCGCCACGCGCACGGGAAAGAAGGCCATCGGTTTCGGCGGCGAAGACGACTCTGCGGCAAAGCCGGCGAAAGAGGTGCGTCCCGAGGATCTCGTCAAATTCGGTCTCATCCCCGAGTTCACCGGGCGGCTGCCCGTCATCACGACCATGGACGAGCTTTCCGAGGACGATCTCGTCAAGGTCCTCGTCGAGCCGAAGAACGCGCTCGTCAAACAGTACAGGAAACTTCTCGCGATGGACGGCGTCGATCTTTCGTTCGAGCCCGCCGCCCTGAAAGAACTCGCCCGCGCGGCGCTTGAACGCAAGACCGGCGCCCGCGGCCTCAGGGCCGAGATGGAGAAGCTGATGACCGACATCATGTTCGATGCGCCGTCCGGAGGACAGCGCAGGAAGATAACAGTCACTGCGAAGATGGTGCGAGCCTCGTCATGAGCTCCGCCGCAGCTCTTGCCGCGCTCGTCGTTCTTTTTGCACTTTCGGCCGCATTCTCAGGATCCGAGACGATTCTATTTTCGCTCACCGGGCTGCAGCGTCTGAGAATCCGAGAACGCGATCCGGCGGCGGAGAGGCGCATAGCCAGGTGCGTCGACGATTCCGCGATGCTTCTGTCGACCATTCTTGTCGGCAACACGCTCGTGAATTTCGCGATAGCCACCATCGGATACAGGCTTTTCTCGGGCGCTTTCGGACGCGGCGGCGGTTTCGCGGCCGTGCCGGTGATGACCGTTCTTCTCCTTCTTTTCGGGGAGATCGCCCCGAAGCGTTTCGCGATGAAATACGCCGAAAAGCTCGCGCCTGCGTGTTCGCGGTTCCTGCTTTTCTGGAGAGCGGCGCTCGCTCCGTTCAACAGGGCTTTCCGTTTCAGTTCGCGGGCGTTCGGCGGGGCGATAGAGCGCGAGCGGCGCGCGCTTTCCGACGCGGAGCTCGTGTCTGTCATCGAAGCCGCCGCGGAGAGGGGCGATTTCGCGAGGACCGATGCGGAAATGATATCGGGGGTTCTCAGGCTTTCCGAAACGCACGCGAACGACGAGATGACGCCGCGCGTCGACATAGAGGGGTACGACATCGATCTTCCGGAGGAGGTGCGCGCCGAGCGCCTCGCCTCGGCCAGGCATTCGTTTCTTCCCGTGTTCAGACGCACGACCGACGCGATAGAGGGCGTGATATCTGCGGCCGACGGCACTGTCGACGACGCGCTGTTCGTGCCGGAGCAGGTGACGCTCGACGATCTTCTCGTCACTTTCAGAAAAAGCGGCAAACCGATGGCGATCGTCACGGACGAATACGGCGGCACCGCCGGCATAATAACCCCGAACGACATACTCGAGATAATCATGGGGCCCGGCGTTTTCGGCAGAAAGGGCGACGAGCCCGCGATCGAGAAAACCGGCGAGAACACGTGGATCATCGACGCGAGGGCGTCGCTCGACGAAGTGAACCTCGCGCTCGGAGTGGAGCTCGAGGCCGAAAGCGCCGACCGTCTCGCCGGATGGGTGGCGTTCCATGCCGAGCGCATTCCGCATGTGGGGCAGCATATCGAGGCGGACGGGTGCCGCGCCACTGTTCTCAGACGGCGCAAGCACCGCGTCGTTTCGGTGAAACTTGAAGTTGTCGAATATCCGAAGACGGCGCCCGACGACGATCTCATTGCCGAGACCGACGAGGCCGCCGAAAAAACGGAAGAAGAATAGGGAGGGCGGCGCGATGAAGATATTTCTCGATGCATTGAAGGTAGATTGCATAATCGGCGACATGCCGGAAGAGCGCGAGACCGAACAGACGCTCGAGGTGTCGGTGGAGATAGAGGTTTCGGGCGCGGCGGCCGAGAGCGACAATCTCGGCGACACCGTCGATTACGCCGCGCTCGCAGGCAGGATTTCCGATGCGCTGAAACGCGCGAAATGCCGTATGATAGAGCGCGCGGCCAGAACGGTGTGGGAGACCGTGTCGGCGGAAAAGAACGCCGTGTCGTGTTCGGTGCACGTGACGAAGCGCGCCGCCGTTCCCGGGCTCGGGGCGGCTTCGGCGACATATCCTTGAGGAGAGCCGCAATGGACGAATACGAACTCGCCGGAATAGAAACGATCGCCCGCGGCATTTGCATCCGCGAAGGCAGAATCCTTCTTTGCCGCGCAAAGGGCGGATCCACGACGTATCTTCCCGGCGGACACATCGAATTCGGGGAGACCGGCCGCGAAGCGCTCCGCCGCGAAATGGCGGAGGAATGCGCTCTCCGTGTGAAGGTCGGCGCGTTCCGCGGCGCGCTCGAAAACTCTTTCATGCAGCACGGCCGTCCGCATGCCGAGATAAATCTAGTCTACGAAATGGATTTCGAAGATTTGCCCGAGGGAACCCCGGAAGTGTCTTCCGCGGAAAATTGGATAGAATTCGAGTGGGCGGATCTCGGCGCGCTTGAACAGGCGCGGCTCCTGCCCGAAGCGTTCAGACGGCTCGGTAGCGACCCGGCGGCATTTTTCGCGTGTTGACAAAACCCGTCCAATCGGGTAAAATTCGCCGCGAAATCCGGGCGTTTCGGACGCAACCGTCTTGGCGCCGGAAAGAAATTGCGAAACATATGCGCATAGCGCTTTTATCCAATGTCGCCGCAGAGGTGCTTGCGAGAATGCTCGGCAGAGAGCATTCCGTATGGTGCGCACCCGGTTTCGGCGCATGGATGCAGGCGGCGCTTTCTCCCGACGCGGGTCTTGCGGAATTCGGCCCAGATGCGATATTTCTCCTGCTTGACAGTTCTTTTTCTCCGGTCGACCGCGACGGCGCGGAATGCGCTGTGTCCGCGCTCGAGGCCGCATTCCCCCGCGCGGTGGTGTCGGTTCCCGACATCGACGGCCTTGCCGCGGCGACCGACGGGTTTTACGACGAGCGAATGCGCGAGCTTTATTCCATGCCGTGGTCGAAAGCCGGTTTGCTTGCGATTGAAAAAGAGATCGGGCGCATCTTGCGTTCTTCGCTCGGCGCGCGCAAAAAGGTGCTTGCGCTCGATTTCGACAACACTTTGTGGGCCGGCGTCGCCGGAGAAGACGGAGCGGAGGGCATAGAGCCTTATTCCGAATTCCAGCGCGGGCTGAAGAGGCTGAAGGATGGCGGCGTGCTGCTGGCCGGTCTTTCCAAAAACAACGCCGCCGACATCGACGATGCATGGCGCGCCGACGGGATGGTGCTCGCTCCGGAGGATTTCGCCGCTTCGAGAATAGACTGGAACGACAAACCGGCCAATCTGCGCTCGATAGCTTCAGAGCTGAATCTCGGGACGGATGCGTTCGTGTTCGTCGACGACAATCCGGCCGAGCGCGAGCGCATGAAAAGCCTCTGTCCGGAAGTGGCGGTGCCCGATTTCCCGTCTTCCGCCGCCGGGCTCGCGAGTTTTCTCCGCGATCTCGAAAGACTTTATTTTCCGGAGACGCGCGCGACGGCGGAAGACGCCGCGCGGACGCGCTTTTACGCGGACGAAGCTTCGCGCCGTCGCTTCGCGGCCAAGGCGCCTTCGGCGGAAGCCTATCTCAAGGGGCTCGGCATGTGGATCGCGGTGCGGAGCGCGGAAGAAGGAGACGTCGCGCGCATCGCGCAACTTTCGCAGAAAGCCAACCAGTTCAATGTCCTGACATGCCGCCGCACGGAGGACGAGATATCTTCGTTCATCCGCGACGAAGCCCACGTCGTTCTGTCGGCCCGTGCGGGGGACAGGTTCGGTGATATGGGGCTGATCGCGTTCGTCCATGCCGTGAAAGACGGAGAAACTGCGGAAATAGCCGATTGGGTCATGAGCTGCCGGGCCATGTCCCGCCGTCTCGAGCATGCGATCGAGGATCGGTTCGAGAAATTTCTCTTCGATGCCGGCGTCAGGAGGATACGCGCACGGTGGCGAAGGACGGCTAAGAATTCGCCGACGGAATTTCTTTTTGAAAGTTTCGGTTTCAGGTGCCTCGGCGAGACAGGCGGATGCAAGAGTTACGAATTCGACCTTCCGCGCACCGTTGCGCTCGAACATTGTGCGCGTATCGAAGACGGAACGGCCGGAATGTCGCCGGAAACGGAGGAAGGATGAATATGCTGCAAATCGAAGGTGTCGCTCTCGACGGAATCTGCGCCTGCGTCCCCGCCGGCGTCGAAGAGAGTTTCAGCCGGCTGTGCGCGCTTTACGGAGACGAGGAAAAGGCCCGAAGCGTGGTGAAAGCAACCGGCATTTCTTCCCGGCGCGTCGCCGCCGCCGGAGTTTCTTCGCTCGATCTGTGCACTGCGGCCGCGGAGAGGCTTTTTGATTCGTCGGCCGTCCGCAGAGACGAAATCGGTTCTGTCGTGTGCGTCACGTTCACTCCGGCTTCGGCGATGCCGTGCAACGCCGTCCGGGCCCAATCGTCGCTCGGCCTCGGCACCGGCGTGGCGGCGTTCGACATCAACATGGCCTGTTCCGGGTGGGTCTACGGTCTTTACGTGGCGGCGCTGCTTGCGAAATCGTCAGGGAGGAAGACGCTGCTTCTCGACGGCGACGTGCAGACGGCGCATGTCGATCCTTCCGACGGCGCGACAGTGCCCGTTCTGGCGGATGCCGGTTCGGCGACGGTCGTCTCGCCGTCGCCGGGGGCGCGCGCGTGGAAATTCGCTTTCATGTCCGACGGCGCGAAAGGCGGCGCGCTCGTTCTTCCGCACGGCGGCAGAATTTCCATGGACGGCTTCGGGGTGTTCAGATTCGTAACGGTGGACACGCTGCGCTTTCTCGGCGATTTCCTCGCCGGGACGGGCGAAACGCCGGAGTCTCTCGATGCGTTCGTTCCGCATCAGGCAAATATTTTCATGGTTTCCCAGCTCGCCCGCAGCCTCGGATTCCCGCAGGAAAAGCTGTTGACGAGCGCCGGAGAATTCGGCAACACCGGCTCGTCGTCGCTTCCGCTGACGATTGCATGCAGATGCGGAAAACCCGGCATGCCGGAGAAGGATGCGAGGCTGCTTGTTTCCGGCTTCGGCGGAGGCCTTTCGGCAGGAGCTGCTCTTGTCGACCTGCCTGCGTGCTGCAGGCTCGAAGTGTTCGATTACAAAGACGGAGAGGAGTGATTGCCATGGCGGAATATTGCACAGTTGTCACCGGGGCGTCGGGAGGGATCGGCGGCGCCGTTGTCGAGCGTCTGGCCGCGGCCGGGCGGAAGATCGTTGCAGTCGGCCGCGACAAAAACGCGCTTGAGGGACGTTTCGGCCCGGCGGCCGGCGTTTTTACGCTTGCATGCGATCTTTCGTCGCCTGGAGCGGCGGACCTTCTCGCTGTGGAGATAAAAACGCGCTTCGACGGCGTGGAAGGTTTTGTCCATGCCGCAGGCTCGGACATTCCGGCGCCGCTCGGCATGATCTCGGCCGCGGCGATGCAGGAGATGTTCGCCGTTCATGCCGTGTTCCCTCTGCTGTTTCTCGGATGGATGGTGAAGAAGGGCAATCATGCTCCTGGTGCGTCGGCCGTCTTGATTTCGTCGCTTGCGGCCCATGAAGGCGCGAAGGGGCATGCGGCGTATGCGGCGGCAAAGGGCGCGGTCGAGGGCATGCTCAAGCCTGCGGCTGCGGAATGCGCCGTGAAGGGAATCAGGCTCAATGCCGTGGTGCCGGGGATAGTCAGAACGAAGATGTCGAAAAAATGGATGGACTGTCTTGCGCCGGCCAGTCTTTCCGAGCTTGAAAAATCGTATCCGTTCGGTTTCGGCACACCTGAGGACATAGCCGCCGCAGCAGCATTCCTTCTTTCGCCGGATGCGAGATGGATATCGGGGCAGACGCTCGTTTGCGATGGCGGCCGGACGATGTAGTCGTTTGCTCCATAACATTGCAAAGAAGATCTGATTTTCTTTGCAATATCATATTGACTTTCTTTCAGTTCTTTTGGTATAATTCGCTCACAATGAAAAAAGCGAGCGAGATATTTGCGCGAAAACCCACTCCAGGGGGGGGTAGGCTGCGTCATTGTGCGAAAGGGCGAAATTGTCGGCCGTGGCCGTAACCGCCGTGAAACTGCCAACACGGCCCTGGGTCACGCAGAAATTGAAGCCATTGCCGATGCCTGCAAGAATTTGGGCGGCTGGCGGCTTTGGGAATGTGAGCTGTTCGTGACTTTGGAGCCTTGTCCTATGTGCGCCGGGGCCATTATCAACGCCCGGATCCCCCGGGTGGTTATTGCCGCCAAGGACGAAAAATGCGGCGCTTGCGGTTCTGTCTGCGATTTATTCAATATGAATTTTAACCACCACCCGGCAGCGGAATACGGCCTGCTGGAGGAAGATTCCCAAGCCCTTTTGCAGGAATTCTTCCGGGATTTACGGGAAAAGCTCAAGGACAGACCCAAATGGAAAAAACCTGAATAAGCAGAAAGAGAGTGTTTCCGCACTCTCTTTTTTATTTCCCACAAAGGAGGCTACTATGGAACAAAAGGTATTGCGCTTTGGTACGGTGGTGATCGTGGGGGCGCTGCTTTTGCGGCTTCTGGGGGCAGGGGCGGCCAATTTTTTGCTGTCGCCCAAGTTTGCATCCTGGATGTTCTTTTTGCAGACCGGACGGGTCGTCAAGCCGGTAAATATTGAATTTACCGACCCACCCAAACCGACAACACCGTCTACACCGCCGGCAACCAAGCCTGCGCCAACACCCACCGAGCCTACCACCATTTCCATTCCCACCTTTTCCCCTGAGGATGCCGTGGCCATCACCGTCAGCAGCGGCTTTTCCTACCAGGCCGACCTGCCCGGTCTTTTGAGCAAACCCCTTTCCTGGGATCTCACCGGGGAGGAACCCACGGTGCTGATCGTCCACTCCCACGGCACGGAAAGCTTCACCGGGGGTGGCTACCAGGAAACCTCTCCTTATCACACTTTGGATGTCGATCACAATATGCTATCCATTGGCAGTTTGGTGGCGGAACGGTTGGAAGAGGCAGGCATTTCGGTGATCCACGATACTGCCATTCACGATAATCCCTCCTATGACCTCTCTTATTCCAACAGCCGTCGCAGCGTCCAGGAGTATCTCAAACGCTATCCCTCTATTCGCCTGGTTTTG
>JAFWBO010000020.1 GCA_017507065.1 Kiritimatiellia bacterium | reverse complement strand
GCCTTGGATTATCTTGATCATTTCGCAAAAGCCCCTTTCGGTTTTTAGACAGGATTTACAGGATTATCAGGATTAGGGGAACGGTAGATACGGTATTTATGTTTGTGCTGAAGAGACGAGGAACCAAAGTTAATCAACAGACCATCATCAATCCCCGTTGCATTAAGGTAGTTGACGAGTTTCGCTTCATGTGCGCTACACAAAGCCGTTACAGCTTTCAATTCCAGAATCAACCGATTTTCAACTATTATATCGGCTCTATAATCTCCCACACGAACACCTTTATAGTCAACAGGGATGAGCATTTCTTTTTCTGCATGAAGCCCAAGAGCCTCCAACTCAACCATCAGGGCGTTTTTATACACCTCCTCAAGATAGCCGGGCCCGAAATGACGATGTACGGCCATGGCCGCCCCGATAACTTTGTAACAAAGTTCATCAATACTCATAATCTTGTAAATCCTGTTAATCCTGTCTAAAACATCCCCTACAGATACTTCCTCACCGTATTCCGGCTCACGCCGTACACGTCCGCTCTGCCGCCAAGTGCCTTCAATGCGACCGCGCCAGCCGATGCGGAAAGAGCTTTATGAGCGCTGGCAAAGGGCCGTTCGCATAATTATTCAAGAAGGAGGAAAGTCAAAAAAAAATACGCATGAAATATGGTATAATATGGGCATTTGAAAAATGCGGGCGATACCCGCACGTACGAAGGAGCAGCAATGGAAAAAGCAGACACACCGGAAACGGCCGTGCAGGAAAATCCTCTCGCCGATCTGGAAGAAACTCTGGCCAAAGTTCGCAAGGCGCAGAGCGCATATGCGAAATACACGCAGGAACAGGTCGACGAAATATTCCGCGCCGCCGCGCTCGCGGCGAACCGCGCGAGAATCCCCCTCGCGAAGATGGCCGTCGCCGAAACCGGCATGGGCATAGTGGAAGACAAGGTCATCAAAAACCACTATGCGGCCGAATATATCTACAACGCGTACAAAAACACTAAAACATGCGGCGTCGTAGAAACAGACGAAGCGATGGGCATCATGAAGATTGCAGAGCCCGTCGGAGTCATCGGAGCCGTCATCCCCACGACGAACCCGACTTCCACCGCGATTTTCAAGACTCTTCTCGCCCTCAAAACGAGAAACGGCGTGATCATAAGCCCGCATCCGCGCGCCAAGAATTCAACCATCGCGGCCGCGAAAATCGTGCTCGACGCCGCTGTCGCGGCAGGCGCCCCCGAAAATATCATCGGCTGGATCGAAGCGCCCTCCCTCCCCAAGACGAATCTCCTCATGCAGGAGGCCGACCTCATCCTCGCGACCGGCGGCCCCGGCATGGTGAAAGCGGCGTATTCTTCGGGGACTCCGGCGGTAGGCGTCGGCGCCGGCAACACTCCTGCCATCATCGACGACACGGCCGACATCTCCCTCGCCGTGAGCTCCATCATCCACTCGAAGACTTTCGACAACGGCATGATCTGCGCTTCCGAGCAGAGCGTGATCGTGCTCGACAGCATCTATGACGAAGTTAAAAAACTCTTCGCCGACATGGGCTGCCGCTTCCTCTCCGGCACGGAGCTCGAGAAAACGAGAAAAACGATTCTCATCAACGGTGCGCTCAATGCGAAAATCGTCGGGCAGAAACCGGCGACCATAGCCGGCCTCGCCGGCTTCGAAGTGCCGGAAGACACAAAGATCCTCATCGGCGAAGTCAGCAGCGTCGAACTCTCCGAAGAGTTCGCCCACGAAAAACTCTCCCCCGTCCTGGCGATGTACCGCGCCAAAGACATACAGGACGCTTTCGCGAAGGCCGAACGCCTCGTCGCGGACGGAGGCTACGGGCACACGTCGTCGATCTATCTCGACGCGGTCAACGAAAAGGCTAAGCTCGACGAGTTCGCTTCGCGCATGAAAACATGCCGCATTCTCGTCAACACGCCGAGTTCGCAGGGCGGCATCGGCGACATCTACAATTTCGTGCTCGCGCCCTCGCTCACGCTCGGGTGCGGCTCGTGGGGCGGGAACTCCGTGAGCGAAAACGTAGGCGTCAAACACCTTATCAACATCAAGACCGTCGCAATGAGAAGAGAAAACATGCTGTGGTTCCGCGCGCCTGAAAAGGTGTACCAGAAGAAAGGCTGCCTCGCCGTGGCCCTTAAAGAGCTCGGCGAGACTCTCGGCAAGAAGAAGGTGTTCATCGTCACCGACACCTTCCTATACGAAAACGGATACACGAAGAGCGTGGAGAAGGCCCTCGAAAAACAGGGCATCATGTTCACGACATTCTCCAACGTCGCGCCAGACCCCACCCTCGCGTGTGCGAAAGAAGGCGCGCGCCTCATGGCCGGCTTCAAGCCCGACGCCATCATCGCGGTCGGCGGAGGCTCGGCGATGGACGCGGCGAAAATCATGTGGGTGCTCTACGAACACCCGGAGGTCGACTTCCTCGACATGGCCATGCGCTTCATGGACATCAGGAAGCGCGTCTACACGTTCCCGAAAATGGGCGAGAAAGCCTACTTCATCTGCGTGCCGACTTCGGCCGGAACAGGATCCGAAGTGACGCCCTTCGCCGTCATAACCGACGAGAAGACCGGCGTCAAGTATCCGCTTGCCGACTACGAGCTCATGCCCGACATGGCCATCGTCGACGCGGATATGCAGATGTCGGCGCCTCCGGGCCTTACGAGCGCCTCCGGCATCGACGCCGTCTCGCACTCTCTCGAAGCCTACGCCTCCATGCTCGCGACCGACTACACCGACGGCCTCGCGATCAGGTCGCTTAAAGTCGTCTTCGAGTACCTGCCGCAGTGCTACGACGCCGCGGTCGCCAGGAAGAACGCCCCCGTCGCCCGCGAGAAGATGGCAAACGCCGCCACGATGGCAGGCATGGCTTTCGCCAACGCGTTCCTCGGCGTGATGCACTCGATGGCGCACAAGCTCGGCGCCTTCCACCACATCCCGCACGGCATCGCCAACGCGCTCATGATGGAAGAGGTGCTGCGCTTCAACGCGAGCGCCGTTCCGCGCAAGATGGGCACGTTCCCGCAGTACGACCATCCGCACACCCTCGAGCGCTATCTCGAAATCGCGGACGCGCTCGGCATCGGCGGGAAGACGAAAAACGAGCGTTTCGAGAACTTCATCAAGGCCATACGGGATCTCCAGAAGCGCATCGGCATCAAGCCGACGATCCGCGACTACGTCCCCGACGAGAAGAACTTCCTCGAAAGGCTCGACGAAATGGCGGAGCAGGCCTTCGACGACCAGTGCACCGGAGCCAATCCGCGCTATCCGCTCATCTCCGAAATCAAGAAGATGTATCTCAACGCCTACTACGGCAGGCACGAGAAAATCTGAAAGGCGTAGACAATGAAAGCGAAAAAAGAAACGAAAAGCAAGCCGGCCGGAAAGACCCCCGCGAAAAAGAGCGCGGCGAAAAAAAGCAACGTCCTTCTCGAACGCCAGCACAAGGTCGTCACTAAAGACGGCAGCAGCGTGCTCAAGATCTTCGGGCCGGAGTACAAGGTTTCGGCGATTCTCAACGAAGCCATGAACGAAGCCCGCGCCGCGGAGACGGGGCTGCCTGTCGCCAAGGTGATCGAGGTGATGAAGCTCCGCGACCACTGGTGCATCCGCCGCGAGTGGATCGAAGGCGAAACTCTCGCCGACGTGATGCTCAAGGACAAGAAGCACCTCGACAAATATCTCAGGCAGTTCGTGGCGATCCAGTGCGAGATATTCACGAAGACGTCGGAACGGATGGGCAACCTCGCCGACAAGCTCGACAAGCTCATCTCCGCCTCGCCGCTTCCCAAAGAAACGCGCTACGACCTCCACCTCAGGCTGCAGACCATGCCGCGCGGCAAATCGCTCTGCCACGGCGACTTCAACCCGACCAACGTCATCATCACCCCCAAGGGCGACTGGCGCGTGATCGACTGGAGCCACGTGCGTCTCGGCGATCCGCTCGCAGACGTCGCGCACACTTATCTGCTGCTTTGGCTTTCGGGCTACATTGCCGGAGCCGAGAAATACATGTCGATAGCGTGCGAAACGCTCAAAGTCAAAATTTCCGACGTGCAGAAGTGGCTGCCTATAGTGGCAGCCGCGGCAGCCGCGAAATTCCACGACCAGAAGAAGCTCGACCTGCTCACACACTGGGCTTCCGTGGCCGATTACGAATAAACCGGCGCTCCCCGGACGGGGACGTAACAAAAAGAGCGCGCCCTTCCGGACGCGCTCTTTTGTTTTGCTCGATGGTTTTTTTTCAAAGCCCTGCGGCCGCGGCCGCTTCAAGAATGCGCTTGATGGCCGAAAGAGGATCGTTCGAAGAGCACACCTCTCTCACCACCGCGAAATTGCGGGCTCCGGAACGAATCACGCCGCCGATATTCGACAGATTCAAGCCGCCGATCGCAACTGCGGGATACGGCGAGGCGGCGACCATTCGCCCCATCGTCTCGAGCCCGAGAACGGGGTCGGGGATGTCTTTTGTCGGCGTTGCATATACAGGCCCTACTCCGATGTAGTCGGGACGCGCCGCACCTTCCGCGGAAGCCGCCGAGGAAACCTGCGCAGGATTGTGCGTGGAGAGCCCGACAATGCCGATGCCGGGCCAGCGGCCGCGGACTTCGCCGACAGGCATGTCGTCCTGGCCTACATGCACGCCGTCTGCCTCGGAAGCGGCGGCGATCTCCGGCGAATCGTTGACAATAAACCTCGTGGCCGTTCCGCGCGTTATGGAGCGGATGCGCCGCGCCATGGCAAGGACTTCGTCGCGCGAGACGTGCTTCATGCGGAGCTGAAGCATCGAGACGCCCGCTTCGACGGCCGCCTCGGCGCATTTTTCATACCCCGCGACAGGGTTTGTCATTACAAGATAGAAACCGAAATCATCCATGGCAGAAGCCCCTTCTCATCCTACGACGAGCTCTTCCGACGGGAAGCGGACATGGCGCACCGTTTCGCGGTCGCCTATCATCATTACGACGGTCAGGGCGCCGAGCCTGCCGGCGAACATCGCGACCATCACGACGATGCGCCCGGCCGTGGAAAGCGAAGCCGTGGTGTCGCCCATCGAAAGCCCCGTCGTCGTTATGGCGGAAACCGCCTCGAAGAAAAGAGCGTCGGAACCTATCGAGCCGCTGGCTTCCGTGATGAAAAGAGCGCCCGTCACCAAAGCGGCGAAAGAAACGAGCGCCATCATGATGACTATAGATTCGCGCACGATTTCCATAGGCACGACCCGGCGCGATATGATCGTTTCGTTCTCGCCCCTGCACATCGCGGTGATCGTGTAGACAAGGACGGCGAAGGTCGTAACCTTCATGCCGGCCGCGGCCGAACCCGGGCCGCCGCCGATGAACATCATTATCTCGTATGCGAGGCGCGTGAACGGATGGAGCGACTCGGTGGCGACGAGAGAAAAGCCGCAAGTCCGCGGAGTCACGGCCTGGTAGAATCCCGTCGCGATCTTCTTCCAGACCGGGAATCCCGCGAGAGTGCGGTTCCATTCGGCGACAAGAAACACGGCGAACATGATCGCAAGGAGCATGAAAGTGAATCGGAGGACGGTCTCGGTGTGCAGAGAAACGCGCCCGCGCCCGCCCGACGGACGACGGAGGAATTTGAACGTGCAAATATTGTATATTACGAGAAAACCGATTCCGCCGGTTATCGTAAGCGCCGCCGAAAGCGCGATCAGCCCGGGTTTGTCGGCAAATGCCGCAAGCGATCCGGGCAGTATGCTGAAGCCGGCGTTGCAAAAACTCATTATCGAATAAAAAACAGCAAGATAGGCGTCATGAAGAGAAAGCCAATACAGAAAAGCCCCGATGCCCTCGATGACAAGCATCGAGCCCACGACCCAGCAGATGAGCCCTTTGAGCCCCTTCACTTGCGCGACACCGTATGCGTTCATAAGCGAGAATTCGCGGCTGAGGGAAAGTCTCCTGCCGATCGCGATAAGAAAGAACGTGCCGCATGTCATGAGCCCGAGACATCCGATCTCTACAAGCACCAATATGCCGATCTCGCCTGCAAGCGAATATTCTTTTGCGATGTCGACGACTGTAAGGCCGGTGACGCAGACGGCTGAACAGGCGGTGAACGCCGCATCGAGCGGCGCCCCCCACACGCCTGCCTCGCGCGCGAAGGGAGAAGCAAGGAACACGGCGCCTGCCGCGATAAGAGCAAGAAAGCCTATCGCGATCGAGAAGCGGTTCTTCAAGCGATTTTCTCCTTGATCCACACCGCCCAGATCGAAAGCTCGTACAAGGCGCAGAGCGGAAGAGCCATCATAAGCTGGCTCATGGGATCGGGCGGAGTGAGGAACATGCCGAGGACAAAAGCGAGGACTATGGCCATGCGGCGTTTTTTGCGCAAGCCTTCGCTCGTCACTATGCCGAACCAGCCGAGTACAAGCAGAACGAGAGGCATCTGGAAGACGAGCCCGAAAGCGATTATCGTCTTGAGAATTATCGAAATATACCCCTCGATGCGTATCGTCTCGACTTTGAGCCCGACCCATCCGTTGATCTGCTGGAACGCGACGACGATCATGGGCAGGGTTTTCCTGTAAGCGAGGAACACGCCCGTGATGAAAAGCGCCGTGCCAAAAACGAGAACGGCGAGAATCACGACTTTCTCGCGCTTCGAAAGAGCAGGGAATACAAAACGCAGAAGAGCATAGACGAGGAACGGAAAACTCATTGCAGTGCCGCCCCAGGCCGCAATAGACATGGATATGGAAAAGCCGCTCGTCAGGTCGAGCCCCTGCAGCAGATCTTCGTTCGATGCCGCGGGGCTCTTGAGCCATTCAAGGATTGCCGGAGAAAATACAAGCGCAGCCAACGCACACAACGCCCACGAAACCGCCGCGAAAACAAGCATGTCTCTGAGCGCGAAAAGATGCTCGAGAAGCGGTTTCTCCGGATCGTTCCTCTTGTCGGGATCTTTTATGAGGGATATAGCCATCAATCCTCCGGCGCAGGCGAGTCGCCGCTCTTTTTCCTGAGACTTTCGTCTTCGCCCGCATCTTCGCTTTGAGATTGGTCTTCTTCTCCGGAGACGTACTCGTCATCATCCCGGAACGGTTCGTCAGCATCCGAGAACGTCTCTCCGTCGTCCGTGAGATTCTCGCCGGAACCGGAGTCGTCGTCATCGGAGAAAGACTCTTCCGCCTCCTTCTCCGCCGCTTCGACAAAAGACGACACCTTCGTATCCATGTCGAGAAGCTCGCGTTTGAAATTGTCGGCGGCCCGGCGGAAACGGGAATATATCCCGCCGAGTTTGCGGGCAGTCTCCGGAAGGCGCCTGGGCCCGACGACAATAAGGACAACGGCGAGAAGGACGAACCACTCGCCGAAGCCCGCGCTGTCCAGCAAAAACGCTAAAAGCATCTTACTTGCGGAAAATAACGAATTCGCCGCGGCGGTTTTTCGACCACGCCGATTCGTCATTCCCCTGCGCCGCAGGGCGCTCTTCGCCGTAGCTGCGCGTCTGTATCTTTTCTGCGCCGATGCCGTTCTGTACGAGGTAGTTCCTGATTATCACGGCGCGATTCTCGCCGAGAACAACGTTGTATTCGTCAGATCCGCGCTCGTCGCAATGCCCTTCCACCACGACAACACGGTCGGCGTTGGAGGAGAGATGTTTTGCGACTTCATCGATCTTGCCGAGTTCGCCCTGAGGAACGACGGTGGAATCGAAGCCGAAATAGACGGGGTCGAACTTGACATCGTCGCATTTCGTGTATATGTCTTCGAACTTGCGTTCGTCGGCAATGTCTTCGATCTTCCCGGTTTCCTGTTCTTCGTCGGTGCGGTCGGTCGAGATGTCGACAACCTTGTTGGCGTCGGCAGAAGACGAAGCATCCGCAGAGGCCTCTGCCCCGGACTTCGAATAGCGGCATCCGGCCGCCGCGGCAAGCGCGACCAGAGCGGCGATTTTCATGAACTTCATTGTTCTTCTCCTTTCGTTGAAAAAGGAACGGCTCTTACTTTTTGACGAGTTTGCGCACCGCTTTGTGCGAGCAGAACGTACGCTCCGTGTAGAGCTTGGAACGCCAGCCGTGGCCTTCCTTGACAACCTTGATTGCCTGAATCCACGGGCTGTTGAACGGGAACAGCTTCTCGACACGCACGCCGTAGCTTTCGCGGCTCACCGTGAAATTGCCGGAAATGTTCTTCCTGCCGTTGTCGATTGCGAGAACCTTGCCCTCGAAATCCTGAATGCGGAACTTGTCGCCTTCCTTGATCTTTATGGAAACGCGGACGATATCGCCAGTGCGGAATTCCGGGAAGTTCTTCGCAGCCGACTTGGCCGTTTCTTCCGCGTTGATCTTGTCAAGAATCTTGATACCCATCGTCTCAACCCTCCTTCTTCTCTTCGCTCTTGGGCGCAGCCTTGCGGGCATGATGCGGCTTCAAAGCCGGATTTTTCGCACGGCGGATGAGAGAGGCGACCGTCGTCGAAGGCTTGGCGCCCTGCGAAAGCCAATAGTCGACACGCTCGACGTCGAGCTTGAAGTTGTCGTCCTTGATCTGGGTGTCGTACCAGCCGAGGATTTCGAGGAACTTTCCGTCGCGAGGGCTGCGGGAATCCGCCGCCACGATACGATATGTCGCGTGGTTGGTGCAACCTGTGCGACGCATTCTCAGTTTTACCATATTTCCGTTTTTCCTTCTTGGTGGAATTTATGTTGCGTATTATATCATATCGCCTGCATGAGAGCAATAAAAAAAAAGACAAGCGAAAGTGGCGCTCTTTTCCGCCCTGGGCGCGGCCTCCGCGCCGTCCTGCGCGCATGCGCCTGAAACCGCGGCGGGGGCGCAGGCTCAGGGCTTCCGCGGCGAAAACGTCATCGTGATGGACGCGTCCTTCACCGGTCCGGCGAACTTGAACGCAAGGCGCTTCGGGGACGGCCGGCCTGGATTGTCTATCACGGTTTCGCCGAACGCGAGGGGCGCGGACGCCTTTACTTCAAGCCCCATCGCATGCTTCCCCGACGGATGCTTGAACTTGAAGCGCATTGCTCCATCGTCCTTCGTCCAGTCGCGATACGTCACGACAGGAACCTCGAACGCCGTCGGCTTCGAGAATGCGACTTCGTCCGTTACCGTCACTGTGCCGTGTCTGCGGTCGAAAACCATAGTGCGGACGAGCGACTTCAGATCGGGCGCGGCGTATGCGGCGGTACAGTCCAATACAATCGTGTCGACGCCGTCCGTAAACTCCGTTTTCAGCACCTTCGCGGCGGCTTTGCGCCCGGTCTTCTGCAGTTTGCCGCCGACGACCGGCACAGGGTGGCCGTAGGAATTCAGAATCTTGGAATCGTAACGGCGCCCGGAAAACGTGCGGCGCGTATATACTTCGCCGCCGGGGTCGCCGCACATTTC
>JAFWBO010000019.1 GCA_017507065.1 Kiritimatiellia bacterium | reverse complement strand
CCGTCGAAATCCAGGTTCGCCGCGCATTCGTTCAACTTATCCATTGTTTCCTTGATGTCTGCCATTTTCGTCTCCATTGAGATTTTGAATTATATCAGATATGCCGCCATAAAGATACAACTATCTCGCCGCCATCTTCCGCGCGGCGGCAAGAGCCTGGTCCACCGAAACGACTTCGCCTCCCATCCGGTGGAGCATCTCGACCGACGCCGCCTCGGCGCCGAGCCCCTCTTTCGCGAGATTGAGCCTCACGTCGTCGGCGAACTGCCCGGCGTCGAGCTCCACCGCGAGGATCCTGCGGCCTTTGGCGCATCCGGCCAGGGCCTTGCGCGGAAACGGGCTGAGCGTGACCGGGCGGAAGAGCCCGGCCTTTACGCCTTCGCGACGGAGAATGTCCACGGCAGTCCTTTCGATGCGGCTCGATATGCCGTAGCCCACCATCAGGATCTCCGCGTCGTCCGTCCTGTAGGTCTCCCACATCGCATCGGCTTCCATCTTCGCGTATTTCGCCTGGAGCGCTTCGTTGAACTTCTCCTGCTGCGCCGCGTCGAGATAGATGGATTTGACGAGATTCCCGCGCGTTTCAGGACGTCCTTCGGCGGCCCACGCCGAAAAGTCCGGCGGCGGAGACTCGCGTTCGGGGAGGCGGACCGTTTCCATCATCTGCCCCTGAAGCCCGTCGGCGAAGACGATCGCGGGCGTGCGCCATCTGGCGGCCATTTCGAACGCTTTGATCGTAAGATCGCACATCTCCTGCGCGCTTGCCGGCGCGAGAGTGAAAGTTTTGTAATTGCCGTGGCCGCCGCCCTTGACCGCAGGGGTATAGTCGCTCTGCTCCGGATACACGTTGCCGAGACCGGGGCCGGCGCGGTTCACGTTCACGATCACGGCGGGGAGTTCCGCCCCCGCGAGATACGAAATCCCCTCCTGCATGAGCGAAAATCCCGGGCCGCTCGTCGCCGTCATGCACAGCTTTCCGGCCGCCGCCGCGCCGAACATCATATTCACCGACGCCGTTTCGCACTCGGCCTGCACGAACGTCCTGCCCAGCATGGGGAACCATTTTGCCGCGCCGTGGGCGATTTCGCTCGCGGGTGTTATGGGATAGCCGAAATATATCTCGCACCCCGCGTAGAGAGCCCCCATCACGACGGCTTCGTTGCTTTTCACGAATTTCGTCACCGGCCGCCTCCTTCCCTTTCGACTTTGAGAGCGTACGGCTCCGGGCAGTTGTAGAAGCATATTCCGCAGCTGACGCACCCCTCGCCTTTGTATCTGACGGCCTTTATGCCCATCGCGTTCAGATCCGCGCCTATTTCGAGACATTTCCTCGGGCATGCGGAAACGCATCTTCCGCATCCTTTGCAGTTGTCTTTGCTGATTATTACCATTTTATCCTCGATTGAACTTGCCGAAACGGGACAAGGATAATATTTTACCAAATCTTCCGCATCTTTGCAATCAGAACCCTGGCAGATTCAGCTGTCCCGACACGCAAACCTTCCGCCCCTTGTCGAGAGTTCTGTCCGAAGTGTCGTACACGACGAATTTTATGCCTTCGAACCGGCGGGAAAGCTCCGCCTTTATATAATTGGACACACTTCGGACATTGCCCTTGTCGTCGTCGGAGAATCCTATGGCGACAGAGCGCGAAAATGCGCCGTTGCGCCTCAGCATGTGGAAAATATGCTCCACGAAATCACGTATGGCGAACTCCTTGGCGAGTTCCGGACGCGTGGCGCGCGTGGCGAAAGCGAGCTTTTCTCCGTATATCGGGTCTTCGGCCATCTTCTTCATGAAGCCTGCGTTCGTCACGGCCGCGTATCTGCACATTCCAAGGTAGTAGTCGAGCTCTTCCGCATCCGTTCCGAAACTTTCCGCTTTGTCGATCCATTTCCTGTACCCGCGAAGATTCGACATCATTTCTTCGCGCTCGGATTCGGAAAGCGCGTATCTGATGAATATCCTCACTGCCTTTTCTATAGTCTCGGGCGCATGGCCGCGGGCCGTGACAATGGCGAAAAGCCGGCCTTCGCGGAGAGTTTTCTTGAGCGTGTTGTAGCTCGGCCCCGGCTTTTCGCCGTGCTCGACCTTCTCGAGCGCGGCGATCGTGTCCTCGATGAATCTTCCAGGGCCGGCCTCGTCGGAAAAATTCGAAAACGCCTCGCGCCAGCCGCCTTCTTCCGGACAGCGATAATGCTCGGCGTCTGTCCGCACAAGAGCGAACGAGGCCGTGGAAAGTTCCGTTTTCCGCCACACTCCGTCTGGATCCCTGCGCTCCATGACGATTTTCGTCGGCATATGGAGAATGTTGTCGTCCCAATCGAAAATGTAGTATTTGAAATCTCTTTTCGAGACTTCGTCGTTGACGAACGGAAAGCGTTTTTTCATGCGGCCGGATTTTCCTTTCCAATGCCGGAGGCCCGGCTCAATGCCGAAATGCATCCGAAAATATCTTCTGTTATGCGCTTCGCCGCGCTGCGGCGCGTCTCTCCGGGAAGCGCCCGGTAAAAGCGCGTCCCGGCCGAAGAAATGTCGAAAACAACCCTCTTTTCGCCCATGTCCCACGGCTTCTGGCGCTTGCCGAGTATGCGCCGGGAAAGCGCCATCGAAAAAACGGCGATGCCGGCGCCAGACGCGAGCGCCATGTTGGCGGCTCCGCGCTTGAACGGATGAAGACCCGAAACGGGAGAGCGCGTCCCCTCCGGAAAGATTATCACGTTCCATCCTCTGCCGAGGAAATCGGCCGCCCTGCCGGGAAGCGTCTCGTCGTCGGGGAGCGCGGTGGAGCGGACCGTGCGCGAAATGAAAGGGTTGCGCAAGAGCGAACTTTTCGCGACGTATACCGTCTTGGGGACGAGCGCGACGAATATCACGACATCTATGAGCGTAGGATGGTTCGAAACCACAATCGCGCCTTTAGGCATTTCCGTGAAATCGGCGTTCACTTTTATGAGCCCCGTAGCCTCGAACGCACCGAGAAGAAAGCGCCAGAGGCTCCTGACGACTGCGTGGCGGCGCTCGAAAGAGCCGAGAAAAGGCATCGCCGCGGAAAGCACCAGCCCTCCTGCACCGAAAAGGGCGAAAAGAGACAGCGAAACGGCACCTCTCAGAAATCTAATCATCGAAATCGAAAAGAACTGAAAAACCGTGGCCGGAGCCCGTCTCTTCGGCGTACACGACGAGGACGGGGCCCGCTTCCATGCCAAGCGCCTCCGAAAACGCGGCGGACACGGTGTCTTTGCCGGCGGCGATGGCCGTGTACGGCGCGTGGTTGCCCGTAAATACGCTCCAAAGCCCCGGGGCGGCGTTGTAGACCGACGCGCTGAAACACTGCGGAGAGGCGGAGCCGTCTTCGATGAATCTGGCCACCGTTTTTCTGGTGAGGGCGTCTTCGCCGTCGCGGCTTGCGAACACGACATTTGCCGGGGTCGGGGAGCCTTCGATGTTCGCCAGATGGAAAAATATCTTCTGGAGCGGAGAAAGCCTGCGCCTGAGCGCGGGCGGCACGAACGAAACATCGGCATCTTCGCCCGGCTCAAGAGATTTTACGGCCAACACCCTTGTTTTCCTCATCAAAACTTCGATCTCCCTTTTTGCTTCATTTTCTCCTTTTATCCGTCCGATTTTTCCATCGGCACACCGGTTGCAATCTGCATTCTGCGAATTTATTGTATTATATCAAAATTCCGCAGGGAATCCAAACGAAAACGAAACCGGGCGGAAATTGTCGCACGCGACCGCTTCGCCGGCCCAGACGCGCTCGCCTGCGACAAGAAGCGACCCGTCAGGCGCTATTCCTCCGCAATCCCCCTCCAGCGGCTGCGGATCGCCGTCAAGCCGCAT
>JAFWBO010000018.1 GCA_017507065.1 Kiritimatiellia bacterium | reverse complement strand
CGGGAAGCGAAACCGCAAAGCGGCTGAAAACGACTCTCAAAACCGCGCTTGCGGTCTTTGTCGGCGCGGCGGCGCTGTGTCTTCTGACGTCTCTCGCGTCGAAATACTTGTTCGGCATCGAGCTGCCGGAGCAGGAAAACGTCGCCAACATCCGCGCCGCCGTCACGGCGCTCGTCAAGAGGCTTTGCGGAGGCGCCGGCTGGCGCTGGGCGCTTCTCCGCGACTTCTCGGCCCTCGCCTTCATACTCGTGCAGATAACGGTCGTGGTGCCGGCGGCGGAGGAGGCCATATTCAGGTGGCTTCTCTGGAAGCTCCCCGATCCCAAAAGGCCGCTCGTGCCGGCGATCACGTCGTCCGCTCTTTTCGCGGCCTCGCACTACATCTTCATGCCGTGGCCAGACAGCGCGTTTCTTGCGCTGTTCTTCTTCGGAATGATGCAGTGCCGTCTTTACGTCGCGACCGGCAGGCTGTGGTGCCCGATACTGCTGCATTCTCTCTTCAACACGGCCAATCTTCTTCTCATATTCATATTCCATTCATGAAGGTAAGATTTGAAACCTTCGGCTGCCGTCTGAACCGCGCCGAAGCCCTTGCCATGCAAGCCGGCTTCGAATCGCGCGGATGGGAGACGGTGGACCACGCCAGAGACGCCGATCTCATCGTGGTGAGAGGATGCAGCGTGACGGGCCGCGCCCAGCGCGACTGCGAAAAATTCATCGACATGCTCAAGCGCTCGTTCCCGATGAAACGCCTTGTCGTGACAGGGTGCATGAAAGAGAAGAAAAACGAATTCATACTGAAAGACGTCCCGAAGAACGAAATCCCGATGGCCACTTCGCGGGCGTATCTCAAAGTCCAGGACGGATGTAGCGGCGGATGCACGTTCTGCACCGTTCCCAGATTCCGCGGGCGTCCGGTGTCGGAGCCGTTTGAAGAGGTCGTCGAGAAAACACGCCGTTTCATCGATGCAGGATACCGCGAAATCGTCGTGACCGGATGCAACCTCTCGCTTTACGATTTCCAAGGCAGACGCTTTCCCGATCTCGTTGCGGCCGTGGCCGATGCCGCAGGAGAGAACTGCCGCATCAGGATCGGATCGCTCGAGCCCGGGGAGACGACGATTGAAACTCTGCACGCCATGGCCGGACATGCCAACGTATGCCGGCACCTGCATCTCGCGGTGCAGTCTGGATCGCAGAAGATCCTCAAAGCCATGGGCCGCAATTACAACGTCTCCGACGTGGAGAAAATAGTGGCGGCCGCGAACGAGCTGATGCCCGGCATAGCCGTCGGGTGCGATATGATCGCGGGTTTCCCGGGAGAAACCGTTCCCGACCATTACGCCTCCATGTCGCTTGCAAGGAAAGCCGGCTTCGTCAAAGGGCATATATTCAAGTATTCGGAACGCCCGGGCACCCCGGCCGCCGGATTTCCGGGAGAGATTTCCGGCGACATACGCTCGAAGCGCGCGCACGAAATCGCCGGCGTCATCGACGCCAACCGCGTCAACGCCGCGAAAAAACTTGTCGGGCAGACCGTGCGGATCGTCGTCGAAGACGCTTCGTCGACCGGCGGATGGACCGATGGACATTTCTGGTGCAGCCGAGACATGAAGCGGCAGCCGGAAAACGCAATCAGAATCCGCCGCAGGGAATTCGCCGACATGCGCGTCACCGGCACGTCGGGACACGCGCTCGTGGGGGTGGTCTCGGTTGGCAGGTGAAACGGTAAAATCCGAAGGCATATGCCTGAAGATATTCCCGTGGTCGAAAACGAGCCACGTCGTGGCCTGGTTCACTCCGGCGGGGAAAGTCACCACGCTCGTCAAAGGCGCCGTAAGGCCGAAAAGCGCTTTCCTCGGACAGTACGACCTCAACTACAAATGCGAGATCGTCTATTACGCCAGAGAGCGCGGAGACATCCACATTCTCAAAGAATGCTCGCCGGTGGACACGCGCGACGGCATGAGAGACGACTGGCGGACGCTCGCGGCGGCAGACTACTTCCGCGAAACGGTTTCGCGCATGGCGCCGTGGGGCGAAGAGGCCCGCGAATGGTTCGATCTCCTCGACGGCGCGCTCGCCTCCCCGAAGCCGCGCGACGCCTCGGAGAGGCTCGCCAGAATTGTTTCTTTCGAAACGGCGAGCCTCGCTCTTTCGGGGCTGACACCGGACGCTGTGAGGGAAAACGGTGCGTTTTCACTGCGCGGAGAGCGTTCCATCGCGGTTTCAGACGCCGTGGCCGCATGCATCAAAAAACCATTCGCCGAAAAAAATCCGAAAATTCTGCTGGACGCGGCACGGGTTCTTGGTGTATACTATTCACTCCATGCGGATGCCGCCTCGGAAACGAGAAAGCGCGTCCTCGAAATGATTTACGAAAACACAGGAAAGGAAAGTTGACAAAATGAAACTCAACATCATAGCAGGCGCAGTCGCCGTGGCCGCAGCCGTAACGGCCGGATGCAGCAAGACGGGCGAAGACAAGTCCCCCGCGGCAAACGGAGAAACACGGACGGAGGCGGCGAAGGAAGTGAAACAAATCAACCCTGAAGAAGTGTCGGTGAAAATCGGCAAATCCGTGCTCAAGCGCGGAGAGATCGAAGCCGACGTCGAAAAAATAGTCGCCTCGCAGAAAGGCAGCTTCCCGGAAGACCAGGTGGAAGGATTCAAGCAGTATCTCGCGGCGCAGCTCGTGCAGCAGTTCATCGTCGAAAAAGCCCTCTCCGAAAAAGCCGAAAAGCTCGGCTACACCGTGACGGATGAAGACGTGGCGTCCCGCGAAAAGAAGCTTCTCGAAGAACTCTCCGGCCGTCCCGACGCGCCCAAAACCGTCGAGGAACTGCGCGAGAAGATTTTTGCATCCTCTCCGTTCGGCAAAAAACGCGCCGAAGAGGAATTCCGCACGGCGACCCTTATCGACAAGATGATCGCCGCCGAAGTCGTCGAGAAGCTCACGAACGATTTCTCCAAGGCGGCCGAAGAGGAAATCGCCAAGGTGATCGAGGCCAACGCGAAGGTCGAACCCGAGAAGGCCAAGGCGCTCGAAAAGATCAAAGGCATCAAGGCAAAGCTCGACGCCGTCCCGGAAGCGGAACGCGCGGCGAAGTTCGCGGAGCTCGCCAAAGAAAACTCCGACTGCCCTTCCGGGCAGCGCGGCGGCGACCTCGACTTCTTCGAACGCGGCAGGATGGTGCCGGAATTCTCCGACGCGGCCTTCAGCCTCGCCGAAGGCAAGATTTCCGATCCCGTGCTCTCTCCGTTCGGCTACCATCTCATAATGGTCACCGGCAAGAAGGCCGCGGAGAAGGCGAAGGACGGCAAAGAGACGGCGCCGGAAATGGTGAAAGCCAGCCACATTCTCGTGAAGTGCCCCTCGGCCCAGCAGGTTCCCGATGCAAAGACGGTGGCCGAGAGGCTCAAACGCGATGCGTCGCGCCGCGCGGTCGGCGAATTTGTCAGGGATGCCGTGAAGACCGCCGAAATCGTGACTTCGGCCGAATTCTCCAGTCTCCTTCCGAAGGACGAGCCAAAAAAAGAAGCGAAAGAAACGAAGGTTGATTCCGCTCCTGAAAAATGATATAATACGCACTTCGAAAGGATAAAAGCAATGAGTCAGCACGCATCTCTTAAAGGTTCAGGCAAAATCACGTCGAAGCGCAACGTCTTGAAGCGTTTCGAACGCGTAAACCTTCTCCAGAAACGCGGAGAATGGAAGGAAGGCAACCGCGGCCTCGGTCTCAAAAAGACGAAGCCGGAATAATAAAATCCGGCAGGATAGAAAAACGGCGGGCGCGAAGCCCGCCGTTTTTTTTTGCACCGTCCCTTTCCCGGCAAACGCTACTCTCTCGAAAAAACGAGCGATGTGTTCACGCCGCCGAACGCGAAATTGTTCGACATCACGAAATCCGCGTCGATCGAGCGCCCTTCTCCCATTATGAAATCGTTGCTGCCGCATCTCGGATCGGGGTTGTCGAGATTGAGATTCGGCGCGAACCATCCGTTGCGCATCATCATCACCGACGCGACAGCCTCTATGGCCCCGCATGCGCCGAGCGTATGCCCGGTATAGGATTTTACCGTCGACACCGGCACTTTCATCGCGCCGAACACGTTTTCAATCGCAGCGCCCTCGGCGATGTCGCCGAGGACCGTCGCCGTACCGTGTGCGTTGACATAGCCTATCGCGCCCGGATCGAGCCTGGCGTCCTCGAGCGAAAGCGAGAGCGCCTTTGCCATCGTCGCCGCGTTCGGCTGCGTCACATGCGTGCCGTCGGTGTTCGTGCCGAAGCCGGCGACGAACGCCAGAGGGCGCGCTCCGCGCGCACGCGCGTGCTCGCAATCTTCAAGTATCAGCGTGGCGGCGCCGTCGCCTATTACAAGCCCGTCGCGCGCGACGTCGAAAGCCCTCGGCACGGCAGCGGGCCCGTCATTTCTGCAAGAGGTCGAAAAAAGAGTGTCGAAAACCGCGACCTGGGTTATCGAGAACTCCTCCGCGCCTCCGGCTATCATGACATCCTGCTTTCCGGAAAGTATCGCCTCGTAGGCCTCTCCTATCGCCAGCGACCCGGAAGTGCAGGCGGTGCCGGTGGGAAGCAGCCGCCCGGTCGTGCCGAAATGCACCGAAAGATTGACGGCCGCCGTCTGCGGCATCATCTTGAGATATGTCGAACTCGTCACGTTTTTGACTTCGCGGCTCGAAAGAATGGAGGCGAAATCGAGATTGGTCTCCACTCCGCCGGAGCACGATCCGTAAGCGACGCCGAGAGAGCCCGATCTGAGAAGCGCCGCGTCGTCAAGGATTCCCGCGGAAGCGAGAGCCTCTTCCGTCGCGAAAAGCGCCATCTCCGAAACAGGGCTCATCGTACGCAATGTCTTGCGCGTGTATCTGTCGGGACGGACATATCCCGAAGGCGCCCACAGATGCGAATGCAGCCCCTTGCAAAGCGCAAGTTCATCCGAACGCCTGACGAAGTTTTCAAGCTTTTTCAGACGCCCGAAAACGGCTTCAGGCGTCATCCCGAGGGAACTGACTATCCCCATTCCGGTTATTGCGACCCTCTTCTTCAAACAAGACCTCCGTTCACCTGTATCACCTGTCGCGTAATGTAGGCGGCGCCTTCCGAAAGGAGAAACGCGACCGTCTCCGCAACTTCGCGCGGCGTTCCGAACCGACGCATGGGGATTGCTTTCTTCACCTCGTCCTCTGGGATGGAAAGAGTCATCTCCGTCGCAATCAAGCCGGGCGCGACGCAGTTCACGGTTATGTTGCGCCGGGCAAGCTCTACGGCGAGCGATTTGGCCGCGCCGGCGAGGCCCGCCTTTGCCGCGGCATAGTTCGTCTGCCCGCGGTTCCCGGCAACGCCCGACACCGACGATATAACAACGATTCTGCCTGGCCGCCGAGCCTGCACCATAGGCAGCACGAGAGGCCTCAGAACATTGTAGAAGCTGTCGAGATCCGTCCGCAGGACGCTGTCCCACTCGTCCCATTCCATTGCCGGGAAGGCGTTGTCGCGGGCTATGCCGGCATTGAGCACCACGGCGTACGGAGCGCCGTTTTCCGCGACCCATTTCCCGAGCGCGGCGGCCGCCGCATCGCGGTCCGAAACGTCGAAAACGAGATCGGTTCCGCCGGTCTTGAACGAATGCGTCGCAACATCGTATCCGGCGGAAGAAAGCACCGAAGCGATCTCCCTGCCTATACCCCGCGACGAACCTGTCACTATGACTTTCTTCTTTTCAGTTTCCATAAATTCATTTATCCGCGTTTTCGCGGCAGGCTGTGAGGGTCGCGCGCGCCACTTCTTCGCCGTCGAGCGCGATCGCGCAGTCGAACGAGGCGAATTCGTCGTCAGAGTAAATGCATTTCGCCGTGACGACATATTCCCTGTCCGGATCGAAAAAAGCGATCGAAGGAGAAAGACGCCTCGTGCCGAGAAGATACCCGGGCCGCGGTTTTTCGCCTCTTCTCGCGCTGTCCACGCCGACGGCGAGAGCCATTGTCTGCGCCATGAACTCTATGGCCGCTTCGGGCGGCACGCCTCCGAGCAGAGGATCGTAGAAAATCGATTCTCTCGACACGTCGGCGACGGCCGAGGCCTCGCCGGGGACGTCCACCGCCAAAGCCCTCGAGAGCATCATCATCGGATGCCGGTGCACGAGAAGAGCTTCGAGAACCGGATCGCGGGAAGTAGCGTCTGCAACATCGTTCATGGCCAAACCTGTCAAATTTCGCGTCTCCTGAAAACCATGCATGCCGCCGCCGGCACGGCCACGGCGAGGGACGAGAGGACGCAAACGCCCGCCCCCGCCGCAATCGTCGCGAACGGGAACGCAAACGACGGGGGAATGCCCCAGTTCGACATCGCCGAACGCGTCGCGAACGTGAAAAGCCATCCTGCCGCGGAGCCTGCCGCCGTTCCGTACAAAATCCCCTTCAAGGCGACCGAGAGCGCCTCGCCCGCAAGGACGCCCGCGATCTGCCGCCTTGTCGCGCCGACCGCGCGGAGCGCGGCGAACTCTTTCTTTCGCGCGTCGGCCGACGCCGCGATCATCGCGATGAACCCGAGCGATACGACGGCTATGAATATGAACGGGACGCGTGCCATCGAACCGATAAGATCGCTGCCGTGGGCGAGCGTCCCGTCCGACACCTCG
>JAFWBO010000017.1 GCA_017507065.1 Kiritimatiellia bacterium | reverse complement strand
GGGAAGGGCGATTATTTCGGGCCGCTCGTGGTCTGCACGGCGTATGTCGACCCCGATCTCGCCGCGAAGATGCGGGAGATGGGCGTGAGAGACTGCAAGACGATGACCGACAAGGCGGTTTTGGAAACGGGCGAAGGTCTGAGGAAACTTCTCGGCGAGAGCGGCTATTCTCTCGTGGTCCTTCGCCCGAGCGCCTACAACCGCCTCTACGCGAAGATGAAGAACATCAACCGCATGCTCGCATGGGCGCACGCGACGGCGATAGAGGAGCTGCTCGCCAAGAAGCCCGGGTGCGGAAGGGTGGTCGTGGACCAGTTCGCCCCGACGGAGCGGACGATTCTCTCCGCGCTGAAGCCGCTCGGCCGGGCGGCCGAGATAGTCCAGCGCCACAAGGCCGAAAGCGATCTCGCGGTCGCGGCGGCGTCGGTGATCGCGCGAGAGAAGTTCCTTCGTTCCATTCGCGAGGCGGATTCGTCCGGGTCGCCTCTCCCGGCCGGGTCGTCGGATCCGCGCGTCGCGGAGACGGCCGTCGAGAAGGTAAGGGCCTGCGGGCCCGTCTGGCTCATGAACAACGCGAAGGCGCACTTCTCGATCACCGACAGAGTGCTCGCCAAGTGCGGTCTTACGCGCGACGACCTTCCGCCGGAAGGCCGCATAGTCTCGAGCATGGCGAGAAAACTCCAGGCCGGCGGCAATAATGCTTTACATCCAAAAGAAGGAGATTCCAATGAATGCTAACATGTTCGTTTTTGCGGTTTCGGCCCTTGCGTCGTGCATGGCGGCGCCGCTTTTCGCCGCGCCTGAAGCGCCGGACGTCACGCTCGGCGGATTCGCCGTCGGCGAGATAAAGCTCTTGTGCCGCGAACGCCACGGCTGGGAAGTCGATTTCCGCCGCGAGACGGACAAAAACGGCGTCGAGTACGCCGTCGTGGAAATGAAGCGCGAAGAGCCGGACTACCCCGCCCCGTTCAACCTCTCCTTCAACTTCCCCAAGCGCGACACCGTGGGCGCGTGGAGGCCGTGGTCTTCCTGCACCGGCTTCGGGATGTACTGGAACCCGGCAGTCCTCCCGAACGCGGGCGTCTCCGATTTCCGCAAGTGGATGCCGCTTTACGCGTGCTACGGGTCCGGCAACAAGAACCGCGTGACGTTCGCGGCGTCGGAGTCTTCCGAGCCGCTCGTCGTCAAGGCCGGCATAAAGGAAGAGGACAACCGTCTGTACATGGCGTTCCATTTCTACAACGAGAAGATCGCGCGGAGGAACCACCTCGTGGCGCGCCTCCGCATCGATTCCCGCGACATGTTCTGGAGCGACGCCGTGAAAGAGGCGGCCAACTGGATGAGCGACGTATCGGGCCGCAAGCCCGCTTTCGTCCCCGACGCCGCGTTCGCGCCGCTTTATTCAACCTGGTACAATTTCCACCAGAACGTGTTCCAGGACGAGCTCGAGCGCGAGTGCGCCATCGCCTCGAAGATGGGAATGAAGACTATCATCGTCGACGACGGCTGGCAGACGGACGACACGCACCGCGGCTATGCGTTCTGCGGCGACTGGAAGGAGAGCAAGCGCCGATTCCCCGATCTCAAGGCGCACGTCGCGAGAGTGCACGCGATGGGCATGAAGTACATGATGTGGTATTCCGTGCCGTTCGTCGGAAAGAATAGCTCCAACTGGCGCCGCTTCAAGGGGAAATTCCTTTACGTGGAATCGCGTCTCGGCGCGGGCGTCCTCGACCCGCGATTCCCCGAAGTCCGCGAGTTCCTCATCTCGACATACGAAAAGGCCGTGCGCGAATGGGACATCGACGGATTGAAGCTCGACTTCATCGACCGCTTCTCGGGGAAGTCCATACCGCAGGGGAAGTCGATGGGCGGGCGCGACTTGAGGAGCGTCACCGAAGCGACGGAAAAACTCATAGCCGACACCTACAAGCGCCTTGCGGCGATAAAGAAAGACATTCTCATAGAGTTCCGCCAGCCGTACATCGGCCCCTCGATCCGCGCGGGCGCGAACATGCTTCGCGTCTCCGACTGCCCGGCGGACATGCAGATGAACCGCTGCGGAATCGCGAACCTGCGCCTCACGTCCGGTGGCGCGGCGGTCCACGCCGACCCGCTCGAATGGCATCCTTCCGATACGCCCGAGGCCGCGGCGAAGAACGTCCTTTCGGCGATTTTCGGAACGGTTCAGTATTCCATGAAGTTCGCGGGGCTCGACAAGCGGCACGTGGACATGATCGCCCACTGGAGCCGGTTCGGGGCCGAGCACGAGGCGGCGCTCCAGCGCGGACGCTTCCGCGCCTACCATCCCGAGCTTTCCTATCCGCTTCTCGAGGGCGAGAGCGAGACGGAGCGCATCTTCGGCGTCTACGCCGAGGAGATTTGCGTATCGACCGGAGCCCTCGACAAGCCAGTGTACATACTCAACTCCACGGACGCCGGTTCCCTCGCGGTTGAAATCCCCGCCGCCGCGAAAGTCGAGGCTTTCGACACGTTCGGCGCAAAGGTCGGCGAGCGTGAATATCCGGCGGGATGCTCGCGCGTGATGGTCCCGCCGTCGGGATATGTCGTCTTGTCCAGATAACGCGTTCCAGAAAGGCCAAATGAAAATGATGATTCTCGCAAATTCGCTCGTCGACGGATTCGTCCAGTCGAACATGATAGGCAGGGGAATCGTGTGTTTCCAGCTGCTGCTTTCCGTGGCGATGGTCGCCGTGATAATAGGCAAATGGCGCGAACTCAAGTTCGCCGCGTCCGCGGCGAGGAGATTCCTGCGCGATTTCTCGGCCGGCCGCGACGTCCTCGAATATTACGTCAACCGCCGTCCTTCCGCGGTGACGGGACTCGAGCTCATATACAAGGAAACTTGCGAAAGGCTTCTCAAACTGCTCGCCCCCGACGTCCGCACGCTTCTGATAGGGCGTTCCTCCGGAGAGGGATCGGCCGCCCTCACCGCGCGCGAGATAGAGCTCGTGCGCGGAACGTGCGAGCACGCGCTCGACGAGGAGATAATCTCGGTCGAAAGTTCGATGGGGATCATCGCCACCGTCGTTGCGCTCTCTCCGATGCTCGGGCTCCTCGGCACCGTCTGGGGCGTTCTCGACGCTTTCGCCGACATGGGCACGGCGGGCAGCGCGAATCTCGCGACGATCGCCCCGTCGATTTCGTCGGCGCTCGTCACAACGGTCGTGGGGCTTCTTATCGCAATCCCCGGCGTGTGCGCATTCAACGTAATGAACGGGAAAATCCGCAATCTTACGAGCGATATGGAAGGTTTCGCCGACGAACTCATCGGGCGCGTCGCGTGCGAATTCCAGGGAAAGGGGGCTTGAGAAAGGATGTCTTTCAGACGACGCAGGCACAGGGGCGAGAAACCCAAAGCCGCGGTCGATATGACCTCGCTCATCGACCTCACGTTTCTTCTTCTCGTCACCTTCATCGTAACTCTGCCCGCTCTCGAGCAGGGCATTTCCATTCTTCTCCCGCAGGCGAAGACCGACGAGCTGCCCGCCAAGAACAAAAAAGCCAACACAGTCAGCATCGATGCGGCCGGCAGGATATATCTCGACAACACGCCGATCGGCATCGAAGAGCTCGAGAAACGCCTTTCGGCCATGGCCGCGGCCGATCCAGACACGCCCGTCCTCGTGCGCGGAGACGAAAGGCTCTCGTACGGCAGAGTGATGGCGGTCGTCAAGGCCGTATACAAGAGCAACATACGTAAAATGGCTCTCGTCACGGTGGAGAAATGACATACGTAGACGAAGAGAAGAAGCCGCGGGTTCTGGGCACGGGCAATCTCGTCGCCGCGCTCGCTGTGCATATCGCGCTCTTCGTCGCTTTGTGGATTTTCGGGGAGCTGTCTCTCGCCGAAAAGAAACTCGTCATACCTGTTGAGCTTACTGTCGTGGTCGACGCGCCGCCGCCTCTTGCTCCGAAAGAAGAGAAGAAGCCGGCGGAGAAAAAACCGACGCCGCGCGAAGAGAAACCGGTGCCGCCGAAAGAGGTGAAAGCCGCCGATGCCGTTGAAAAAATCCCGGTCAAAACGAATGCGGTCGCGCGCGTCAGGCCGCCTGAAATCAAACCGCCCGAAGAGAGGAAAAAGCCGGATGTTCCGCAGAAGACGGCGGCTCAGCTGCGCGAGGAACGCCTGCGGGAGATGCGCGAGAGGGCCAGAAACGTGGTGGTCGACGCGAAAAGCGCAGAGACGAAAGAGAAACCTCCGGTAAACTGGGAAAAGCTTCTCGAGCTTGGATACAGGCCGGGCGCGACGAACCAGATCGCTCCGAACGAAGAATCGCGCTGCCTCGGACTTCTCAAGAGCGCGATAGACGAAAAATGGCGCGAGCTTTCGCCGCAGACAGGCGCGCCCGGAACTGTGCACATCACGATAAAATTCGCAAAGGGCGGTTCTATCGCGTCATCTTCGCTTTCGAAGGGCAGCGGCGACACCTTGTCCGACGCGGCCGCCATGAAGGTTGTGAGAAGCGTGGGCTCTGTTCGCGGGCTTTCCTCGTCGTTCCTCGACAAATATTCGAAAGAGCCGATAACCATCCGGTACAGGATAGGTTCTTCGGCGGAAAGGTAGCATGACATGACGACTGGTCTTTTTATCATGGCGGCGGCATCCGTCGCCTCGGTGACGGCGCTGGCGCTGCAGCTCGTGCGCGTGTTTCGCCGCAGTTCCCGGCTAGAGGCCGAAAACGCCCGCCTGAAAGGGCTGGTCGACTCCGCAGAGGAAAACGTGCGCCGCAGGCTTGCCGACAAGGACGAGCATCTCGCGAGGATGCTGTCGGAAAAAGACGCGGCCTGCGCGAGAATTCTCGAAGAGCGCGAGAAGTTTTTCGGCGAATCCGTAAAGACTCTCGAAGAAAAATTCGCCAATCTCGCGGCCGCCGCGCTCGAAGCCCGGTCGAAAGACCTTTCGGCCGCCAACAAGACGAGCCTCGATGCGGCGCTCAAACCTCTCGCCGAGCAGATGAAATTGTTTCAGGACGCCACTGTCAAAGCCCAGCTTGAAAACCGCGGGATGAGCGTGTCGATTCATCGAGACGTCGAGGCGATCGGCAATATGGCGAGAGATCTTTCCGGTTTCGCGACCGCGCTCAAATCCGGAACGCGCGTTCAGGGGCGCGCCGGCGAGGAAATCCTCGCCGAAAAACTGCGCCAGGCCGGGCTCGAGGAAAACGTCAATTTCTTCCTTCAGACGGGAACCAGCCGCGACCGTCCCGACGCGCAGGTGTGCGATACCGAAAACAGATGGATGGTTATCGACAGCAAGGTGAGCCTCACCGCTTTCGTCGCATATGGCGAGGCTGCCGACGAAGCCGTGAGGAAAGAACGTCTCGCCGCTCATGTCGCGAGCGTCAGAGCCAAGATCGACGAGCTTGCGAGACGGCGCTACCCCGACGTGTTCGCAAAGGAACACCCGGAACGCGACTATCTCCCGGTCACGGCGATGTTCGTGCCGTACGAATCTGCGCTTGCCGCCGCGCTCGCGGAAGACCCGACATTGTGGCAGACTGCGGCGGAAGGGAACGTGGTGCTCGTGACTCCGCTCACGCTCATGGCGTACCTGCGGCTCGTCTATCTCGCATGGCAGCATGAAAAGCAACGGCGCAACCAGATGGAGATTGTCGAGACCGCGAGGGAACTTCTTTCGCGCATGAACGTCTTCCTTGCCGCCTTCGAGAATTTCGGACGGGCGATAGATTCTCTCCAGCGCGAATATGACGACGCGAAAGGATGCATAATCGACAGGCCTTACGCCCACACCATCGCAAAAGCCGCCCAGAAACTGATCGATCTTGACGTCAAGCTGGAGAACAGGAAAGGGAAGAAACTCCAGAAGGCGGCGTGCCTTTCGTCAGGCGCGGACGAAAACGGCGATGCCGTGGAGCCCCCGGAGCCCTGAAACGGCAAGACGCGCGAAAGGCCGGAATGTCACTGAAAATATACTACAGCGACAGGATAGAGGATCTCTCGGCGCATCTCAAGGACGCGCTTGTCGCTTCGCGCGCCGGAACGGATCCGTTCGTTTTCCCGCAGATCACGGTGCCGAATCCCAATATCGCCAAATGGCTCAAGCTCCGCGTGTTTGCGAAGGAAAGGGCTTTGTGCGCCGGAGTGTCGTTTCCTTTCATCGAACAGCGTCTCGCCTCTCTTATGGCGGCGAACCTGCCGAAAGGCACGGCGTTTTCGCTTCTTCCGATGAACGCCTATTCTGTCGCGGTCATGTCGTCGCTTCTTGCGTCGAAAGGCGAAATCGCCGAATTCGACCTGCTTGCGCCGCTCAGGGCTTATGTTTCCGGCACCGACGGAAAAGAAGCTCTCGAGCCGCGTTCCCGGCGCGAAGCGAGAATGGCATGGCAGCTTGCGGTGAAAACGGCGGAACTTCTCGACCAGTACGAGGTGAAGCGGCCGGAGATCGTGGCCGGATGGCTCGCGGGCGGAGGCGGAGAAGGCGGCGATGTGGAAAAAGCCGAGGCTGCGCTCGCACGCCTCCTCTGGGGGCCGGACGGAGCGTTTCCGCCAGACGGCGAGAGGCTGTCGCTCCGGCAGCTTTACGACAGGGTTTCGTCCGCTCCGCCGGCCGGTCCGGCCGAAACGATTTTCTTTTTCGGCCATTCGACATTGTCTCTTCTTCAGGTGAAGATTCTCGCATGGCTCGCCCGGACGCACGAAGTCGTGTTTTACCACAACAATGTCTGTCTTGAATACTGGGGCGACATCGAAAGCCGCGAAGAGCGTATCCGTCGCCTCGGCTCGAGCCATGAAAACGAAGAAGACATTCCGCTTGAAGACGACAACCCGCTGCTTCGCCAATGGGGCGCGGCCGGGCGCGAGACGATGCGGCTTCTTGTCTCTCTCGAGGAGGAGTGCGGCGGCGAGACGCTTTTTGAATGGAAAGACATCTCCGGGACATCGCGCGAAAAGCCGCGGAGCATCCTCGCGAAAATACAGCAGTCGATCTGCCGTCGCACGGCGGAGGTCGAAAAATCCCCGCAGGACGCTTCTTTGCAGATAGCCGGAGCGCCCGGCATGAGACGCGAGGTGGAGATGGTCTACAACGCCATAATCGGCAGCGTGTGGAAGCCGGAGGGCTCGGGCGAGAGACCGTGGCCCGACTGTACGTTCTCCGACATGGCTCTGCTCGTCCCCGACATGGCCGCGTACCGGCCCGTCATCGAAGAGGTTTTCGACGCCCGCGGCGACGTGCCTTACGCTCTTGCAGACACCACGGCCGCCGAAGACAGCGTGTTTCTCGCCGGTTTTGCCGCAATCGCCGATCTTGCGCGGCAGGGGCTCTCCCGCGACACGCTTTTCGCCGTCGTCGACAATCCTTGCTTCCAGAAGGCCATGTCTTTCACACCTGAAGACGCCGCCCGGTGGCGGGAAATCACGGTGCAGATCGGCGCGTTCGACGGTTTTGAACGCAGAGACGACGATGATGTTTTTTCGTGGGAATGGGCGCTTTCGCGGTTGCGGCTCGCGTCTGTCGCGGATGCTCTTTCTCTCGGCGCGTCGGCGGAGGAGATGCCGCTGTCTGATTTAGGCGACGACAGCGCGCTCCGTTTTTCGGAAACGGTGGAACTTCTCTGCAGGAAGGTGCGAGAGGCTTTCTTCGACGGCGGCAGGAGCCGTGTTCTGCCGTGCGCTGTCGATTCTTCGGCCGGAGAATGGCGCTTGAACTGGGCTTTCGTGCTGGGGCGGCTCATGGACGATCTTCTCGCCGTGCCCGACGACAGCGCCCTCGAGAACGACGTGCGGCGGCACATCGTGCAGTCGCTCAACTCTCTTTCTTCTCTGCCGGGAGAACACGGCTTTGAAATCCCTCTCGCGGCAGTCGAGCGTTTCGCCGGAGGCATCGCCTGCCGTAAGGGAGGCTATCTCACGCACGGCGTCACCATAGCGTCGCTTCAACCCATGCGGCCGGTGCCGTTCAAGCAGATATTCGTGCTCGGCCTCGGCGCGGACGGCTTTCCGGGCCGCACGTCGTCGTCCACTCTCGACATCCGCGGTTCCCGCTGGCGGCTCGGAGACGTGTCTCTTCCGAAGATCAACCGCTATCTCTTTCTTGAAACGCTCATGTCCGCGCGAGACAGGCTTGTTCTGACATATCCCGACCGCGACATCGAGAAGGACGCGCGCCTTTATCCGGCGGGAATAGTTCGCGAACTCGAAGAATTCGCTTCCGTTGTCGCGGGAAAACGGTTCAGCGAATTTTCCGGCTGCTCTTTGCTGGAGCGAGGCGAGGGGGCTCTTCCAGGTCCGTCTCCGGTGTGCGGCGTGACATGGGACCGTTCCGATCCCCATGCCGGGCTTCTTCCGACGTACTCGGCCGCCGCCCGCTCTCTTGCCCGCGCTCTTGCCGTGGCGCGCTCGGCGGAGCGCGGAGAAAAAAAAGCGGCTTCCGCGCTCATGCGTTTTTCGTCGGATGCGTGCATATCCGTTTCCGCCAGAGACCTTGCCGATTTTCTCAAGTCTCCTCTGAGGGCCGTTCTTGCAAGACGCTTCGGCATATCGGTGGAAGAGTATGCCGACCGCGAGCTCGAAAACGATTCTCCTCTCGGTATCGCATCGAATGCCGAAAAGCGCGAACTCGAGGATGCATATCTCGCGGACGCGGGCGTATTCGACGGGCGCTTCCGCGTTTTGCAGCTTGAAGGCCGTGCCCGTGCGGGATTCATCGGCGAATTCGAAAAACGGAGCCTTGCTTCCGAATTCGCCGCGGCGGCGGAGGATGTGCGTTCTTTCGCAGAGTCTTTCGGCGCTTTCGACGGCTCGTCGCGCATGTCGGCGCTGCGCGTCCCCGTCGAGATCGACTGCGGCGGCAAGACTCTCAAAGTGCGTTTTACAAGCGAAATCCCGTGCTGGAAAGAAACAGACGGCGGAGTGACGGTGCTTGTCAAAGGCTATGTGTGCGGCAGAAGCGAGAAGCGCGTTCCGGACGGCATGCATCCGGTGGAGGCCGCGCTCGAAGCGTTTGTCGCTTTTCTCATGAGCCTTGTCGAGAAAGGCGGCGGCGCTTCCCGGCATCTCGCCGTCGGCGTCATGGATCCGTCCAGAGGCAGAACCGCCTGCTGGGAATGGGACGTCGAGCCGGGCGAAGCGAGGAGATACCTCGAAAATCTCGCCAGACGCTATCTCGGCTTTCTCGATACGGCTGGCGAACGTTCGGCGTATGTCGATTTCCCTTTCGGAAAACTTGCGAAAGCGCTTGACCGAAACAGCGCCTGCGACTGGAACGGGATTCTTTCGAGCCTTTCCGCCGAAGAATGGACGGGCGGGAAGAAAAAGAATTCTTTCAACGGCTCGCTTGTCGTCGAAAGGGCTCTTGAAGAATGCCGCAGATATCCGTCGGCGGAAGAACTCGAAGAACTTTTCGGGATGTTTTACGAGCTGCCGATGTCGGGAAAGCTCCGCCCGTCCAAGAAAGGAGGCGCGGCATGACTCGGAACGATGATTTCATACAGAAGCGTCTCGGAGCGGCCGATGCCGTCTGGAACGGCCTCGGCTTCGATAAAGACGCCATCATCGAGGCTTCGGCAGGAACCGGCAAGACGTATACTCTCGAAAGCATTGTTCTCAAACTCGTTTCCGACACTGTCCGGCCGGTTCAGGTCAAGAACATTCTTCTCGTGACGTTCACCGAGAAAGCGGCCGGCGAACTGAAAGACAGGATACGCGCCATTCTCTCCGAAGCCGGCGTCCTGCCTCCCGATTTCGACGAGACCGCAATCTGCACGATACATTCGTTCTGCCGGGAGATCCTTTCGGAATATGCGTTTGAAAACCGCGTGCCGATGCAGCTTGAAATCGGGTCGTCCGATGCGGACATCGTACATCGTGCCGTGCGCGCGGCTCTTCTCGGAGATGATTTCAGATCGGAATGCGCCGATGCGTTCGCCGGGTACATGCATCTCGCGTCGCTGGAGTCGGCGGAGGATCTGGTCGAAGCCGCCGAAGAAAAACTCGCCCGGAGCGCGGCCTCGGATTCGCCGCCTCCGGCGCCAGTGCGTCTCGATGCCGGTTCGATCGACAAGATGATGAGACTTGCGTCCAAAGTCGATTTCACGTTTCCCGGGGTTCTCGTCAACGCCAGGTCGGCAAAAAGTTTCGAAGATGCATGCAATTCGACACGCGAGGCTCTCGCCCGTCTCGATCCGGGCGATATCGCATCTTCGGCCGAAGCTCTGGCTGCGTGCGCCGCGAATTGCGGCAAGCTCAACCCGAGCGTCAACGGCAGAGGCCCGGGGGCGCGCGTTTTCGACGTCGTTCCGGCTTTGAAAGAATTCGTCGAAACCGTGTGCATGGTGCATGCGCTCTGCAGAGAATATGTCGTTTCGGAGCTTGCGTTTCTCGCATGGCCTCTTTTCAGACGCCTGAAAGACGAGGCGGCCGTGTTCACGTTCGACGATCTCGTGACGAGGGCCTGCCGCGTCATAGAGCAGGAATCGGCTCGGGAAAAGCAGGGCGGGCGCAGCGCATTTATGGATTCGATACGGCGGCGCTACCGCATCGCGCTCGTCGACGAATTTCAGGACACCGACGCGAGGCAGTGGACGATATTCGGCTCTCTTTTTTCTTCGGAGTTCAACCATCTTGAAGACGCGCCCGAGCCGGAACAGGGGTTTCTGCTCGTCGTAGGCGATCCGAAACAGGCTATATATTCTTTCCGCGGCGCGGATATAGCCGCATATATGGCGGCGAAGAAGACGATAACCGCCGGCGGCGACGGAAGCTCGCGTTCGCTCGACACCGTGTTCCGTTCGTCCAAGCCGCTCGTGGACGCGTTCAACCGCATGTTCGGAGAAGAGTCCGGGTGGTTCGACGGCATGGAGGAGAACGGCGCCGGAATAGAATGCCCGGAAGTAAGGTATCCGGAAGGGAATGCCAGATTTCTGGAGTTTGAAGATTTGACCGGATGCGGAGCGGTGAATCTTCTCGAATCTCTTCCGGGGCCGCCTCCGCAGAATCTCGCAAGGAACGCAGGATGCGGGAACACGTCGGCCTGCATCTCGGTTTTCATGCAGAACGCGGCCAGGGAAATGAAACGCCTGCGTTCGCTCGGGGTCGCTTGCAGAACGGCGTCTGGCGTCGCCGGAGAGCGTGTCGACCACGTCTTTTCCTACAGCGACATGTGCGTTCTCGTGCGAAATTCGACGGAGGCGGGGCTTGTCAAACGCGAGCTCGGGAAAGCTCTTGTGCCGTACAGCCATTACAAAGAACGCGGAATATGCGCAGGCGCCGAAGCGGAGGCTCTCGTCGCGCTTTTCGACTATCTTTCTTCTCCAGACGGTCATGGCAGACTTGCCGCGCTTCTTCTCACTCCTGTTTTCGGCGTGCATCCTTCCGCGCTCGAAGAGTCGCTTGCGTCTGGCGGCGGCGGAGCGCAGACCGTGTTGAACAAGTGGCATGCGCTTTCTTCGAGGCATTCGTGGGCTGAACTTTTCGAAAGCGTCATGGACGATACGTCTCTCGCCCGTCCCGAACCGGGAGACGACGGTTTCGACAGGCGGTGGATGGCTTTCAGGCAGCTTCTCGACATGCTTTTCGTCGAGGCGGGACGTACGGCTTCCGGGCCTGGCGACTTTGCCGCTCTTCTACGCCGGTGGCGCAAGGACGACCGACGCTCCGGAGACGACGGCACGCTGCGCCGGAGAGAGAACGACGGCGACCGCGTCCAGATAATGACGATGCATGTTTCCAAAGGGCTCGAGTTCAAGGCGGTGTTCGTCGCCGCGGGATTCGGCGCCTACGAAAAAGACGATCCTTCCGAGCTCAGACGCCTCTTTTACGTTGCGTTGACGCGGGCAGAGTGCAAGCTGTATCTGCCGTGGACGAAGTGGGATTCGCATATGCGCAACGGCAAGGTGGAGCGCGGCGTCGGCAGCGTGGCTTCGCCGCTTCTCGGAAACGGTTTTCTCGCAAGGGCGATATTGGCGTATTTCGGCGATTCGGCCGCCGCATCTGTCGTGTCTTTCTCCCGCATGGAAGAAACCGGCGCCGAAACAGGCGAGGCGCGGACCGGCGAGGCCGGCACGGCGGAACTCCCCGAAGTCTACGACATAGGCGATTTGAGAGACATCCGTTTCAGATGGGATTCTTTCACGTCTCTCAACAACCGCGGCGAAACGGGAAAAGTCATGCCTGCCGTGCTGAAAGAAAACGACGAATCGGTGGCCGGAAGCGTCTCTTCCGACGAATCGCGTCTTCTGCCGCGCGGCAACATATCCGGGCTCGTCTTCCACGAAATAATGGAAACTTTGTGCGGCAATGACGAATCGGAGGGCGAAACCGGGTTTGCAGTCGGCAACGAGAGCCTCGACAAGGCGCTCGATCCGGAAGGTCCGCTCGTCGCGACGGTTCTCAGAGCCATGCGCAACCACGCCATGGCGGATGCCGAAGATGCGGGCGATTCCGTTTCGCGCACGCTCGTACGCATGGTCTGGCGCGCGCTCAACACTCGTATTGAAATAGGAGACAGGAGCTTTTGTCTCAAGGACGTCTGTTTCGCCGACCGTCTCGCCGAAGTGGAGTTCGCCGTAGACGAGGCATCTGTGTTCGGAGCGGCGCTTTCTTCGATATCGGGAAAATCGCGGGAGGGCGTGTTAAACGGCTCGATCGATCTTCTTGCAAGACCGTGGGGAGCAGGAGGGCCGGTGTATATAATCGACTGGAAGACCAATTCGCTGCCCGGCTACGGCAAGGCCGATACAGCCGCCGCAATGGAAGAGAACGGTTATCCGCTCCAGTTCAAGCTGTATTCTCTCGCCGTGGCGAGATGGCTTTCACTCGCGCCTCTCGCCGGCATAGCCTATCTGTTCGTGAGAGGCGCAGACGAAGGCGGCGGATGCGGAGTTTACTCGCGCCGCATGGACGGAAAGCTTTTCGACGATTGCATAAGAAGCGTTTTCGAGGCGCTCGCGCAGAAACGGGAGAACGCGGCATGGACGTGAAGAAAGCGGCGGAACTTCTGGCTCTTTTTGGAATAAAGGCTGCCGGCGGCACGCGCGAAATCCTCGCGCGGCTCGTCTCGGCGCAGTCGCTTTCTTTGGGCGAGTTGCAGACGGCCCGCGACATAGTCTCGCGCCGCGCCGGCGCTTGCGATGACGGGGCGGCATATCTTTTCCTCGCGGCGATGTTCATTTCGCGTCGCGGCGGCAACGCGTTTCTGCGCACGGAGAACGGCGCTTCTCTCGTCGCCGAAGGATGCGTCATGGCGGATGCCGGCGGAGAAGGAAACGAAAAGCCTTTTTCGGCGGAAGACGCATGGCTGCAAGCGGAGAAAGCGGCTCGAGCCCTTGACGGCGATGTCATATTCAAGAAACCAGACGCGCGCGGCGAGCGATGGTTTTTCAAGAAGGATCTGAGAGCGGTAGAGGCTGTTTCGCAAAGCCTTATGGCCCGCGTGCAGAAGAACAGGGAAAGAAGAAAAGACGCTCTTTCGCCTGAAGAACTTGCCGCGGCGACATCTTTCAGCGGCTTCCGCCTGAACGAGAGACAGGCCGAAGCCGTGAAGAAGGCGGCGAGCGGTTTTTTTACCGTCGTCTCCGGAGGGCCCGGAACGGGAAAGACCACTGTCGTGTTTTCAATCCTGCGCGCATTGGCATCTCGCGGCATAGCGCTCGATACCGTCGCGCTTGCCGCGCCGACCGGCCGTGCGGCGCAGCGGCTTGTCGAAGCCCTGCAGTCGCAGTGCGAGAATGCGAAAAACCTCGACGGCAGGATGAAGCGCGCGATAGAATCGCTCTCGGGTTCTACCGTCCATTCGCTTCTCGGCGGCAGACGCCCTCGCTGGAAATACGGCGCGGGCAGGCGCATACCGCTCGGTTTTCTCGTCGTGGACGAATCGTCTATGGTCGATCTTCATCTGATGAACGCTCTTCTCGCCGCACTTCCCGACGATTGCCGGATTGTTCTTCTCGGTGACATGGATCAGCTGCCGTCTGTCGATACAGGGGCTGTGCTTGGCGACATCGTCGGTGCGCGCGAGGCCGATTTTGTCGTGAATCTCACCGAGTCGAAACGCTTCACCGGGAGTTTCGCTTCCTGTGCATCGGCGGTAAACGATGGAGACGCCGCGCGTTTTGCCGCCGTATCGCGTGAAGTGTCTTCACGCGACACGGCATGGCTTGAAACTTTCGATTCGGACGAAACAGCGAACATGTGCTGTAGATGCATGCTGTCGGGCGGCGCACCGGTGTTGCAGGAAATCATACAGGCTTGGGCGTCGCATTACGGCCTCATGAACGGCGGAAGGCTCTCGCTCATCGCATCTGATGCCGTCTTCGGAGAGCGCGTGGCTGACGACGACGGGGCTTTTCTCGCGAAAGCCGGCGCGTTGTTCGACGAACTCGAGCGCTCGCGCATCCTCGCTGTAGTGCGCGAAGGCCCGTTCGGCGCACGCGGCATAAACGAGTTTCTTCTGAAGATGCGCTTCGGCGGCCGAATCCCGCGCGATCCGCTTTCCGTGCCGGGCGTGCCGGTGATGGTCACGCGCAACACGCCGTCGCTCGGGCTTTTCAACGGCGATGTCGGCGTGACGGTTAAAGGCGCATCAGGCATGACGGCGCTTTTCCCGCGCGGAAAGAAGGTGGTGAAATGTCCTGTCGGGCTTCTTCCCGAACACGAGACGGCTTACGCCATGACGGTTCACAAGAGCCAGGGCTCGGAATTCGAGAATGTCTTCGTGGTCCTGCCCGACCGTGCCGACCATCCGCTTCTCAACCGGCAGATCGTCTACACCGGCATCACGCGCGCCAAAAAACGCGCGGTGGTGGCATCTTCGGCCGGAGTCTTTGCCGCCGCGCTCGCCAAGAAGCTCGTCCGCGACACGGGAATCGACATCTGGAACGGCGCAGCCGGCGCGCAAGAAGAGTGAAATCGCCATGCTTCCGCCGCGGCCGGCGCGTTCTACGCGTCGCGCCGGATCGAGGCCGCGAGCGGTTTGCCGCGCCTGCCGAAGGAGTTCCGCGGCCAGACTTCGATTTTGAGCGCGCCTTTCGCTTTGAGCCGCTTTGCCGCGAGGCGGCAGACGGTCTGCGGTTCGGGGTTCTCCTTCGTGACGGCGCGGTAGAATTTTTCGGCATAGACGTATCTCCTGTCGACATTGCCGGAGCCGTCAGCGATTTCGATCTCGAAATCGAACGCGCGCGTGCCGGGATTCGCCGACGCCGGAGGAATTTCGATTTCAAGGACGTCCTGCTTCGTTTTTGCGACACCGTTGCCGCCGCGGTTGGTCCCGCGCGACATGCGGACGTCGAGCGCGGCACCTGAGGCGAATGCGGGAGCGTTCTTCGCCGCGTCGCGGCGGTCGAAGGCGAACGGCATCGGCTCTGCCGCCGGAAGGGGAACGCACCACTCCGCGCCGAGCGGGGCGAGCGAACCGAAATCCATTCGGAGAAACGTCATGCTCTCGTCGAACACTTTGACGAGAAGCCCCTGGTGGCCGTCGGTGCATCTCATTTTCGACATGATTTTGTAAGGGTCTTCTTTGCGCTGGCGGCCGTAGAGCGGGCGGTCGTTTTCGCGGCCGTTCGGATCGACGTCGCCGTATTCTACGCCCGTATATTTGAGCGACGAGGCGTTGATCGCCGTGAATGCCCCCTGCCAGATAGCGCGCTCGTCGCTCAGAGAGGCGTGGGAGTGGCCTGAGAAAGCCACGGCGTTCCTGAAACGCGAGAGAACTTCGGTCGATTTTCCGTCGTCCTGTCCCCACGTGTGCGGGCCGTGGCTCGTACCTTTCGGCACCGGATGCTGAAGATAGAAAAACGGTTTTGCCGGGTCGATCGTCGCTCCGTTGGCAGCGAGCCATTTCGGGCCTTCGGGGACGCCGACCTCGTTGAACGCGTGGCATCTCCCCGCCGTCCAGTGCGCGCCCACGAATGTATAGCCTTTCACTTCCTTGCGCCATACGGGAGCGTAGTCTTCGTGAAAGACTTTCTTCCACGTTCCGGCCATATCGCTCGCGATGACGTGTTTCATGTAATTCTTGCCGAAAACCTTCTTTGCGAATTTGGCCTTTCCGTAAAGATACGCCTCCCGGTCGTGGTTGCCGTAGACGAAAAGCTTTTCGACGTGTCTGCCGTCGGGGAGACGGTCTCCGGGGAAAACCTCGTGCCAGATGCGGCCGACTTCTTCAAGCTCGTTGATGAAGCCGTGGTCTGCCATGTCGCCGCACATGGCTACGCCGTCGACGCCCTGCGAGCGGAAATATTCGAGCGCGCGGCGGAACATCTCGGCGCCTTCGAAGCGTTTCACTCCTTTGTCTACGGAGAGGGAGATGTGGATGTCGGTTACGACGCCGAAGACGAGGTTTGGCGTTCCGGCGCTGCCGGCGAATAGTTTTGCGGGCAGAACTCCGCCGAAAGCCGCAAGACCGGCGGCCGAGAAGGAGCCGCGAAGAAAGTCGAGACGCGAGATGTTCATAGGGGTGTTGTTCCTTGTTTTGGAATTTTATTCTGCAATACGTTGCAATTATAGCAAAGCAGGCTGATTAATTCAAGGTAATGCGACCTGTATTGGTGAAAGGACAAGGTAATTGCCCCTAAACTATGGGCATTTACTTTGGCAAGTCGGCAATTTCTGATTATGGCCAGGGTTTACGCATTTGAAAAAGAAGATGCGCGAAGGCAATGGCGTTTGGCTTGAAGAAATCCAACGCCCTTAGTGTGCAAATGCGCAAGTGTGCAAACGGGCATCGGTCAACAGTCCAGCACCAGCACTAGTGTCTGGG
>JAFWBO010000016.1 GCA_017507065.1 Kiritimatiellia bacterium | reverse complement strand
GGTATCGTTTTGCATACCTATGCGGTGAAACGGATGATATGGTAGAGAATACCGACAGTTGCAAAGGCAAGAACTCGCTTTGAAAATGAAGTTTTCTTGGGGTCTGGACCTCACCCTTGGCAAAGTAATTCGGTTTCGACATCACCGGCACCGTCATCAATTTCAGACGGTGCTTCCCGAAGGAAGGCGTCCGCGAGCCGCATTACAGCATCACGCTCCACGACGGCGAACACGCGCTGCTCGTCCACGGCCCGCTGCCGCCGGGAACGAAGACGGGCAGCGTCATCCGCACCGGATGGCGGAACTGCGCTTCCGGCGCGCGACCGGGCGTTCTCCGCTCGATGAAATCCAGGCGGTCCGAATCGCGAAGGCGAAAGAGCTCTTGAACGAATCTTCCTGCGATATAGGCGCGGTCGCCAACTATTGCGGCTACGCCACTATCGCCACGTTCTCAAAATTCTTCAAATCCGCAACCGGAATCGCGCCATCGAAATGGCGCAAGGCTAATGTCCGGTAAATCCGCCGCTCTTCATACTTTTTCGCCCGATACTCCCGACCCTTAAATATCTTTTAGTATACGCAGCGTATCGTAATGAACCGGCTCTCCGCCGGGAGCCACGACATAGAAGTCGTACATGAGCCGCCGGCCGTCGACGCGCAACACCCCGAACATCGGGCGGTCGATATCGTCTGACGCGCAATCGCCACGCTTCCCCCACTTTGAATCGACGTTCAATCTCCCCGTCGCGATCTTGTAGCGCCGCCGCGTGAACGGGCGTTTGCCGTCCCGCCGCGCATAGGCGGCGTTCTCCCCGACGCGGTGTCCCGCCGAGCCGCAGCTCACATAGTACGTTCCGCCCGGGTTCAGGTCATACGCCTCTCCTTCGAAAACCGTCTGCATCGGCTTGAGATTGACCGCTCCGCCGTCATTTTCCGACTGCGTATAACCCGGCCCGTCCCAGCGGTAGGGCAGCGTTTTCGAAAACGTGTGGTCGTGCGCCTGCAGGACGAGATCGACGCGGTTCGACGCGAAAAGCGGCGCAAGTTTGAGAACGATATTCGTCGTCGCGTTCGCCGCGCCGTGATCGCCCGTCGTGTACGGACCCCAGTAGATGCAGACGATCGACCAGTCCGTCGCGCTGGAGTTGCGGGCGCGCTTCAGATCGGCCGCCAGCCACGAACGCATCCGCTCGAAGTGAACTCCCTTCGTATTTTCGATATAAGGAACGGCCGCGATATGCACACGGGCGCAATCGAGAGACTGGCAGCCGGGCGGCGTTCCCGGCCTTCTCCGCGTCCGCGTGAACTTGTCGTACAGCCAGAAATCGTGGTTACCGGGCGCGCTCACCCACGGCACCGACGGATAGTAGGCGTTGGCGGTATCCGCCGCGACCGCCCATTCGATGGGGCGCGACACCGTTCCGTGCACGAGGTTGGTCGTCTTCCAGAACCATGCGTCGATGAAGTCGCCGCCGCTGAGGATAAGATCGACCCGGCCGCCCCCGTCGACAATCTTCCTTGACGCGGCAAGAGTCTCATCCCACATATAAAGCCGATCTGGACGTTTTATCTGCACGTCGTTGAAATTGATCGCGGTAAAGCCGTCCTTGTAATCTCGCACGCGGAACTCCCCGTAGACATAATGCCCGTCGCCCCCGAGCCGATAGGAATAACGCCTCCCCGGCCGCAGCCCCGTCGCGACGGCGCCGTGACGCACGGCGTTCGGGATTTCCTGCCGCACACTGCCGTCGGCGAAGACGAGCGGCGTCGACTCGAACGCCGCCGCGTCCGCTTTACCCTCCACCAGCCGCACTTCGCCGGTGGTGACGCTCGCGTCCGTCTGCCAGGCGAACCCACGCGAATTTACGCCGTCAGCGAACGTCACCGAAACCGACGACGGTTCCGGCCCGAGCCGGTAGCGCGTGTAATCGATGAGCGCGGAGGCGCGAAACGCCGGAACCGCCGCCGCCGAGGGTATCGCCGCGGCGATGAAGGGCAAGGGCGAAGTGCGTTCACTTCAGGAGTATCACGCGAACGTGTCCTGAAATAGCGTTTGACAGGCGCATAGCCAAAAGGCAAAGAACGCTATAGATCTTTTGC
>JAFWBO010000015.1 GCA_017507065.1 Kiritimatiellia bacterium | reverse complement strand
ATACGTAGCCATGTATGGCCAAGAACAAGGACTTGGGATGTATTTGCAGGAATACGAGAACGACGAAAACGCCTTTATTGCTACGTTTAACTCCGTTTTTGGGCAAGGCGCAGGCCAACGCTTGCGCTCCACCCCGCCGTCTGTTCCCGTAGTATGCCGTGTAGCAGGCATTGACCTGGCCCGTTTCGGGGGCGATAACAACGTAATCTTCATAGCCGACCGCCGCGAAGACGGCAGTATGGTGGAAGCCGAGGTAGTCGCATGGAACGGAACCGATGCGGTATTTACGCAAGGTAAAATTGCCGAAGTGCTTTCCAATGCGCGGGTAAATCAATGCGCAATGGACGCCGACGGAGTCTTCCTGTCCAACGGCCCGGCCGACCCCGCCGCCGTCACCTACGCGGTAGAGAACATACAGAAGCTGTTGGAAATTAAGAAGCTCACGCGGAGGTGCGGAGACGCGAAGAAAGGAGACTCTGCGCCTCTGCGCCTCTGCGGGAGAAAAATCCCAATCATGGGAATCTGCCTCGGGCATCAGCTTCTCGCTCTCGCCTGCGGTGCGAAGACGGGCCGTCTCAAATTCGGGCATCACGGCTGCAACCACCCGGTGAAAAACCTCGCCACGGGCAAAGTCGAGATCACGAGCCAGAACCACAATTTCGCTGTCGTGCCCGGGTCGCTTCCGGACTCGCTGGAAGTTACGCACGTGAATCTCAACGACGGCTCCATAGAGGGCATAAGGCACAAGACGCTCCCGGCTTTTTCGGTGCAGTACCATCCGGAATCCTGTCCAGGTCCGCACGATTCAAAGTATCTCTTCGATGAATTCAAGAACGCTGTTCGGAACTTTCAGGCCGCTCGATTGCTAGGATTCTAGGCGTCTAGACTTCTAGATTTCTAGATTTAAAAACTTTTAAACTTTCAAACTTTCACCAATGAACAAGCCAGTCAAATACGTCTTCATCACCGGCGGAGTCGTAAGCTCTCTCGGCAAGGGCGTGACGAGCGCGAGCCTCGCGCTTCTCCTCAAGTCACGCGGCTACAAAGTCTTCATGCAGAAGCTCGACCCCTACCTCAACGTCGATCCCGGCACGATGTCTCCATATCAGCACGGCGAAGTTTTCGTGACGGATGACGGCGCTGAGACGGACCTCGATCTCGGACACTACGAGCGTTTCGCCGGCGTCACGTGCACAAAGGCGTCGAATTTCACTTCAGGACGCATCTACTCCTCCGTTCTCGCCCGCGAACGCTCGGGCGGCTATCTCGGAGGGACGGTGCAGGTCGTGCCGCACATAACAGACGAAATAAAGGCGGCGATCAGAAGCGCGGGCAAAGGCGGCGGCGCGGGACGCGCCGCCCTACCCGACATCGTCCTTTGTGAAATCGGCGGCGTTTCCGGCGATATAGAGAGCCTGCCGTTTCTCGAAGCGGCGCGGCAGTTCAGATTCGAGGCCGGACCTGAAAACACATGCTTCGTGCACCTGACGCTCGTCCCGTATCTCAAGGCGGCCGGCGAACTTAAGACAAAGCCGTCGCAGCATTCCGTCGGGCAGCTCCGGGCGATAGGCATCATCCCGGACATTCTCGTCTGCCGCACTGAGCGGACGATACCCGAGGAGCATCTTCGCAAACTTGCGCTCTTCTGCAATGTGAAGCGTGAATGCGTCATCGAAGAAAAGGACGTTGCCGATTCGGTCTACGCCGTCCCGAAAGAACTGCGCGACCAGCATCTCGACGAACAGGTCTTGAGACAGCTTCATCTTCCGCTACGCCCGATGAAGCACACCGTCTGGGACACGCTCGTCAGGAAGGCGACAAAACCGAAGAAGACGTGCCGCATCGCGCTCGTGGGAAAATACATTTCGATACGCGACGCCTACAAGTCGGTGCACGAGGCGCTACAGCACGCAGGCATGGCGAAAGACTGCAAGGTCGAGGTTGTTCCTGTTGAAGCCGAGGAGTTGGAGACAGGATTTACAGGATTAACAGGATTGGCGAAGTTTTCTAATCATGTAAATCTTGTTAATCCTGTCAAAAACAATCCGCTGAGGGATATCGACGGCATTCTGGTGCCGGGCGGGTTCGGCTCGCGCGGCGTAGAAGGCAAGATCGCCGCGATTAGATACGCCCGTGAAAACGGCATTCCCTTTCTCGGCATATGTCTCGGGATGCAGTGCGCCGTGATCGAGTACGCCCGCGACGTCCTCGGATGGAAAGACGCCGGCTCGACCGAGTTCGACGATAAGACGCGCCATCCAGTAATCGACCTCATGGAAGAGCAGCGCGGCATAACGCAGAAGGGCGGCACCATGCGCCTCGGCGCATATCCGTGCGTGTTGAAGAAAGGAACTCTCGCCGCAAAACTCTATAAAAATGAACAAAAAACCGCAGCAGGTGTTATCTCCGAGCGGCATCGCCACCGCTACGAACTGGCATACGGCGGCGGCGGAAGAGAGGCGCTTGCGGCGGCGGGACTGGCCGTTTCCGGGCTTTCTCCCGACGGGAAGCTCGTCGAAATCGTGGAACTTGCGCAGACGGAACACCCGTATTTCATCGCCTGCCAGTTCCATCCTGAATTCAAATCGCGTCCGACCGCGCCGCATCCGCTTTTTCTCGGTCTCGTCGCGGCGGCATTGAAGAGGAAACAAAAATGAAACGCGTCGATATAAAAAAGATATTGATAATCGGTTCCGGGCCTATCGTCATCGGACAGGGCTGCGAGTTCGACTATTCCGGGGTGCAGGCGGTCAAAGCTCTCAAAAAAGAAGGGTACGAGGTCGTTCTCGTGAATTCCAACCCCGCCACCGTCATGACAGATCCGGAACTGGCCGATCGCACCTATATCGAGCCGCTGACGGTCGACACTCTTCATGAAATCATCCGCCGCGAGCGGCCCGACGCCGTTCTGCCTACGCTCGGCGGACAGACGGCGCTGAATCTCGCGATGGAACTCGACAAGGCAGGGCTTCTCCGCCGGTACGGGGTCGAACTCATAGGAGCGTCGGCAGAGGCGATCTCGCGCGCCGAAGACCGCCGGCTTTTCAAGGCCGCGATGAAAGAGCTCGGGCTCGACATGCCGAAATCGGGAAGCGCTCATTCGCTCGAAGAGGCGTTTGCCGTTGCCGGGACGATCGGCTCGTGGCCGCTTGTAATCCGCCCCGGTTTCACTCTCGGCGGAACCGGCGGAGGCATTGCGCACGACGCGGACGAGTTCCGGGACATCGTCTCCCGCGGGCTCGAGGCATCGCTGAACCGCGAGGTCCTCGTCGAGGAATCGCTCGTCGGATGGAAGGAATTCGAGATGGAGGTGATGCGCGACCGGGCCGGAAACGCCGTCATCGTCTGCTCTATCGAAAACATGGATCCGATGGGCGTGCATACGGGCGACTCGATCACCGTCGCGCCGATCCAGACGTTGACCGACCGCGAATACCAGGCCATGCGCGACGATTCCATCCGCGTCCTCGAAAAGATAGGCATCGCGACCGGCGGCTCGAACGTGCAGTGGGCGGTAAATCCCGAGACGGGGCGGCGCATAATCATAGAAATGAATCCGCGCGTATCGCGCTCGTCCGCGCTCGCTTCCAAGGCGACAGGCTTCCCGATAGCGAAAATCGCTGCGCTCCTCGCCGTGGGATATACGCTCGACGAGCTGAAGAACGACATCACCGGGGCGACTCCGGCCTGTTTCGAGCCGGCGCTCGACTACGTCGTCGTGAAGGTGCCGCGGTTCGCCTTCGAGAAATTTCCCGGCGCGGACAAAACTCTGGGCACGCAGATGAAGTCGGT
>JAFWBO010000127.1 GCA_017507065.1 Kiritimatiellia bacterium | reverse complement strand
TTCGGTTTCGTGTCGGTGGTCATCACGGCCTGCGCCGCGGCGAGAGCGTGCTCCTTCGTGCGTCCGAGCCGGGAAACGGCTTCTTTCGCACCGCCGAGAAGCCTGTCCATCGGAAGCGGGCGCCCGATGACGCCTGTGGAGGCGACAAAGACGAGCCCCGGATCTATGCCGAGCTCTCCGGCAGTGACAAGAGCCGAAAGACGCGCGTCGCGCAACCCCGCTTCGCCGGTGCATGCATTGGCGCAGCCTGAATTGGCGAGAATAGCCTGAGCGCGTCCGCCGCGCGCCACTTCGCGGTCGTAGAGAACCGGAGCGGCGGCCACTTTGTTCGTCGTGAAAACCGCCGCCGCCGCACAAGGACGATCCGCGACGATCAAAGCCACGTCTTTGCGCCCTTTGTACTTGACGGCAGCTTCGACACCCGAAGCCCTGAAACCTTTGGCGGAGCACACTCCGCCGTCTATCATTCTTGCTTTGACCATTTTCTTTCTTATCTCTCTACAGGGAGATTCCACTCCTCGAGTTTGGAAGCCATCCAGTCGAACGCGGCTTCATGCATATCGCGGGCCTTTCCCGCGGGAATCACAGGGCCGAACGAGCAGCGTATGTCTTTTGACGTGTCGACGGGACCGTAATCTTTGAAAATTTTCGAGAAAATCCCCTTCTCGCGCACCGGCTGGCAACGCGTGTCGACGACGACAGGGACTATCGGGCAGCGGGCTTTCTCCGCGAGCTTGGCTCCGATCGACGAATAAACCTTGCGGCGGAAAACGCTGTCGCGCGTACCCTGGGGGAATATCAGAAAACTCTCGCCCGCGTTGATCCTCTCCACTCCGATTTTCAACATGTTCACCAGATCTTCGCGCGGAGACTTGCGGCCGATCGGGACCATTCGGGTGCGTGCGGCCGCCTTCTCCAGAAAAGGCAGATGAGCGAGCGACGCTTTGGCAACGTAGCTGAACGGCCCGAACGCATGCAATATCGGAGGCAGAAGTATCGTCTCCACGGTAGACATATGGTTGCACAGATACATTACAGGCCCTTTGTACGCGAGCCTGTCGCGGCAGCCGTCTATCGATACTTTCATGCCGAGCCTTTCGGCGCACTGCACGGTTGAAAAACAAAAACGCGCCCATTTGTCGATCGTGAGCAGACCGAACGGCTCGCAAAGCGCGCACATGGGGAACACTTTGGAAATGCCGAGCGAAAAACGCAGCGTCGTCAAAGCGCCGGGCTTCGCCCTTTTAGCGGCGCGATTTTCATCCGCCGTCTCGTATGCGCCGGTCTCGAGAATCGAGCGCACCATATCTTCCATCTTAACGCACTTCATCTGTCTGCTCCGCATTCTGTTCTTCCGCGGCCGGGCGGCCGCCGCCGCGCATCTCCTGTTCGCGCATCATTTCACGACCTCTGCGAAGTTCTTCGCGTATCGCCTCCAGTTCGCGCATGCGCTCGGCGCGTTCTTCCTCGCGCCGGATGCGTTCCATTTCGCGGACTTCCTCCGCCTTCTTTTTCGCCTCTTCGGCTTCGGCTCTGTCGCGCGCCGCCGCGATTGCGTCCTCGCGCTCGCGCCTCAGTCTGCGCGATCTGCGGCCCACCATGGACGGCATTGCATCAGGAGACATTCCGGCTTTCGCCCCCGCAACGCGCGTTGATTCTTCCGAGCCAGCGTTTCTTGCGGCAGACGGAGCCTTGCCGCTGGCGCTCTTGTCACCGAGCGAAAGCACGACTTCAACCCCGTCTTTCTCGAGAGTCATGGATTTGGCGTCGAGATCTGCATCCTTCACGTGCCAGCCGTTTCGCACAGAACCTGCCGGAATGTAGTAGTGGACAGGCTGCTTCGGATCGGTGTTGTCGGAAAAGCCGACCATCAGCGTACCGTCGGGCTCGAGGTTTATCACGCTGAAAGAAATGTTTTTGACTATCTCCGCTTCGGCTTCGCCGAGAGCGGCATCTTCTTTCCCGTTTTTCGACACCTCCGAAGCAAGCTTTGTCGGATCGAAAGACGGCGGCGGCTCGCCGAAAGGATACCGGTCTATCAGCGGACGGTATCTGTCGAGCGTATGCGAACCTGCGAAAACCGCATATGCCGCGAACGGCAGAACGGCTGAAAAGAAAACTTTCCCGGCCACTTTCCGCCCCTCCCCGGCCCGTCAGCCTATGAAAACCGACGCGGCTCTTCTGCAAAGCTGCACCGGAACGCCCCATGGATCGCGGACTATCGCCATGTGGAACGACGGATCGTCCGTCTTGAGCGTTTCGAGACGGCCGCCCGCCTTTACAAGCCTCTCGGCATCGGCGGCGACATCGTCGGAAACGAACGCGATATGGAGCGTCATGGAATCCATCGCTCCGTAATCGGGCGCGGACTCGGTCTTGTCAGTTCTGTATATCTCGAGCCCCGCCGTCCCGGAGTCGTCCATGATAAAGGCCGAACCGGGGGCGGAACGTCTGAAACCGAGGTTTTCGCACCACCATGCGATGAACGACTCGGGGTCGGGCACGTCTATGGCAACATGCTCGAGCTTCATCGTCAGCCTTCCGCTTCGAGGGCCGCGTCGACTTCGTCTGTGGTTTCCATGTTGTTGTAGACGTCCTGGACATCCTCGAGGTCCTCGAGCATGTCGATGAACTTCTGCATGGATTTGGCCGTGGCGACGTCGCTTACAGGCGTCGTCATGTTGGGAACGAGGCCGATGGACGAATTCTCCTCGTCGACGGCTATGCCGGCCGCCTTGATGGCTTCGAGAACCGTTGTGAAATCGCCCTGCTGGCACTTGACCGTGAAGCCGCCGTCCTCGGCGAGAACATCTTCGGCGCCCGCTTCGAGAGCGACCTCCATCACCTTGTCTTCGGTGATGCCGTCGGCCGCGGGAATCATAATCTGCCCGAGACGGTCGAAAAGACGCGTGGCCGAACCCTGCTTGGCGAACTCGAGACCGTTCTTCTTGAAAACGTTGCCCACTTCGGCCGCCGCGCGGTTCTTGTTGTCGGTAAGAACGTTGACGACGAATGCGACGCCGCCTTTGATGCCTTCATACTGCGCATCGACGAGAGCCGCGGATTCAAGCTCGCCCGTGCCTTTCTTGATGGCGCGTTCGATATTGTCGTTGGGCATCTGCGCGGCTTTGGCCTTGGCTATGAGCGTGCGAAGAGTGGGGTTCGTGTTCGGATCGCCGCCCTTTGCTTTGACGACAATCGTTATTTCCTTGCCGAGCTTGGAAAAAATCTTGCCTTTCTTCGCGTCTGCCGCGCCTTTCGCGCGCTTGATTGTCGCCCAATGGCTGTGACCTGACATTTGTAGTTCTCCTGTTTTTGTTTATGTTTCGTAAATCAGTTTTTGCTGCGGTATGTGATGCGCCCCTTGCCGAGATCGTACGGCGAAATCTCGACCGTGACCGTGTCGCCTATGGCGATCTTGATGAAAAACTTCCTCATCTTGCCGGAAATGTGCGCAAGCACCTCGTGACCGTTCTCGAGGCGGACTTTGTACATCGTGGCGGGCAGAACCTTGGTGACGACTCCTGTCACCTCGATAGCCTGATCTGCTTCTTTTGCCATTATCTATATTACCTTGTTTTAACCGCAATGTCGCGTATTTTACCAAAAACCCGCCCGAATTGCAACGGCAGACATGACGGAAAGAGCGAAAATCGACGCCGTCTCGGCCCTGAGGACAGAAGGACCGAGACTGACCGGCTTCGCGAATTCGAGAAGCGACGAAAGTTCTTCCGGAGTGAAATCCCCTTCAGGCCCGGTAAAGAAGCCCACGCTCCCGGAAACGCCGTTTCCGAGACTCTCTTCAAGAACGCCGAGCAGCGGAGGCGACGGCGGATCCGTGAGAGCGAGCGCGAAACATTCGGTGCGGCGGGCCTCTTCAACAGCTTCGCGGAAATCGAGGGCGGGAGATATCTCCGGCACGAAAACACCGCCGCTCTGTCGTGCCGACTCCTCAGCCACCTTGCGCCATCTCGCGCTCTTCGCGCTGCGCTCGGAACGGTCGATCCTTACAACTGTTCTCGCCGATATCACGGGAACTATGCGATCGACCCCCACCTCAGTGGCCTTCTCGACAAGCCAGTCCCAGCGGGCCGACTTCACGAGACACGCGAAAAGAACGACGTTGCGCCTCTTTTCGACCGACACCGCGTCGCCCGCGGCCGCCAGAGCGCCGTTCTTCCATACGCACACGCGCTCTCTGCCGCGGCCGTCGAAAATGCCGATCGTCTCGTTTTCCTTTGGACGTATCACCTTCAAATGGGCGGCCGCATCCGCGGAAAGCCGCGGAGACGGGGAAAAAATCTCTTTCGTATCGACGAGAAGCCTGTGCATCCTATTCCTTCGCGCCGCGTCTCCCGCCGCGCGATTGCGTTGCCGGCTTGAACCCGTCTATAACCGTGGGGCCGGTCTTCTTCGCCATGCGCGGATAGTCGAGATTGCAGTTGAGCCCGCGCGATTCGTGGCGCTTCTGCGCGCTCCTGACGATCAGTTCGGCGCATACGGCAAGGTTCCTCAGCTCGAGAGTGTCCGGCGTGACGATATACTTGAAATAATACTCGCGTATTTCCCGGCGCAACGTTTTAAGCCTGTGCGCCGCGCGCGCAAGGCGCTTGTTCGTGCGCACGATGCCGACGTAGTCCCACATGAGACGGCGTATCTCGTCCCACATATGCGAGACGAGGACGGCTTCGTCCGGCGGAACGGCATCGCCTGTTTTCCACGCGGGAATCTTCGGCGGCCTCCCGCGGAAGCGGTCCGGAGACGCTGCAAGCCTTTTGGCGGCGAGCCTCGCGCATACGGCCGCCTCCATGAGCGAATTCGAAGCGAGCCTGTTGGCGCCGTGAAGCCCCGTGGAAGCGCATTCGCCGATGGCGCTCAGCCCCGGTATCGAAGTCGTGCCGTCGACGAGAGCCTTCACGCCTCCGCACGTATAGTGCGCCGCAGGCACGACAGGGATGAGGTCGCTTGCCATGTCGATGCCGAACTCGAGACATTTCTGGTAGATGTTCGGGAAGCGTTTCATGAGATAGGTGCGCCCCCTGAACCTGATGTCGAGATATACGCAGTCGTCGCCCGTGCGCTTCATCTCCGAGTCTATCGAACGGGCCACTATGTCGCGCGGCGCGAGAGATCCGCGCGGATCGTACTTCTTCATGAACTTGCGGCCGTGCCTGTCCACCAGTTCGGCGCCTTCGCCGCGCACAGCCTCGGATATGAGAAAACGTTTCGCCTCTGGGTGGTATAGACATGTGGGATGGAACTGGATGAATTCCATGTTCTCCACTTTCGCGCCGGCTCTCCACGCGAGGGCGATACCGTCTCCCGTGGCGGAATCGGGATTGCAGGTATAGAGATACACTTTCGAACATCCGCCGGCGGCAAGAATCGTGTTCGGCGAACGGATCGCGTAGACTTCATCCGTCTGCCTGTCGAGCACATATGCGCCGAGACATCTGTTCTCTCCGGGAAGGCCGATGCGCGAAGACATTATGAGATCGATGGCGACCGTTTTTTCGCGAAGGTCTATACCGGCCTTCCTGGCCCGCCGCACGAGAGCCGCTTCGCATCTGCCGCCCGTGATGTCGCCCGCATGGAAAATGCGCCTTGCGCTGTGGCCGCCTTCGCGGGCGAGATCCCACGAACCGTCGGGATTCTTTGCGAACCTGACCCCGAAACCGATAAGATCGCGTATCGCGCCCGGAGCCTCTTCGCATATCTTGTGGACCACGTCGCTCCTGCCGAGCCACGCGCCGGCGATCATCGTGTCGCGGGCGTGTTTGTCGAAAGTGTCTCCAGGGTCCGCCACGCAGCAGATGCCTCCCTGCGCAAAATTCGTGTTGCAGTCCTGGAGACGGCCTTTCGAAATGGCGATGACCTTGCCGCGGGAGGCGAGATTCAGCGAGGCGACAAGCCCCGCCATCCCGGTCCCGACGACAAAATAATCGCAATCTACCGTTTTCATCTAAGCGGCCGCCTCAGTCTCTGAGGGCCGCCTGCGCCGCCGCGAGACGCGCGATCGGCACGCGGAACGGCGAGCATGAAACGTAGTCGAGCCCGATTCTGTGGCAGAACTCAACCGACGACGGATCGCCGCCGTGTTCTCCGCAGATTCCGCAGTGGAGATTGGGCCTCACCGCCTTGCCGTCGGCGACAGCCATCTTCATGAGCTTGCCCACGCCGTTCTGGTCGAGCTTGGCGAAAGGATCGTTCTCGAGAATCTTCGCGTCGTAGTACGCGTCGAGGAACTTGCCCGAATCGTCGCGGCTGAACCCGTACGTCATCTGCGTGAGGTCGTTCGTGCCGAAGCAGAAGAACTGCGCCTCTTCCGCGATTTCGCCCGCGAGAAGCGCCGCTCTCGGAATTTCGATCATCGTGCCGACCTTGTACGAGAGGTTGATGCCGGAGAGGTTGATCTCGACGTTCGCCGTCTGCACCACGATATCGCGGACGAACTTGAATTCGGCCACGTCGCATGTGAGCGGAATCATGATCTCCGGCTTGACGCTCCATGTCTTGTGCTTGCGCTGCACCTCGATGGCCGCGCGTATGATGGCGCGCGTCTGCATGCGGGCGATTTCGGGATACGTCACCGCAAGTCTGCAACCGCGGTGGCCCATCATCGGATTGAACTCGTGGAGCGAGTCGATTATCTCCTTGATGCGCGATACGCTCTTGTGCTGCGCCTTCGCGAGAAGCGCTATTTCGTCCTCGTTGTGCGGCACGAACTCGTGGAGCGGCGGATCGAGGAAGCGGATTGTCACGGGTTTGCCCTCGAGCGCTTCGTAGAGCTCCTCGAAATCCGTCTGCTGGTAAGGGAGTATCTTGGAAAGCGCTATGCGGCGCTCCTCCTCCGTGTCGGCGCAGATCATCTCGCGGAAAGCCGCTATGCGGTCAGGCTCGAAGAACATGTGCTCCGTGCGGCAGAGGCCTATGCCCTCGGCGCCGAGTTCGCGCGCCTTTCGGGCGTCGCGCGGCGTATCGGCGTTGGTGCGCACTTTGAGACGGCGGAACTTGTCGGCCCACGTCATGATGCGGTCGAACTCGCCTTCGATTTTGGCATCGACCGTGGTGATGACGCCATCGTAGATGTTGCCTGTCGAGCCGTCGATGGAAAGCCAGTCGCCCTCTTTGAAGGTCTTGCCGCCGAGGACGAACTTTCTTCCTTCCTCGTCCATCGCGATTTCGGTGCATCCGGATACGCAGCATTCGCCCATGCCTCGCGCGACGACGGCCGCATGGCTCGTCATGCCGCCGCGTACCGTGAGGATGCCTTCGGCCGCCTTCATGCCCTCGATGTCCTCGGGGCTCGTCTCGAGACGGACGAGAACCACCTTCTCGCCGCGCTCGCGCCATTCCTTGGCATCGTTTGCGGTGAAAACGATTTTGCCGCACGCGGCCCCCGGCGAAGCCGGAAGCCCTCTGCCCACGAGTTTGCCGCGCTTGAGCGACGCGGCGTCGAACTGAGGATGGAGGAGCGTGTCGAGATTGCGGGGGTCGATCATGAGAACGGCCTCCTTCTCGCTGCGCATGCCTTCGTCGACGAGGTCGCAGGCTATCTTGAGCGCCGCCTTGGCCGTGCGCTTGCCGTTTCTCGTCTGAAGCATGAAGAGCTGCTCGTTCTCGATGGTGAACTCCATATCCTGCATGTCGCGGTAATGGTTCTCGAGCTTTGAGCAGACCTCGGTGAACTGCTTGAACACCTTGGGCATCACCTCGGCCATCTTTGCGATCGGCATCGGGGTGCGCACACCCGCGACAACGTCTTCGCCCTGGGCGTTCATGAGAAACTCGCCCATGAGTTTCTTTTCACCAGTCGCCGGATCGCGAGTGAAAGCGACGCCCGTGCCGGAGCGGTCGTTGAGATTGCCGAAAGCCATCATCTGCACATTGACGGCCGTGCCCCACGAATAGGGAATGTCGTTGTCACGGCGGTAGACGTTGGCGCGCGGGTTGTCCCAGCTGCGGAACACGGCCTTAATGGCCTCGAACAGCTGTGTCTTCGCGTCGTCCGGGAAGTCGGAGCCGATCTTCGCCTTGTACTCGGCTTTGAACTGCGAGGCGAGCGTCTTGAGATCGTCGGCGGAAAGCTCCACGTCGAGTTTCACGCCCTTTCTGGCCTTCATGTCGTCGATGAGCTTCTCGAAATACTTTTTGCCGACCTCCATCACGACATCGGAGAACATCTGGATGAAGCGGCGGTAGCAGTCCCATGCCCAGCGGGGATTCTTCGTCTGCTCCGCGAGCGAATTGACTACCGTTTCGTTGAGGCCGAGGTTGAGAATCGTATCCATCATGCCCGGCATCGACGCGCGCGCGCCGGAACGCACTGAAACGAGAAGCGGGTTTTTCTCGTCGCCGAACTTCTTGCCGGCCGATTTTTCGAGACGGTCGATGTAGTCGAGAATCTGGGCTTTTATGTCGTCGCCGACGACCTTGCCGTCGTCGTAGTAGCGGGTGCAGGCTTCTGTAGTTATGGTGAAGCCCTGCGGCACGGGAAGGCCGAGAGACGCCATTTCGGCGAGGTTTGCTCCTTTGCCGCCGAGGAGTTCGCGCATATCGGCGTTGCCCTCCGTCTGTCCAGCACCGAAGAAGTACACATATTTCTTCTGTTCGTTCATTGTATGTTTTCCTGTTTTGTTTTTCTTCTTTTTTATGTTTCTTGCCGAATATTATACCACAAACAGGTGCATTTTAACATAAAATTATCGCTACGGCCGGCAATTTGGAGATTTCGGCCGAAAGTCTGCACGGGCTCTTGCTTTTATGCGTCATTTTTTGGTATAATACGCATACTTCAATTATGGCACTATTCGTTCCAAAAGACAGAAAATCGCTTTTCCGGCAGTTCCTGGCGGGTATGTACGACGCTGTCGTCATCACAGACCCCAACGGGCATATTCTCGAAATAAACCCGCGCGCCGAGGAATATTTCGGCTACAGCCAGGAAGAAGTCATCGACAAACCGGTATCGATGTTCATCAAAGGGCTCGGGCCCGAAATCGTACAACGCATCCGCCGCGGTCTCGAAGAAGACAGGCATATGATAATAGATGCGGCGGGGATAGAACGCAAAGGCGACAAATTCGCCGCCGAAGTCACGGTTTCCATAATAGACCTCATCGATCCGAGTGATCTCGTGTTCACGATACGCAATGTGGAACGCCGCCGCAAACTGCGCGAAATGCTCCGCACGAAAGAAGCCGCGTTTTCGATTTCGCACGCCGCCCTTTTCGCATGCGACAGAGAAGGCAGGTTCATGGAAGCGAACGAGGCTTTCATGAAGATGTTCAACCTCGCCGACACCGATGTCTTGAGAACGCGCTCTTTCTCCGATCTCATGGGCGACCATCCCCTTCCCGAAAACTTCGCCAAGGCTCTCGCCGGGGAAACGACGGAAGTGTGCATAGTCGCTCAGACGGATTCTGGCGAAGAGGACGAATCGCTCCAGATCACACTGGCCCCTGTGACAGACGGGCGTAAAGTGCGCGGCGTCGCCGGCAGCATAATCGGCGGCTGAATATTTCTGAATAATGCGCAGAGCGCCTGTACATGCAGCGGGAATAACCGCGTTCTCCGTAGGCAGAGACGATCCAAAAACGCTTCAGGATTTTCTCGCCCGCATGCTCTGCGTTTCGCGGAGAACCGCCAAAGCTGTCATCGACGGGCGCGACGTGTGGGTGAACCGCTCGAGCGTCTGGATGGCAAGGCACATCCTTAAAACGGGCGACAGGGTCGAGTTGCCGTCGCGGACGGCCGCGGCGGCGTCGAAGCAATCCCCTTCGCACGGCGGCGCCGTCATCGCCGCGCGCGAAGATGCTCCCGGAAGGCACATCCGCGTGCTGTGGCAGGACGAGTCGTATCTCGCCTGCGACAAACCGTCGGGCGTGCTGAGCTGCGACGACGCGCGCTCGGCCGAAGCGATTCTGCGCGAGCAAGAAAAGCTGCCTGCGCTCGAAGCCGTCCACAGGCTGGACCGCGACACCACGGGAGTGCTGCTTTTCGCCAAGAACCATGCGGCCTTCCTCGCCGCGGTCGAAATGTTCAAAACGCACAGGGTTTCAAAGACATATCATGCCGTCGTGTTCGGGGAAGTTAAATTCCCGAGAACGACTATCGACGCGCCTCTCGACGGAGAAAGAGCCGTTTCCAAAGCGGTGCGTCTGGCATCCGGCGAAGACGCCTCGTTCCTCGCGGTGAAGATAGAGACGGGGCGCACGAACCAGATCCGCCGTCATCTCGCCTCGATTCGCCACCCGGTCATAGGCGACAGGGTCTTCGGCAAGAAATCGGCAAACGACCCGAGGCTTATGCGCGTGCCGCGCCAGATGCTCCACGCATCGACTATCGAACTCAAAAATCCGGTAAACCCGAAAAACACGATAAAGGTGCATGCGCCGCTGCCGGCCGATTTCCGCAAGGCGCTCGTCCTTTTCGGCATGGGAGCGAAAAAATGAAAAACAACTGCGTATTCTGCGCCATCGCCGCCGGCGAAATACCATCTTTCAAGGTTTGGGAAGACGGAGAATTTCTTGCCTATCTCGATATAAATCCCTTTTCAAGAGGCCATACGCTCGTGATCCCGAAGGCCCACTACGCCAATCTGGCGGAAACGCCAGAAGATGTCCTCGCGCGACTTGCCGTCGCGGTGAAAAAGACGGCTGCGAAAGTGACCGGTGCTCTCGGAATCGGAGATTTCAACATTCTGCAGAACAACGGCGAAGCCGCCGGGCAGACGGTGCGCCACATACATTTCCACATAGTTCCGCGCATTCCGGGCGGCGGCACGGCTTTCGAAAGCGGGAAAGCCGACATGAACGAACTTGCAGACCTCGCCGCGAAAATAAACGCCGCGCCGAATACGGCCAATAACATCAACCGGGCGCAACCGTAGACAAAACTTCGCTCCCAAAAGCCTCCACCGCGAACGGGGATCCTCCGAGAACGAGCACGTCAGAGCCCTCTTCGAAAACGCGACCGCATACGGAAAACGCGCCTCTGAACGCCCGAAGAACGGTAAAACCATTCCCGGCGAACGTGAAAGATCCGTCCACTTTTATGCGGCGGAAAGAGAAAAAAGCGCATTCGACGTCTCTCGAAGGAACGGGTGGAGGAAGCGAACAGTCCATGGCTTTCAATGCGCTTTCGAGATGGAGGGGGCGCTTCTTTCCGTCGGCCCCGACCCTGTCCCAGTCGTAAAGCCTGAAAGTCGTGTCGCTCGACTGCTGCACTTCGTAAATCCTCGCATTGTCGCCGATGGCATGCACCATTCCGCCGGGGATGAAAACGCACTCTCCCGCCTTGAGATCGTGGCGGACAAGAAGCTCGCCCGCAGTTCCGGAGGCCACGGCCCGCTCTACGTCGGATGCGCTCACACCGGGTTTCAGCCCGGCATAGACAGTGCCGTCTTCGAGCATGCACCACATTTCCGTCTTCGGGCTTCCGCCCGTGACCGTAACGGTTCTTTCACTCGGATGCACCTGCACGGAAAGCCGGCTTTTGGCGTCGATCTCTTTGAAAAGCAGCGGAAAGCCTGGAACGATGTCGCCGAGCCGCATTCCGTCGTACTTTCCTCCGTCCACGACGCTCTCTCCGGACGGATGGGCCGAAACAACCCACTTCTCCACGCCCCACAGCGCGGCGCGGATATTGTCGCGAAACGAGAGAAGCCTGTCTGTGCAATCCATCTCAGTCTATTCTGTAAGTCTCGCCCGGGGCCGGAGCCACCGCAGAGGGAACTCCGAGATCTCTGAGAAGCTCCGCCATGGCGGAAACCCGCTCCGGCTCTCCATGCACGGCAAAAGCGTAGCGGACATTGTCTTTAACTTCGGATATCCACTTCTTGAGACCTGAACGGTCGGCATGTGCGGAAAGAGCGTTTATCACGTCGACCTGCGCCTTGAGAGGCACTTCTTCGCCGAATATCTTCAATGTCTCGCGTCTCTCGACGATCCTGCGGCCGAGCGTGTTCTCCGCCTGGAAACCGACAATCAGGATGATGTTGTCCTCGTCCTGCGCGCAATGCTTGAGATGATGGAGGACGCGCCCGCCTTCGCACATGCCGCTTGCCGCGATTATTATCATCGGGCCGGGGGCTTCGTTGAGAGCCATAGACTCCTGCGGAGTGCCTACGAAAACAAGGCCGGGAAGCGACAGAGGATCTTTGCCGGCCGCTATCATCGCGCGAGCCTCGTCGTTGTAGACTTCGCGGTGGCGGGCGTATATCTCCGTCGCCTTGCGCGAAAGAGGCGAATCGATATACACTTTCACGTCCCGGGGAAGACGGCCCTTTTCCGCTATCCTGTTGAGATAATAGATTATCTGCTGCGTACGGCCCACCGAGAACGCCGGGATGAGCAGCCTCGAATTGTGCCGGTCTATATATTTCAAATGCTTTTCGAGACGCATCTCGACATCGTCGGCGCTCGGATGGTATTTGTCGGCATATGTCGATTCGACGATAAGTATGTCCGCGCCCGCAGGATACTCGCAGTGGCGCAGAATCGGCTGTCCCTGCTGCCCGAGATCTCCGGAAAAGAGAAGCCTGTGGTTCTTGCCGCCGTCAGAACGAATGTCGAGCTGCACGAGAGCCGAACCGAGGATGTGCCCGGCGTTGAAAAATTCGAGCACGATTCCGGGCCCTATCTCCGTCGGCGAATGCATATGGACAGGCACGAAAAGCTTCATGAGGCTGTCGACGTCGCTTTCTTCGTAAAGCGGCTCGAAGAGTCTCTTGCCGTCGCGTCGTCGCTTCTTGTTGACGTATTCGAGATCGCGCATCTGCAGAAAGCACGAATCGCGGAGCATTACATCGCAAAGCTCGACCGTGGACGCACGGGCGTAAACTCTGCCGCGGAAACCCTGGCGGACAAGCTGCGGCAGGTTGCCCGAATGGTCGATATGCGCATGCGAAAGTATCACCGCGTCGATCGTCCGCGGATCTACCGGAATGTTCCTGTTCTTCTCGAACGCTTCCTTGCGGTGCCCCTGGAAAAGCCCGCACTCGAGAAGTATTCTCTTCCCGTTGGCCTCGACGAGATGCATAGACCCGGTCGTCGTTTCGGCAGCTCCGTAAAAAGTTATTTTCATACTATTCGTCCTCCTTTCATCGACACGTCATACTGCAGGAACGGCAACGGCATCCTCCTCTTCGACGGCAAAACCGGAGTTGAGACGGATGGCCTCGCCGAAAGCGTCTTCTCCGCGCGTGAACACGACGCGGGCGTTTTTGGTGACGGCCCGCACGCGCCAGTCGCGGACGAGCCCTGTCGCCGTCGCATGCCCGATTCCCGAAGGGAGAGACGACGAGGCATACGTAAGAAAGCTGCCGAGCTTCGCCGCGAGCACGCGCGTGGCAAACCCGGTCTTCCCCATGGCGCAGACGATGTGCGGCATGTCGCCGAAACTTTCCATCTCGCGGAACAGCCTTTCCACGTCCGCGAACGAACGAGGCGTGAAAGCGAGTTTCGGAATCTCCCCTTCATCGCCGGCAAGCCGGCGCAGCGTATCGGCGAACGGCGCATCAGGCGGGGCGTCGAAAAGATGGAGCGAACGTATTACCGTCGCCCCCGCTCCGCGGGCCAGGGCCGAAAGCCCGCCGTCGCGGAAATCGTCTTCGAAATCGACGTATCTGAAACCGCATCCAGGAACGAGCGCGTTTTCGAAAAACCGGCGCCTCTCGTCTTCGCTCCCGTCGAACTCGCCGCCATCGCGTCTGCGGCGGAATGTAAGCACGACGGGCACGTCGACCATCGCCGGGAAAGACGAAACCATGGCACGTTCCGCATCCGAAAGAAAATCGGCCCTGAGCTCCACCATGTCGGCGAAATACCGCTCTTTCCCGTAAATGGCGAGATCTTCCGCGAGCGTCCGTCCGGAAAGAACGAGACAAATGCGCGGATGCTCTTTCTCGTCGTCTGCGACGATGCCGGCGAGCGCGAAAGCCGCCGCCGCTTCTATAACAGGAAGCGCACGGAGGGCGATGCACGGATCGTGGCGGCCTTTCGAGACGCATTCCGCATCCGACATGGATGCAAGATCAACGCTCCGCTGCGGTATGAAAACCGTAGGCGTCGGCTTCATAGCCACGCGGAACACGACAGGCATGCCGCTCGTTCTGCCGCCGAGAACTCCGCCGTGGCGGTTTGTCGCTGCAACGACTCTGCCGTCGACGACTCTGAACGCATCGTTGTTCGCCGAACCTCTGAGCCCGGCCGCCTCGAATCCGTTGCCGAATTCTATTCCTTTCACGCCGGGAATCGCGAACACGATGGATGAAACGGCCGATTCCACCCCGGCGAAAAGAGAACCTCCGAGCCCCGGCCGAAGGCCCGACACCTCGCACTCAACCACGCCGCCGACAGAATCGCCGTCGGCTTTTGCGGCAAGTATTGTTTCTTCAAATCCGTCCTTCCTGCCGCCGATCGACACCGTGCGGGACGACACCGAGACGCCGCGTTCCCCGAGAAATTTCAAAGCGAGCCATCCGGCTGCGGCGAGCGCGGCGGTCATTCTGCCGGAATTCGATCCGCCTCCCGTCGGGATTCGCCCGAATTCGACCCACTGGGGGAAGTCGGCATGGCCGGGACGGGGCACGGTTCTTTCCGCTCCGTAATCTCCCGGACGGAAATCGGTGTTTGCTATCTCCCCTTCTATCGAGCCTCCTGTCGTGAAGCCTCTCTCCACGCCGGAGACGAAAACGACCTTGTCAGGTTCGCGTCGCGAAGTCGAGAGCGCGTCTCTTCCGGGAGCGCGCCGTTCCATGAAACGTGCGAGCCCCTGCGGATCGACCGCCACGCCGCGCGGGAACCCGTCGACTCTGAACGAGATTTTTCGTGAATGCGACGCGCCCCTGACGGAAAGTTTCATCGCTCTCCTCTTCCGTCAGCCGGCGCGGCGGCCGCAGGACATCCCGAACCTCCGCAGCACGCGCACGGCGCGGCGCCGTCCTCGTCGGAAATGTCGTGACCGGTCCAGCAATACGTGCAGAGTTTTTCCCGTGGCAGTCCGATGGCCGCGACGAGATCGTCCACCGTCTGGAAAACGAGACTCGTCAAATTCAGTTTCGAACGGATGAACTCCACCATCTTCGCGTACGGCTCGCCGTTGTGGTCGACGTATTTCGACACGTCCGCTCCGTCGCCGTCGTGTCCGCGCACGTAACGGCGAGTGATGAGATCGTATTCGTTTTTGGAGCGCGAGAAATTAATGAACTTGCAGGGGTAGAGAAGAGGCGGGCATGCGATACGCATATGCGTCTCGCGGCATCCTTCCGAATAAAGGCGTTCTGCCTGCTTGCCGAGCTGCGTCCCGCGCACGATGGAATCGTCGCAGAAGACGAGACGTTTGTCTTTTATGAGCCCGGGTATCGGTATGAGTTTCATTGAAGCCACGCGTTCGCGCTGGCGCTGATCCTGCGGCATGAAACTCCGGGCCCACGTCGGAGTGTATTTGACGAATGGTCTCGCGAACTTTATACCGGCCTCGTGAGCGTAACCGAGCGCATGCGACGTGCCGGAATCCGGTATTCCGCATGCAGCATCTGCGGGGACGGCCCCGCGCTTCGCGAGCGCGCTGCCGGAACGGTAGCGCGCCATCTCGACGTTTCTGCCTTCGTAGGACGATGCCGGGTAGCCGTAGTAAACCCAGAGGAAGGAGCATATAGCCATCTTGTCGCCGCTTTCGACAACCGTTTTTATGCCGTTTGGCGTCATCTCCACAACTTCGCCGGGGCCGAGATCGCGCACATGGTCGTAGCCGAGATTTGGCAGGGCGCAGCTTTCCTGAAGCGCGATGAAAGATCCGCTCTTCCTTCCGATCACCACAGGCGTTCTGCCGTATCTGTCGCGGGCCGCGTAGAAAACGCCTTTATCGGTGACGAGCAGAAGCGAACAGCTCCCCTTCACCCGCTTCTGGACGTATTTTATGCCTTCAACTATCGACGGCTGCGTGGCAATCATGGCGGAAACGAGTTCGGTGGGGCCGACCATCCCGCTTGTCGTGGAATACTGGAGTTGCGCGGATCTGACCTCGAAGAGCTCTTTCTTGAGCTCGTCCATGTTCGCCACGAGCCCCACGGTAACGATCGCAAACGTTCCGAGCTTGGAACACATGACAAGCGGCTGCGGATCGGTGTCGGAAATAACGCCTATCCCGACGTTGCCCGTCAATCGCGCAAGATCGTATTCAAACTTGCTCCTGAACGGCGCGTTCTGTATGTTGTGTATCGAGCGGCGGAAATTTCCGTCGCTCCCCAGGACGGCCATGCCGCCTCTGTGCGTGCCGAGATGCGAATGGTAGTCGGTGCCGAAAAACAGATCGCTGGAACAATCCGTTTCAGACACGACCCCGCAAAAACCTCCCATTTTACTCTCCTTTTCTTGAAATGAAAGTCTGTTTGAATCTGCCGCCAGTCATGTCCCCGGGAACATGTCCCGAGGAACCGTTTCGGAAATCAGCAACGCGCCATCGCCTTCCGCGGGGGCGTCGTAACCGCTCATTCCGGCCGTCTTGACTGAAAAAAGACGCACGGCTTTCGGCCTGAACATGTTCGCCTTGTTTTTCGGCGACACCCACTGCCAAGTCTGGGATCCGGTGGAAACATCCGCGAAAACGACATTTTCCATGTCGCCCGCGAACTGCGTGACGACAAGCGGCGCTTCGTCCGGCTCCGCATGCAGCCCCACGACTGCCGAATCTCGCCATCTCGCTCCGAAGAAAACGTGCGAACGGAGTTTCGACGCCTTGACAGACCACACGATGAGATTCTCCACGAATCCGTCGCCCGCTCCGCTCGCCTTCACGAGACAGGCCTCGTGGACCTTGTCGGGCGGCGCCAGATCCTCGACGGTGCAATCGCACACGAGCGCACCGCTTTCCGGCGGCGTGAACGCATTGCGCGCGATGCGGCGCACTTTGTGCGAGCGTATCAGAACTGCGCCCGGACCATCGGTCATGTCTTCGGTGACGCCGCCGGTGACATACGCCGTAAGCCTGCCGCCGAACGGCGTCGTCTCGCCGGCATAGCGGCCGTGGGCGTTTCTGAAGACGCAATTGTCGAACCATGCGGACGTACTGCCGTCCTCGCCGAGCACCGCAGTGCCGTATCCGTCGAGAACGTCGCACTCGAAAACGACATTCCTGAAAAGGAGCTTGTCAGTCCCAGTGCGCCCGGGGCGGAGTTTTACGCTGCCGGGCTTTGAACCGGGGGCGGCCATCACCATCGTCCAATATCTGCGGGAAAGACCGCCTCCTATCATACGCGAGGGATAGACTCCCGGTTTGAGAAGAACGACGCCGCCGTCGCCGCATTTCTGGACGGCCCTCTTAAGCGTCCTCACGGGCTCCGACTTCGTCCCCGGCGAGAAATCATTGCCGTTGGCATAGTCAGCCCACACAACTTTCCTCGTACCGAGAGACTTTCCGGAATTGGCATAAATCACGATTTTGCCGAGTTCGCAAGGATCCTCGCCCGGCGTGAGAGCTTTTGCCGTGATTTCGACCGGTCCGTCGGGATATTCAGAAGCGTCGAACGGGAAAACGAACTCTCTGATGCCGCTCTGCCTGTTGCGCACGCGCTCGCCTGCGGTGAACTTCTTTTCGCCGTTCACGAAAAATTCGACGCTGACGCCTTTTTCATGGAAAGCCGCAACGCCGACATCAAGAACGCCGGTCGCGAACTGGTAAGGAACCGTGTCCCACCGGGCGACGGGTCTTGCGGCCGCAGCCGAAAACACGAATAAAAAAGCCGCGACGGAAACGACTGCCTTCATCATCATTGCGCAGAAGCGCCCGCGGCCGGATTCGCGCCGCCTTTCGGAGGCAGTTTGAACGCGCCTTTCGGAGGCAGTTTGAGCCCGGCCTTGAGGCCCGGCTTGGCGGCGGGAAGTTTGAGAGCGCTCTTCATGATCATCCTGTTCTGCGGGAGCTTGAGCCCTGGACGCAGAAGCGGCTTGGCCGCCCGTGCGGCGGCAGGCGCGGATGATGCGGCAGGCGCGAGCGGAGATGCAGGCTTGGGGGTCTGGGCGCCGGGCTCGTCCGGAAGCGGCTCGACCGGCGTAAGCACCGCCGCCGGCTTCGGCATAACCGGCTTTTCGACAGGCGGCGGGGCAGAGGAAACCGCAGCTTCCGATTCCGCCTGCACCGGCTCGACGGCGAAAGTGAATTTTCCGCAAGAGACCCTGTCGCCGATCTTTATCTCGCGCGGCCCGGATATTTTCTCTTTCCCGACAAACGTTCCGTTTGTGCTGCCGAGGTCTTCTATGCGCCAAGCGCCGTCCGTCTGGACTATTTTCGCATGTCTGCGCGAGAGTCCCTCCGCTTCAACCGGCGCGATCGTGTTGCCGATTTCCCGGCCGATCGTGATCTCGATGCCGTCGGGGAAATTAAGGCCTATCGCAGACGCTCCTGCATGTACAACCAGATTTATTCCCATCGTCCTTGCTCCTTTGACTTGCTGAAAAAATCACCGTGCCTTTTCGCACGCAACCGTCAGGTTTTCCTGCGAAACGATTTTGACAAACTCTCCTTCGCCGATCGGTTCGAGCGCGCGCGCCGTCCATTCGGCATCGCCTATCACGACACGCCCCGTCAACGGAGGATTGATCGGCGCCGTGACACGCCCGATACGACCGATATTGTCTCCCGATATGTCGCGCAAAGGGCTTTTTTCCGTGTCGCCGGAAAAAACGCCTTTGAGCCAGCGGCGGAGAAAAACGAGATACAGGATCGAAAACGCCGAAAAAGCGATCAGCTGCGGCGTGGGACCGAAAACTTCCCCCGCGGCAAGCCGCAGGACGCCGACGGTCGCGGCCGAAAGACCGAAGAAAAACAGCACGAAACCGGGCGAGGCGAGTTCGAGGAACATCAGTGCCGCACCGGCATAAAGCCAAAGCCATCCGCATGAAAACATTTAATTTCTCCTTTATGTCAGTAACAGTAGCGCCTGGGACGATCGCGAGTATTTCGTTTATCCTGTCGTCGTTGAGAATCTTTTCCCTGAGCGACGAAACGGCTCCCGGAGGCGGCGCCGCCACGGCTGTGCGCGGAGCAGCCTTTTCCGCCGCTCCGCGTTCCGGCATGGCGGCAGCGACGGGCGCAGCCTGCCGGCGCGCAGGCTGCGGCGCCTCCGCCCGGACGGCCGGCGGCGCGATCCCCGCAGGAACGGACGACGCGCCGTCTCTCAAAGCCCTGACCGCCTTCATCAATTCTTCTATCGTGGCCGTCGTGGCTATGCGCGAAGCGCGGATGAGCGTCATCTCGATAAGAGTCCTCACGCTGAGAACGTGGCGTATCCTGTCTTCCATCTCGGCAAGCTGGTCGCAGATGCCGAAGACCCTCGACGGAGGCACGCTCTTGGCCTGCTCCGCTATCGTCGCGATCTGCTCCGGGGTGGTCTCGAGAGACCTGGCCCCTGGGCCGACCGCCTGCACCACGGCCATGTTTCTGAAATAGACCATCAGCTCCGCGGAGACGCGACGCATGTTCTTGCCGGCGGAATCGAACTCCTCGACGGCGGAAAGGATTCCTGCCACGTCGCCTTTCAAAACCGCGCCCGCGAGTTTTTCAAGCTGCGTTCTTCCCACGAGTCCGAAAACGCCGAGGGCGTCCTCTTCGGTGATCGACGAGCCTTTGAAAGCGATGAGCTGGTCGAGAGAAGAAAGCGCGTCGCGCATGCCTCCCTCGGCGCCGCGGGCGATGGCGAAAAGCGCGTCACGGTCGGCCTTGATGCCTTCCTTGCCGGCGATATGTTCGAGACGCGCAACGATATCGGCAGTCGATATGCGCCTCAGATCGAAACGCTGGCAGCGCGAAACGATCGTCGGCAGAACTTTGTCGCCTTCCGTAGTGGCGAAAACGAACTTGACATACTCCGGCGGCTCTTCAAGCGTCTTCAGAAGAGAATTCCACGCCGCGTTCGAAAGCATGTGGCACTCGTCGATTATGAAAATCTTGTACTTCGACGCGCCGGGCCGGAATTCCACCGCTTCGACTATGGGCTTTACGTCTTCAACCTTGTTGTGCGAAGCGGCATCGAGTTCCACGACGTCGATCGAAGTGCCTGAAGCTATCTCGCGGCAATTGGAACATCTGCCGCACGGTTCCAGCCCGTCGGGAGAAGTGCAGTTGAGCGCCTTTGCGAAGATGCGCGAAAGCGTTGTCTTGCCGATGCCCCTCGGTCCGATGAAAAGGTAGGCGTTTGCGATGCGGCCCGATTCTATCGCATGTCGCAGAGTCCTGACGACATGCTCCTGTCCGACGACATCGGAGAATGTCATCGGGCGGTATTTGAGAGGAAGTGGTATATGCGCTTTTCCCATTTTTCGAGAGATATTATACCATAAATCACCGTTGTTCAGAAGACAATTTTTCGCGCCGCATTCTGCCGCGCGAGAACATCGCCGCCGCAAGGACAAACAGTATTCCCGGCACGAGGAAAAAGACGTATCGTTCGCCTCGGCGCATTTCGGCTTCGTTCTGCTCCATGCCGGCCACCTGCCTGAGGAAATGCCGGTATATGGCGCCGAGCGTCGTTTCGGCGGTGCCGGCCGTTGCGAGCGGAACGTATCTTCCCCCTGACGCATCGGCCAGAGCCTTCAGTGCAGACTCTTCGAGTTTGACTTTGACCTCCCTGCCCTGAAACTGCATCGTTCCTACGCCGTCTTCCGCCGGAATCGCCGTTTCTTTTTTGGGATCGCCGATGCCGACCGTGAAAACCCTGACGCCGCGTTTCTTCGCGAGTTTCGCCGCTTCGAGAGCGCCGCCGCGCAGATCTCCGCCGTCCGATATCACGATAATCGCGTTGTGATCGTCGGCCGAAGGATCGAGCGCGTCGAGCGACGCCCTCACCGCGCTGCCGAGATCGGTTTCGCCGCGCGGAGCCGAATCAGGAGAGAGCGATTCGAGCGCGCTCCGCAGAAACGCGCGGTCGTCGGTAAGCGGCGAAAGAACCACTCCCGTCCTTCGGAAAGCGATTATGGCGCACCTGTCGCCCTGGAGGGAATCGATGAGATCGGCGACGTCCGCCTTGGCTCTTTCAAGCCTGTTCGGCCTCACGTCGCCCGCCAGCATGGAACGCGAAACATCTATGGCGACGGCGACGTTGCGGCTTTTGGCGACATGTGTTTCAAGACTTTTGCCCCACTGCGGGCGGGCCGCCGCGACGAGACAGAGGACAAGCCCCGTCATCATCAGCGCCCCCTGAAGGGCGAAAAATCTCTGGACCGGGGGATTCATGGAGATCGCGCGAAGCGCTTTTTCGCGCCTGGCCTTCAAAAAAGTCCAGATGAAAAGCGCAAAAGGCGCGAACGCCGCTATGGCGAGAAAAACAGGATTTGCAAAGTTCATCGTGACAAAAATCCTTTCGTCAGTGGTCGCGGACGCCTTCTCCGTGCCACGGCTCGCTCGGAGGCACTTTGGCCATGCCGGAGGACACGCGCTGTCTGACGGCTTCGTAAAGAAGAATGGTGGCGGCCGCGGACACGTTGAGCGAATCGGCGACGCCGAGCATCGGTATGCGCACCCTCAGATCGGCGCCGTCCATCCATTTCGCCGTAAGGCCGTACTGCTCGGCGCCGAGCGCGACGGCCACATTGCCTGTAAGAGGCGTCTCGAAATGAAGCTTTTCGGCATGCGGCGTCGCCGCGAGTATCCTGAAAGAGCGTTTTTTCAGGAAAGAGAGGGCCTCTTCGCTCGTCGCTTCCGCTATCGGAATCGAAAACATCGTCCCCGTAGACGCCCTTACGACATTTGGATTGTGGACATCTGTTATTCTTTCGCACACGATAACAGCCGCCGCGCCGGCGGCGTCGGCCGTGCGGAGGATGGTGCCGAGATTGCCCGGCTTTTCAATCGCCTCGGCGACGATCACGAGCGCGTTTTCAGGGAGCTTGAGCGACGAGAGAGGCACGGTCACGTGCGGCCCTGTCATAAGAAGCCCGTCGGGGCGCTCGCGGTAGGCGATTTTTTCGAAACTTCTTTTCGAACACAAAAACGCACTGGCTCCGAGAGAGGCGCATTCTTCAACGAGATTCGCCTCGTTTTCGTTCTTGAGATACATCTCGGGGCAGAAAAATATCGCGTGCGGGCGGTACCCCGCGTCGAGCGCCCTGCGGCATTCGCGGTAGCCTTCGACGATCATCTCGCCCGTCTCGTCGCGGTCGCGGCGGTTTCTCAGGCGCACGGCTTCTTTTATTTTCGGATTCGCCGGAGATGTTATTTCGAGCGGACGGAACACTCTTGCTGTTGACGGTTCATCTTTCATTGTCTGATATTATACCATAATTCGGCCGTCAAAACGTCCCTTCCCAGCCGTTCTTTTCGCGCCTCGTCCAGTCTTCGCGCATAAAACGGACGGCACGCGAGAAAATCTGGTCGACATTGGCCGACGAAGACACCTCGAGAAGATCGCGGATCTCTTCGCTCGAAAGAAAAAAACGTGTTTTGAACAGAAGAACCAGAGCGCGTTCCGGGTCTTCGTTCCAGAGGTCGCGAAGACAAAGATGGGCAATGTTCCACACTTCTTTGCGCGACACCTCGGCGTCAGAGAAAGGAAGCTCCACTCCGGCATGAACGCCGTCTTCATCAGTTTCGCCGCCGGTGGGGTCGACCGTCTCGTCCTGTCTTGTTCCGGCGGCGGCGAGTATATAGCCGCGCACATATCGCCTCAGCCAGCCCTGGAAACTCCCGCCTGCGCGATAGAGATCTATCTTTCCGCGGCCTATCATGTCTTCGTACAGCATGGCAAGGAGTTCTTCGCGTGACATGGAGTGCTTCGCCATGATTTCGGCGTTTTTGCGCGAACGGCATTCCGGGCCGACTGCCTGTTCGTCTACGAGACGCCACGCTTCTCCGTCTTCCGCCTTCACGGCGGCATGCCATTCGATATCCGTCATGCGAACGTCAAACTCCCGGGGACAGGCTTAATGCCGTCGCGATGCATCCAAACGGCCGTCGCGTGTTTGCCTTTGATAAAATCGGCGCAGGAAACGCTTCCCTTGCCGTTCTTTATGGGGATGCATATGCCGAAACATTCGAAAACCGCCTTGTCGAGAGGCCTGTTTTCCCAATCTGTCGCAGAGACGGGAAGTTGACCGTCTCCACATGTCCCGGCGGGAAACGACACCGAAGCCCACCACCGCTCAAGCGTGTTTTTCATCTGGTGCGAAGCGAACACGATGCGCACGTTCTTGCCGGCCGGCGTCTTCATCGGGGAAATATCTCCTTGACGATCGCGGCAACCGCCCCGCCCGGACGCGGCTCGCCGAAAAGCGCTACGGCGGCGGAAAGCTTTTTGACGGCCGAAGCGAACGCTACATCATCCTCGATCCACGGCCTGACGATTCCCGCGACATTTTCCGGAGTGAACTTCTCCTGCAGCAATTCAGGCATAGGAGCTTCGCCTCCGCCGCCGCATTTCTCCCATAACACGTTCACGAGCCCGACGTGCTTTATCTCTTTTATCACAAGTCGGGCGAACATCGCGAGAAGAGGTCCAACGCGGTACACAAGAAGCGTAGGACATCCTGAAAGCACCGATTCGAGCGTCGCCGTGCCGCTCGCGACGACCGCGCAGCGGGCGCGGCGCAGAACGGCACGCGCATCTCCGATGCTCGTCTCGAACCTCGAAGCGTCCGCGCCCGAAGCCGAGAGTATGCGCAATATCGCATCCTTCGCAGTGGTGTTCGCGGCCGGTATCGCAAACCTGACCGAAGG
>JAFWBO010000014.1 GCA_017507065.1 Kiritimatiellia bacterium | reverse complement strand
CGGAAGATGGCGGCGAGATAGTTGTATCTTTATGGCGGCATATCTGATATAATTCAAAATCTCAATGGAGACGAAAATGGCAGACATCAAGGAAACAATGGATAAGTTGAACGAATGCGCGGCGAACCTGGATTTCGACGGCGCGGTGAAAACGGTTCGCGCGAATCTGGCCGATATCGAGGGCCGTCTCAAGCCGTCGGCCGTGGCGGAAGTTCTCAAGAAGGCCACGAAAGACCGTCTCCTCGCTTCGTTTGTCGACGGCGCGGATTTCTCGCGCGGCAAGATCGACGAATCTCTCGTCAGGCTCGAACGCCTGACGGGGTTCGTGCCGGGGGCTCTCGTGCTCAATGTGTCGTGGGGGCTCGGCAAGGTCCGGAAGGCCGATTATTTCTACAAGCGCATCACGGTGGATTTCAAGACCAAGCCCGGGCACCAGTTTTCCTACGCCGCGGCCGTCGACATGCTCGTCCCCGCGCCTGAAGACCACATTCTCGTGGTCCGCGAAATAGATCCCGTCCGTTTCGACAAACTTCTCAAGGAGACTCCCGGGGAATTCGTCAAGGCCGTCCTGAAAAGCTATGGCGACATGTCGGTGCAGAGGCTCGAAGACGTATGCGCCGCCAACGGTTTCGTCAAGAAGACGGTGTGGAAGGCGTTCTGGGAAAAGGCTCGCGCGGAGCTCCGTTCCGACAAGCGCGTGGAGATTCCCGTCAAGCGCGCCGATCCGATCCGCATAAAGGAATCGGCCGAAGATTTCGGCGACAGGTGGGTGGAGCGCTTCTCCCGCGAGACCGACCCCAAGCTCATCCTCGCCGGCGTCCGCGAGTTCACCGCGCCTTCGCGATTCAAGACGGTTTCCGACGAGACAAAGGCCGTCCTCGAAGACCGCCTCGCTTTCGCGGTCACGGCGGCGAGAAAGACCGACGACGCTCTTTACGCCCGTCTCGCCTGTCTGGTGAAGGCGTTCGGCTTCTCCAGGCCGGCGCTTGCTGAAATGAGGGAGTATCTCTGGGAGCGCAAGCGTTTCGTCAAGGCCGCCGCTGCGCTGCCTTCGCGCGACGTGGGAGCGCTCGTCGAGTTCCTCGCCGTCGACGACGAGACGAAAGGCCGCCTTTACGCGGCGCTGCCCGATTTGCCGTTTGCGGCGGTGAGCGAGATCGTCACGCGCTTCGCCGGCGAGGCGGCTCTCCGCGAGGCCGTCGGCGCGCTTCTGAAAGCGCCCAAGGCGCCGGCCACGCTCGTCACGCTCGTCGCGGGACGCTACGAGCAGTTCAAAGACTGGAGCGAACTGCCGTCGCTCGCGGTCGTGCTTACGCATGCGATCGCTCTCGGGGAAGGCCGGCAGAGCGGAGAGACGCTTAAAATGCAGAACATGACGAGAAGGCTTTTCTCCGATGTCAAGTGGCTCGAGAAGATGTTCTCGTTCCTCGACGCCTCCGACCGCGCCGTGATATTCGAGCGCTTCCAGGCGTCGATCGCGTGGGAGGCTTCCACGCACCATGCCATCACGGTGAGAATGTCGAAGCTCGACCCCGAGCTTGAAAAGCATGTCGTCAAAATCGAAAAGAAGCGCGAATACGTCCGCATGACCTCCCGCAGAAGCTACGCGCTCAAGAAGGCCGAATATCTCAAACTGATCAACGAGGACATGCCGGCCAACGTCAAACGCATCGAGTTCGCGAAGAGCTACGGCGATCTGAGCGAAAATGCCGAATACCAGTACGCCAAGGACGAGCAGAGGGCGCTCATGCAGAAGCAGTCGCTCATGCAGAAGGATCTCGAAGACGTGAAGGCCGGCGATTTCGCCGGCGCGGACACGAGCGAGGTTATGCCCGGCACGGGCGTTGTCGTCGCCGTTCCCGGCGGAGAGAGGACATACTGGATTCTCGGCGAGTGGGACAACGATATCGAGATGGGCATTCTTTCTTCCAAGGCCCAGCTTGCCGTGAACCTCATGGGCAAGAAGAAAGGCGAGAAGTTCAATCTTCCTGTCGTCGACGGGCCTTCCGCCGAGGGCGAGGTCAAGGACATAATCCCGCTTTCGGACCGCATCCGCGAATGGATGGCCGTTCCCGCGGGATTGCAGATATAAAGCGGAAAGGAGGCTTCGCATGGCAAAAGCAGTCAAAAAACAGGAAAAGAAGAAAACCGCTCCTGTCGCAAAGGCGTCGCCGAAAAAGGCGGCTCCCGCAAAAACGAAGACGGTCTCCGCGAAGAAGACGCCTGCCAGGGGCGGCGCCCCCGTCAAGGCGCCGGATCCGGGATCGTCCGCCGAGGCGCAGAAGCAGAAAAAGGCCGGTCCCCAGCGCAAGAGCATTGTCATCGTAAAAACTCCGCCACCCCAGATCGGCGAGATAAACACCGCCAAATCACGCGCGTTCGCCATGTCGATAGCGCAGGAGATGAAGCGCTCGGCCAGGGACTCCGGCAAGCAGGAAGAAAGCAACGGGATACGCCTTGCGAAGCGGCCCACGACGCGTACACAGGGGAAGAACACGGTCAAGTTCCCGTCTGCGGATCTCAAAGAATTCCGCAAACGTCTCATCGAGGAGAGAAGACTTGCCACGAGAGACATCAACGCGATGAAGGCGACCGGTTTCAACGAAACCGACGACCGCGAGGCCGACGGAGGCGACGGCACGGCGCAGACGCTCAGGCTCCAGGCTCTCGGGCAGATGGGCAACTTCAACCGCACCGTGCAGAAGATCGACGAGGCTCTCCACCGTATAGACGACGGCACGTACGGCGTGTGCACCGTGTGCGGCCAGCTGATCCGCAAGGCCAGGCTCGTCAACCAGCCGTTCGTGCTCACCTGCATGGAGTGCCAGAACGAGATGGAACGAAACCGTCAATGATACGTCGCGCCGTCATCGCATTTGCCGTCGTCGCGAACCTCGTCTTCGCCGATGCGCTGACGAAAGAACTCGCGGCGGGCTGTCTCAAAGGCGAAGCCCCGGTCTCCGTGATCGGCGGCCTTTTCAATCTGGCGTACGTAGAGAACAGAGGGTGCGCCTGGGGGATGTTCCAGGGCAGCGCCACGCCTCTTGCGTTTTTCGCTTTGGCGGCGCTCGTTTTCCTTTTCTGGAAGCGCAAGAGCGTCTTCGCCGCGGGCGAAGGCGCGTTCTCCCGTTTCGCCGCGTTTTCGGCGGAGTGCCTCGCTTATGCCGGAATCGCAGGCAATCTCATAGACCGCGTCGCGCGCGGATACGTCATCGATTTTCTTGATTTTCATTGCATGGGAAGTCATTTTCCCTGTTTCAATCTTGCCGATGCATACATAACGCTTGCAGTCGTCGCGATGCTGTCGGTTTCTTTTGCAGACAAAACAAAACAGAAAAGGAAATAAGACATGCTTTCCTGGATGGATTCTCTCAAAGGACGTTCGCTCATGCGGCTGAAATCCCTCACCGACGCCGAGATGCTCGACCTCGTGGATCTCGCAGCGCAGCTCAAGGCGCGCCGCCGGGCGGGTACGAGGGGCGATCTTCTCAGGCGCAGGAACATAGCGCTCATTTTCGAAAAGAGCTCGACGCGAACGCGCAATTCGTCGATCATCGCCGCGCGCGACGAAGGCGGCGGCGCGGAATATCTCACGCGTCCCGACATACATTTCGGCAAGAAGGAGTCGGTCAAGGATACGGCGCGCGTTCTCGGGCGCATATACGACGGCATCCTTTTCCGCGGCTTCTCGCAGCAGACGTGCGAAGAGCTTGCACGCTGGAGCGGCGTGCCGGTGTGGAACGGTTTGACCGACGACTACCATCCCACGCAGATTCTCGCAGATCTGCTGACCGTGAAAGAGACGTTCGGCTCGCTCGACGACTGCACGGTCGCATATGTCGGCGACGGCAGGAACAACGTGGCGAATTCGCTCATGATGGGGTGCGCAAAAGCGGGCATGAGATATGTCTGCTGCGCACCCAGGGAACTGCGGCCGGACGAGGCGGTTCTCGCCGAGGCCGAGGAAGTCGCGCGGCGCAACGGCGTCGACATCCGCGTCAGTGAAGATCCGCATGCGGGGGTGAAAGGCGCCAACGTCATCTACACCGACGTGTGGGTTTCGATGGGTGAAGAATCCAAGACGGCCGAGCGCGTCAAGATGCTCCGTCCGTATCAGATCAACATGGATCTCATGCGCGCGACCGGCAATATCGGCGGCAAGCTCATGTTCCTCCACTGTCTCCCGGCGTTCCACGATTTCAACACCGAAGTCACGAAAGACACCGGTGCGCTCGAAGTGACGGACGAGGTTTTCGAGTCGGAATACTCCAAAGTGTTCGACGAGTCGGAAAACCGCATGCACACGATCAAGGCGCTCTTCGTCTCCGCTCTCGCGGACAGATCGCAGATTTGAACGCAATGACCGCTCTGGCCACAGCGCCGTATGCCGTATGGATGGCATTCATGCTCGCCCTCCCGGCCGGAGCCGGGATGTATGCGGCGAGGACTGCCGCCGTCGCGGCGGTTTTCCTCGTCCTTCTGTTCCGCGCGCGCGGCCGTCTGCCGCGCCCGGGCGTTCCTTCGCGCGCGACGCTCTCTGCCGGCGTTTTCGCCGGGCTCGCCGTCTTCGCGCTGTGGGTCCTGCCGGAAAAATCCGAGTTCTACCGTCGTTTTTTCATCATAGGCGGCGCGGCGTCCGGCACGCCTTCTCCGTTCGATCCCGCCGTGTGCGGATGGCCGCTCGCTCTGGCGAGGCTTTTCGGAAGCTCTTTTGTCATAGCCCCGGCCGAGGAGCTTTTCTTCAGGCATTTTCTTTACAGGCGGCTCCAGAGTCTCGATTGGCAGGGCGTCCCCCGCAAGAGATTCGATCTTTCCTCTTTTCTCTGGACGAGCGCTCTTTTTGCGCTCGAGCACGACAGAGTCGCGGCAGGTTTCGCGGCGGGAGCCGTCTATCTTTTCGTTTATATGCGCCGAGGTCTGGCGGCGGCCGTTCTTGCGCATTGCGTCACGAATTTCGTTCTTGCGCTTTACGTGCTGCGCTTTGGCCTGTGGGGGTTCTGGTGAGGAGGCGTCGCGGGATGGAAGAAGTCTGCATTCTCGGCGTCAGGGCGAAAGTGGCGCGTTCGTTCCGCGAGCGCGCCAGGGGGCTTGTCGGTCTTCCGGGGCTAAAGGCCGGCGAAGGGCTGCTCATCGAAAAGTGCAATGCGATACACACTCTCTTCATGCGCTTCCCCATCGACGCTGTTTTTCTCGACAGGCGCGGCGCCGTGGTGAAGACGGTGAGGAACATAAGACCGTGGAGATTCATGGTATGGGGCGGCTTCAAAGCCGCGAAAGTGCTTGAAACGGCTTCGCGCCGTTCGGCCGGAGAAATACGCAAACAAGGAGAAAACGGATGACAAACGAAGTGGAAGCGGTCTGCGGGACGGCGGCCGGAGTGGCGACAGCCGCGAAGAGCTGTCTCGGCGGGCATCTTGAAGAAGGCAACAGGGCCGTAGGCGAAATGTTGCGGTGGCTGACGGAGAAGGGCACGGCGTTCGCCGTGGATCTTGCCGTGTCTGCCGTGATCCTCGTCATAGGGTATTTTGCCATAAAACTCATTTCGGCCGCGATAGACAAGGCGTTGCGCAAACCCGACATGAAGAAGTCGCTCTTCGCGGTCTTCATCGCGTCCGTCGTGACGAAGACGTGCTGGGCGCTTCTCATCATAATGGTGCTTTCGCGTCTCGGACTCAATGTCGCCCCGCTGATAGCCGGGCTCGGCGTCACCGGTTTCATCCTCGGTTTCGCCTTCCAGGAGACTCTCGGCAATTTCGCGGCGGGGATGATGATCGCGATCAACGAGCCGTTCAAGGTGGGCGATACAGTTCAGGCGGCGGGGCATCTTGGAACGATAAGGGAGATGAACATGATGGCCACCGTCATGACGAGCGCCGACAACAAGAAGATCGTCCTCCCCAACAAAAGCGTATGGGGCGGGCCGATAACGAATTTCTCCGCGCTTTCGATCCGCCGTGTCGACATGCAGGTGGGCATAGCCTACGGCGAAGATATATCGAAGGCCGTCGCGATTGTGAAGGACGTGCTTTCCCGCATGCCCGGGGTTCTCGACGACCCCGCGCCGACGGTCGCCGTCGCAGGGCTCGATTCGAGCCAGATAACGCTCAACATCAGGCCGTGGGCCCAAAGCACCGAATATTTCGACATTCTTTCGGAAACGCTCAAGAGCGTGAAGGAGGAATTCGACAAGGCGGGAGTCGAGATTCCGTTCCCGCAGATCACCGTGCACAACGCCGTATCGTAAAATGGTCGGGTCCGGTTCTCTTTTCGAAGACGCCGGAACGGGGGCGTCGGCGCCCCTCGCGGAGCGGCTCAGGCCCAGAACTCTCGACGAGGTCGTGGGGCAGCGGCATCTCGTCGGCGAGGGCGGGGTGCTGCGCCGGCTCATATCGTCAGACAACATTCCGTCGATGATATTCTGGGGGCCGCCCGGCGTGGGCAAGACAACGCTTGCCAACGTCATAGCGCATACGTCGCACGCCCAGTTCATCACTTTTTCCGCCGTGACGAGCGGCATAAAGGAAATCAAGGAAGTGATGGCCGCGGCCGATGCGTCGCGCGCGTACGGCGGGCGCACGATCGTGTTTGTAGACGAGATACACCGCTTCAACAAGGCCCAGCAGGACGCGTTTCTGCCGTTTGTCGAAAAGGGCAGCATAGTTCTCATCGGAGCGACCACCGAAAACCCGTCTTTCGAGGTGAACGGAGCCTTGCTTTCCCGTTCAAAGGTTTTCGTCCTGAAGGGGCTTTCGGAAGACGATCTGGCCACGCTTCTGCTGCGGGCCGTGGAAGACGCGCGCGGTTTCGGCTCTCTCAAGGTGAAGATAGACAGGCGTTTCGTCGATGCGATCGCGGCTTTTTCCAACGGCGACGCGCGCTCGGCGCTGTCCACGCTCGAAATGGTCGTGCTGAACAGCCCGCAGTCGGGCGACGAGACGGTCGTGACCGAAGAGATCGTCCGCGCGTGCACGTCGCGCAAGGCGCTTTTGTACGACAAGTCGGGCGAAGAGCACTACAACACGATATCGGCGCTTCACAAATCGATGCGCAATTCCGATCCCGACGCGGCGGTCTACTGGCTGGCGAGAATGCTTGAATCGGGCGAAGATCCTCTTTATGTCGCCCGCCGCGTGCTGCGCTTCGCTTCGGAGGACGTGGGGCTCGCCGATCCCCATGCGGTAGAGATAGCGGTGGCGGCGTTCCAGGCGTGCCATTTCATAGGCATGCCGGAATGTTCGGTGCATCTTGCGCAGGCGGTGATATATCTTTCCGTCGCGCCCAAGTCGAATTCGGCCGATGTCGCGTACATGCGCGCGAAGAAAGATGTGATGGAGAGGCCTGACGAGCCCGTGCCGATGGCCATACGCAACGCCCCCACCAGGCTCATGAAAGAAGTCGGCTACGGCAAGGGCTACCGGTATGCGCACGACGAAGAGGACAAAATAGCGGATCTCCAGTGCCTGCCCGATTCTCTCGCCGGCCGCGAATATTATACGCCGACGGCGGAAGGCATAGAGGCGCGCATCGCCGCGCGTCTTGAAAAGATAAAAGAGATAAAAGCGGCGAAGCGCGCGCGGGCGGAATCGCGCCCGGACGCGCAGAGTTGAACAAGAAGGTTTTCAAGAAAGGCGGATGGCAAATATGCAGATCAGCGTGCTCAAATCGAAATTGCACAGAATAAAGGTGACGGAGGCGTGCCTCGACTACGAGGGATCTCTTACGCTCGACGTGGATTTCATGGAAGAGACGGGTATAGTCCCTTATGAAAAGATACTCGTCGCGGATGTCGAGAACGGCAACAGGTTCGAGACGTACGCTCTCGCAGGCAAACGCGGCAGCGGAGTGTGCTGTCTGAACGGCGCGGCGGCGCACAAGGGCAAAGTGGGCGACAGGCTTATCGTGATGGCGTTCGCTCTGATGTCTCCCGAAGAAGCGAAGAACCATGTTCCGCTCGTGAAGCATTTCCGCTGAAACGAGGCAGCCCTGCCGACACGCCCCGGCGTCCGCAACGGGGTTGAATTTCGGTGTCGCGGTGTGGTATAATATGCGGAAAATACGAGGAAGTGTAAAATGAAAATCAGAATATTCGCATTGTCCGCACTCGCGTTCGCCATGTCTTTTTGCGCATCCGCAGAACAGTCGCGCGCCGAAAAACTGCGCGCTCTGCTCGACAGCAAAGACAGAAACCACGTCTTCGTCACGATGCATCGCGGCGACTGGCGCCACGCCCCGGAGAATTCCGTCGACGCCATCAAAGGCTCGATAGCCATGGGCGCGGACATCGTCGAACTCGACGTCGCGAAGACGAAGGACGGGCATTATGTCCTTCTTCACGACGGAACGCTCGACCGCGTCTCGAACGGCAAGGGCAAATCCACGAAATACACGCTCGAGGAAATCCGCAAGTTCCGTCTCAAAGGCATCGACGGAAAAACTCTGACCGACTACAAGATCCTCACCCTCGAAGAGGCGTTTGCCATCACGCGCGGCAAAATTCTCGTGAATCTCGACAAGTTCGGCCGCGATCCGAAGGGCATTGCGGAATTCGTCAAGAAGCACGGCATGGAGAAAGAAGTCATCCTGAAGGAGCGCTTTTCGCCGGCGAAGCTTGAAAAGCTCGTAGGCCCCGAAATCTGGAAAGACATGGTCGAGAAGCGTTTCGCCTATATGCCGATAATCTGGGTCAACAAAGAGAAAAAGCTGTTCAAGGAGTGGGAGAAGAGCGAACTCAAGCCCGTCGCGTACGAGTTGTGCATCAAGAAGGCGAAGCCCGTCGGCATTCTGAAAGAACTCGCCGCAAAAACCGGCGAGGGCGGCGCGCGCATCTGGATAAATACGCTCTGGGACGAGCTTTGCGCCGGCCGCACCGACGATCGCGGCTACAACGGCGACCCGGACGGTTCGTGGGGATGGTGGCTCAAAGAGGGTGCGACAATGCTCCAGACCGACCGCCCCGCCGAGCTTATCAGGTATCTTGAAGAAAAGGGGCGGCGCTCCGGGGAAGTGAAGTGACGGTAGATTATGCCGGACTTGCCGGGAGGCTCTCGCGTTCGAGCGAGCCGATAGGCCTCCTTTCGATGCAGGCGACAGGCACCGCATCGCGTATCGCCGCAGCCTTCCCTGGCCGTCTCAAGGCTCTCTATTCGGCGGAGCACGGCTTTTTCGGGCTCTCGGGAGCGGGCGAGAGGACTGCGAGCGCCTGGCATCATTTTCTCGACGTCCCGATACATTCGCTTTACGGCGAACACAGGAAGCCCACCGGCGAAATGCTCGACGGGATCGGCAGAATGGTGATAGATCTCGCCGACATCGGAACAAGATGCTATACATACCTCGCCACGCTTAAAAACATGCTCGAGGCATGCGCCGCGCGAGGGCTGCCGGTGACGGTTCTCGACAGGCCGGTCCCGCTCGGGAACGTGATCGACGGCCCTATGGTGAAAAGCGGATTCGAGAGTTTTGTGGCGCCGGTGAACGTTCCCTTCTGCCACGGCATGACTCCGGGAGAATGTGCTCTCTGGATATCCGGGCGCGAAGGGCTCGAACTCGATCTCGATGTGGTGAAACTCGTCGGATGGGATCATTCATGCTCGAGTCCGTGGCCGAATTTCGTCCCGCCGAGCCCGGCGATACGGAGCTGGGACAGCGCGGCCATGTATCCGCTCACGGTGTTCACCGAGGCCTATCCCGCAGTCGATTGCGACAGATCGGGATCGATGGCGTTCAGGGTGATCGGGGCGCCGTGGCTCGACTCCGCGGCTCTGATGCGCGATCTCGCGCCCGGGCTTGACACGTGCGGCTTCGCCATGCGGCATTACAGGTATGTTCCCGCGGGAGGTTCGTATGCCGGGCTTGCGCTCAACGGCATCCTCTTTTCGCTTAACGACAGAGGAGCGTGCGTATATCCCGTAACGGCGCTCGTGCTCGTGCTGACGGCGCTTTTCCAGCGCCATGGCGACAAGCTTCTGCACGGAGCGAGGCCTGAATGGATGGACAGGCTTTTCGGCTCTTCCGAAATCCGCGACACGATTGCGGGCGGCAGCCTCGACAGGCTCTTCTGCGGCTGGATCGAACAGCAGGACGTCTATCTCAAGACGAGAGTCAATCTCTACAGACGGTAAAAATGAAAACGATAGAACAAAAAGGAATGTATCCGTCCTTCCCCCGAAGCGGCAAGGACGTGAGTTATACCCATTACTGCCCGGGCTGCGGCCACGGCATCATCAACAAGCTCATCGCAGAGGCGTGCGCCGAGCTCGGTCTTCAGGACACGACAGTCTTCGTCGATCCCGTGGGGTGCGGCGTTTTCACCTACTACTACTGGGATGCGGCGCACGTGTCCGCGGCGCACGGCCGCGCTTCCGCCGCGGCGACTGGCGTTTCCCGCGCACGGCCTGACGCCGTCACCATCGCCTATCAGGGCGACGGCGATCTCGGCGCGATCGGCTTCAACAACGCTTTCCAGGCGGCAAGCCGCGGCGAGAAGTTCGGCTGCATATTCGTCAACAACTCCCTTTACGGAATGACGGGCGGCCAGATGGCCCCCACGACGCTCGACGGCGAGGTTACGACCACGACCCCGTTCGGCCGCGATGTTTCGCTCACGGGGTGGCCGCTTCACGTATGCGAGGTGTTCAACCAGCTCAAGGCGCCCGTCTACATCGCCCGCGTCTCCGTCGCCGACACGAAGAGGATCATGCAGGCGAAGGCCGCCGTGCGCAAGGTGTTCGAGATCGAGCGCGACCGCAAGGGGTACGCGATTCTCGAGATTCTCGCCCCGTGCCCGACCAATTTCAAGATGACGCCCGACGCCGCCGCGGCGTTCTGCATGAACGAAATGGAGAAGGAGTTCCCGCTCGGCGTTTTCCGCGACGAATCGGAAAAGGTGCGAGCGTCCGAGGCCAGGAGCGTGCCGGCCGTTTCGTCGTGCGCGGAACTCTTCGCCGAAAGCAAGGCGCTTCCTCCGCCGGAAGACGACTCTTCTTTCGCCGAAAGGCGTTTCAAGTTCGCCGGGTACGGCGGGCAGGGCATACTTTCGCTCGGGCTCACCGTAGCGGAAGCCGCGCGCATAGAGCGCCGCCACACGCTCTGGTTCCCGAGCTACGGCCCGGAGCAGCGCGGAGGAAGCGCCAACTGCTCTGTCGTGGTTTCCGGTTCGCGCATCGGCACGCCGACGGTGGAGCATCCCGACGTTCTCGTCTGCATGAACAGGCCTTCGTTCGCGCGCTTCGCGCCCGACGTGGCCAAGGGCGGCACGGTGATCGTCGACGAGACGGTGGATCGCGAAGGTGTCGCCGTGCCTGACGGCGTGAAACTCATCGTATGGCCGGCAATCCGTCTTGCCGAGGAGCTCGGCGTTCCGAAAGCCGCGAACACCATGATGCTCGCGGCGCTCGAGAAGTTTTCTCTCACCGGGCTTTCCGGAGAAAGCCTCGAAGAGGCGCTCGTGGCGAGTTTCAAGAAGAAACCGGCCCTCGGGGAGAAAAACAGAGAAATACTCCGCAAGGCCGTCGCCCATACCGCATGACCGTCGGGAAAATACATTTTTTCGTAAATTCTTCCAAGGAAGATTCGCAGGCCGTATACGCTTCGCTCGCCGCTAAACTCCGGGCTCATTCGATGGCGGAAGCCGCGTCGGCCGGCGAAGCGGACGTGGTCGTAGCCCTCGGAGGCGACGGCACGCTGCTGAGAGCGGTGCATGCGTTTCCCGGCAAGCCGGTCGCAGGGTTCAACATAGGTTCGCTCGGTTATCTTTCGAGCGTGGAGAGGAAAGATTTCGATTCCGCTCTCGCTTCTCTCGCGGCCGGAAGGTTTTCAATTTCCGAAAGGGCGATGCTTTCCGTGAGGAAGGCGGGCGAGAAAGCCGTTTATCACGCTTTGAACGAGATCGCTCTGATCAGGGAACTCTCTGGGCATGCGGCGAGGCTGGAGCTTGCGGTCGATTCGGTCTTTGCCGCGAGTTACACCGCCGACGGGCTCGTCTTCGCGACGCCGACAGGTTCCACCGCATATTCGCTTGCGGCGGGCGGGCCCGTAGTGATGCCTGATCTTCCCGGCATAGTCGTCACGCCGATGAATCCCCACGCTCTCGGCATAAGGCCGTTTGTCGCGAGCGACAGGTCTGTTTTCGCGGCGCGCGTCGCCAGGCGCGGCGGCGGCGACAAGACCGGTGTCTATGCCGACGGCGAAAGGGCGTTCTTCCTCGAAGAGGGCGAGACTGCCGAAATACGCAGATCGGAATGCTCGGCGCGCCTCGTCGAGTTCGACGGATGCAGCCCTTACGACGTCATGTCGCGCAAGCTCGGCTGGCGCGGCGGTTTTTCGTGCACGCCCGGCAAGTCGTGAAAAAATGGCGACATTCTTGCGCATTTATGGTATAATTCAGTCAGTGAACAACAAAAGGAAAGGTTGAACTATGAGCGACAGCAACTCGAATCTTCCGGTCAGCGTGCGCCGGTATGCGAAGTATCTCCTCGTCATGGCCGGGCTGGGAGGGCTAATCTACGGCATTGACGTGGGTGTGTGCGCGGCGGCCTACCCGTACATTGAAAAGACGTCTTCGTTCACTCCATGGCAGCTTGGCTTCATCGTCGGCGCGGTCTTGTGGGGGTCGGTCGTCTCTTCCCTTTTCGCGGGCGCGCTTTCGGAATGGCTCGGCCGCAAGAAGGTGATAATCATATCGGCGCTCTTCTTCACGCTTTCCATTCCCGTGATCTGCGCGTCGGGATTTTTCGAAGGCGGCAATTTCTTCCTCATCACTCTCGGGCGCGTTCTCCAGGGCGCTTCGGCCGGTCTCGTCGGCGTCATAGTGCCGATGTATCTCGCCGAATGCCTCGCGCCCGCCGACCGCGGCAAGGGCACCGGCATGTTCCAGCTTCTTCTAACGATAGGGCTTGTGTTCGCCGCGGTGGTCGGCCTTGTCGTAGTCAAGATCGTCGGCGCGGCCGATGCCGAGACGGTGACCGCCGCTTCCAAGACCACCGCATGGCAGACCATATTCTGGTGCTCGGCCATTCCGGGCGTGGTGCTCTTCTTCGGGGCGATGAAACTCAGGGAATCCCCCCGGTGGCTCTACAACAAAGGGCGCAAGGAAGAGGCTCTCGCCTCGCTCGCGGCCAACAACGGCGAAGAAGCGGCCAAGGTCATCCTCTCGCAGATGATCGCGGCCGACGAGGCCGAGGCGAAGGAGAAGGCCGCTCTCGCGGAGAGCGCCGTTGGCGATACCGTGTTTCAGAAAAAATACATCTATCCTTTCATTCTCGCCATTGTCATTCTCGCCTGCAACCAGACTACCGGCATCAACTCCGTTCTCAACTATTCCGTCAAGATATTCCAGGAGACGGGGCTCAGGGGCGAGTTCGCCAACTGGTCGGATCTGACGATCAAGATCGTCAACATGGTGATGACTCTCGTCGCCTGCGCGCTCGTCGACAGGAAGGGGAGAAAGTTCCTTCTCAAGCTCGGCACCTCCGGGATAATCCTCGGTCTCTCCGGCGTGGGCACGTCGTTTCTCGCGATACAGAACGGCTGGCTCGTACCGTCGATGACGACAGGCGTCATCACGACGGCGTTCTTCTTCCTCTTCATCGCGTCCTTCGCGGTGGGGCCGGGCGTGTGCGCATGGCTGGCCCTCTCCGAGCTCATGCCGGCGCGCATACGTGCCAACGGCATGTCTATCGGCATGATCATCAACCAGGGCGTTTCCGCCACGATAGCCTCGGTGTTCCCGAAGTGGGCGGCCGCGACGAGTTTCGCCACGGTGTTCTACATGCTCGCCGGCTTCACAGTCGTGTATCTTCTCACGGTGACGTTCTTCCTGCCCGAGACCAAGGGCCGCACGCTCGAAGAGATCGAGCACTATTTCAAAACGGGGACGATGCCGGAGCAGGCATGACTTTCAGATTCATCGGCACGGGGACGAGCGTAGGCGTCCCCCAGATCGGCTGCAAATGCCGCGTCTGCACATCGGAAGATCCACGCGACAGGCGCCGCAGATGCGGCGCCTGGGTCTATAACGGAGAAGGGGCGTTTCTGATCGACACTCCTCCCGAGCTAAGGCTCGCCTGCATCGAATACGGCATTGAAAAAGTAGATGAAGTCGTTTTGACCCACGCCCACATGGACCACGTGGCGGCGTTCGACGACATCCGCAGGTTCAACACCATCAACGGCGAAAAAGTGCCGTGCGCTCCGGGAGATCCTCTCTATCGCGGGCTCCCGTGGCGCACCGTGGGCAGACCGATAAAATGCCGGGCGCTCCCCGAGACGATAGATCAGATGCACCGCATCTTCCCGTATATCGGCCTGAAGCCCGGTGAAAACGGGCTGTATCGGCCGCAGATAGAATTCGTCGACGCGACCGAGCCTTTCGCCGTAGGCGGCATAGAGGTGGAAGCGTTCCGTGTCGAGCATTCGTTCCCCTGCTGCGGCTATCTGTTGAAGGATGGAGGCAAGAGCATCGCGTACGCAAGCGACTGCCACGACATCCCCGACGAGACTCTCGACAAGCTCCGCGGCGTGGATTTTCTCGTGATAGACTGTCTGAGAAAGCGCCCGCATCCAACCCACATGGATCTCGAACGCGCACTCGGCTACATAGAGCGCATCGGGCCCGGCAGGGCTTTTCTCACCCATCTTTGCCATGATTACACGCATGAAGAGTGGCTCCGGATGCTTCCTTCCGGCGTAGAGCCCGCTTTCGACGGGCTTTCGATTTGACTTCATCGTGGAGTTTTTGTATAATATGCGGCGCTTGGCCGGGGTCGCATAGTGGTCGATTGCGCCTGATTTGTAATCAGGATCCGTAAGGACTCGGTGGTTCGAATCCACTCCTCGGCTCCATTTTTTTCCACAAGGATATAATCCTATGATCGAAGTCGTATCAACCCCGTCGGCGCCCAAGGCGCTCGGTCCTTATTCGCAGGCTCTCGTTTCGGGTCCGCTCGTGTTCTGTTCAGGGCAGATACCGATCGATCCCGCCACGAACACAATCGTCGCCGTCACTGTAGAAGACCAGACGCGCAGAGCGATCCAGAACCTTTCGGCCGTCCTCGAAGCGGCCGGGACGTCTCTTTCCAACGTCGTAAAGACGACTGTGTTCGTGAAAGACATGAACGATTTCGCGGCGGTGAACGGGGTCTATGCGGAAATGTTCGGCGATACGAAGCCCGCACGCAGCTGTGTGGAGGTGGCAAGGCTTCCCAAAGACGTGAAAGTCGAGATCGAGTGCATCGCGGTCAAATGATTTCCGCGAGAATCGAATCGCACACTTCCGCTCCTCTGGCGGTAAGGCGGTAGACGGAGCCGTCTTTTTCGAGAAGCCCCTTCGACGCGAAATGGTCGAGGGGGCTTTCCCATTCGGGGAAGCCGCGCGCGTCGAGGCCGTCTTTCGTCCTCAGGGCGAACAGGCGGCGCTCTTTGCGGTCTTCGTCTTCGGTCTCCGTTTCGATTTCTTCCCCTCCTGTTTCTTTTTTCGCCGCGAGCGTGCCGCCTTTCCAGTTCTTCGTCCTGAAAAGCCCGATGCGTCCTGCCGCGCCTTCGCCGAGGCCGATGTAGTCTTCTCCGTGCCATACGGCGAGATTGTGGCGGCATTCAAAACCTTTGACGGCCCAGTTCGATATCTCGTACCGCCCGAGCCCTGCCGATCCGAGGACTTCGGAAATGCCGCGGATCGCATCCATCGTTTCGTCGTCCGACGGGAGAGTGTCTTCGGCCTGCCCGCGGCGGACGATTCGCGACAGGATGGAATCTTCCTCGAGAATGAGCGAATAGACGGAGCAGTGCCTGAGCCCCCAGTTTTTCAGCCGCCCGAAATCGGCCGGCCGCGTGATGTCCCGGGGATATCCGGCGATCAGGTCTATGCCTGCGTTCTCGAAATGTTTTCTGACGAGCCCGAAGCGTTTCTCCGCTTCGTCTGCCGTGTAGCCGCGGCCCATGCGCGCGAGCGTGGCGTCGTCGAGAGACTGGACGCCCATCGAAACGCGGTTGACGCCGATGTCCTCGAGCTCGGCGAGTTTTTCTTCGGTGACGTCGAGAGGATGCAGCTCGGCCGTCCATTCTTCGATG
>JAFWBO010000013.1 GCA_017507065.1 Kiritimatiellia bacterium | reverse complement strand
GCTCTTTTGCCGTTCATCGACAATCCGCGTCGCAATGCTTCGTCGCAGGCGACGCCCTTGCTGGCGCGCGGGCGTCCCCGCTCCTTGCCTTGCTTGCGTCTTGTCGCGCCCGTCGAAAACCGCGCCCGCCTTGGATTCGCTATGCTCGCTTCTCGCGTCCTCGCCCAGCCTCGTCGCTCTCGCGTCATGGTTTCGAGCCGTGCGTATTCCTCCCCAGCACGCCAACCGGCTTCTCGCCATAGTATCAAACCTTTTTCTATTCAACCTATCATAGCCAACATTCGCCATTCCGCCGTATCAACATCGCAATATCGGTTTGCGATTTGGGGACGGCGTTGCGGCGAATGTCCATTCGCTTTTTTCGCCGCAAAACATCTCACGATCTGAATCCGGCTTCATTGCGAATGTTGGCTATGATGATGAGAATAACATATCGGACGCGCGGGTTGCGGCTCGGCGCGACGCCTCGCCCCGCCAAAGTGATGTGGCAAGGGCGGGGAGGCTTTTCGCGGCCTGTAGAGCGACGGAAAAAATGAAGGATGCGACCCGATTTCGACGCGTCGGCATTCCGTCCCGAAACGTAAGGCTTGATAAGCTCGGGACGGAATGGAATAGACCGCGAAATCGATGTCGCCACCTTCGTTTTTTCCGGAACTTCGGAGCGCAGCGGAGAAGTTAGCGAAACACTAGACGCGAAAAGAGCTCCCCGCCCGCCTCGCTTCGCGCAGGCTTTCGTGTTCGCGCGATAGCGCAACCCACTAACCCATTACCCTTTTTCAAAAAAAATAGATTGAAAAAGCGCGGCATAATTGGTAAGATAATAGGACTATGAAAAACAAGAATAAATTTTTCGGCCGCATCGCCTGCGGCGTGATGCTTTTCTCGGTTGCGGCATCAGGTTGCTGTTTCAGCAATCCGTCCGCATGCCGGTATCCGGAGACGATTGACGAAGGATTCGTTCCCATATTCAACGGAAAAAATCTCGACGGCTGGGAAGGCGCCGTCCAGATGTATGGCGTGAGCGACAAGGAGCCCGGCGTTCTCCAATGCTTCCCGGAGCGCAAGAAGATGCTCAAGAAGGGAATGCGCGGCGACCTCTACACGTCGCGTCCGTACACGAACTTCATCCTCCGCTTCGAGTTCTGCATGCCCAGGAACGGCAACAACGGTCTCGGCATCAGGATGGTCCCCGGAAAGGACGCGGCCTACTTCGGCATGGGCGAAGTGCAGCTCCTCGACGACGGCGGCAGCGAATACTACAATCCGAAGACGGGTGAGTACAAGCTCAAAATGTACCAGTTCTGCGCTTCGCTGTACGGCGTGAGCGCGGCGCGGCACGACAACACCGGCAAGCAGATTTCCCGCGGCAAGCAGAACAATTTCGCCGCCGGCGGCAGCTACGCGCGCAGGGCGGGGATGTGGAATTTCGAGGAAGTCAAGGTCGTCGGCAGCGAGATCGAGGTGTATCTCAACGGCTATCTCGTCACCAAGTGCGATGTTTCCAAATTCAAAGGCGACGGCGACACTCCCGACGGCAGGCGCCATCCCGGGATCCACAATATGTCCGGTCCCATCGGCTGGCTCGGCCACGGCTGGAACGTCAAGTGGCGCAATATCCGCATCAAAGAACTGCCCGCCGATGCGAAAATGGGCGACATCTGCCCTTCGCAGACGATGAAGTGCCCAGAGGGGTTCGAGACGTATTTCGCCGGCCGCGAGGCCGATCTCGCCAACTGGAAGGGCGTTACGACGGCAGGGAAGTTCGACAACCCCGAAGTGCGCCGTGCCGCGACGCCTGAAAAGCGCGCCGAGATGCAGAAGATCGCCGACAAGGGGATGCGCGAGCACTGGAGCGTGCGCAACGGCAATCTGTTCTTCGACGGTTTCAAGGGCGGCTATTCCCTCGCCACCGTGAAAGATTACGAAGATTTCGAGCTTTGGGCCGACTGGCGCATCATGTCCGTCACGGGCGACTCCGGGCTTTATCTGCGCGGCGCTCCGCAGGTGCAGATCTGGGATGCGCACAACCAGTGGCATATCGGTTCGGGCGGGCTCTACAACAACAAGAAGCACGTTTCCAAGGCGCTTTCGATCGCGGACAGGCAGGTGGGCGATTGGAACCGCTTCCACGTGAAGATGGTGGGCGAGCGCGTAACCGTGTGGCTCAACGGCGTTCTCGTCGTCGACAACGTCCCGCTCGAGAACTACTGGAACAGGAAGCGCCCGATTTTCCCGAAGGAGCAGATCGAGCTGCAGTGCCACGGCGATCCTATCGAATGGCGCAACATCTTCATCCGCGCGCTTCCGGTGACGTCGATTCCGACGGAGCGGACGGGCGTGTGCTCGTGGTCGTTCAGGAAACCTCTCAAGGAAGTCGCCGCCGAAATGGACAAGATGGGCGTGAAGGGCATTCATCTCGCGCTCGGGCCGTTCATCCACCCCGACAAGCGCCACGGCGATGCCGAAGACGCCAAGACGCTCGAATTCGTGAAAGGCAAGATCCGCCGCGGCGAATGGAAGCTCATGAGCACGATGGTGGGCACCGTCGGCGAAGACTATTCCACGCTCGAGACGATAAAGAAGACAGGCGGCATAGTGCCGGACGAGCATTGGGAAGCCAACAAGGAAATCGTGCGCAAGGGCGCCATGCTCACGCGCGAGCTCGGGGCGAAATACATGTCTCTCCACGCCGGTTTCCTCGACGAGAGCGACCCTGCCGCATATAAAAAATTCGTCGAGCGCGTGAAATGGATCCGCGACGAAGCCGAGAAGTACGGAGTGACGATTCTTCTCGAGAGCGGGCAGGAAACGGCGGAGGATCTCGCGAAGTTCATGGGCGAGGTCAAAGGCGTCTACATCAATTTCGATCCGGCCAACATGGTGCTTTACGGGAAAGGCAACCCTCTCGACGCCGTCAAGATACTCCATCCGTGGATCCGCCAGGTGCACGTGAAGGACGCTCTTTTCACAGAGAAGCCCGGCACGTGGGGCGAAGAGGTCGCATGGGGCGACGGCGTCGTAGGCGGCAGGACGTTTCTCAAGGAGCTTGAAGGGCTCGGATACAAGGGAAATTATCTGATAGAAAGGGAGGGCGGCGACAGCCGCGCAGAAGACATAGGCCTTGCGGCCGAAAGGATGGGCAAATGAAAACATCAAGAAGAGAATTCCTCAAAACGATAGGCGCGGCGGGCCTTTTCAACATCGTCCCCGCGAAAGTACTCTGGGGGGCGGGAGCGCCTTCCAACCAGCTTACGCGCGCGCTCATAGGCTTCGGCTCCATAGCGCACTCCGAGAACCATCTCAAGTATAAAGGCTCCCGCCTCGTCGGGCTTTGCGATCCGTTCGAGAGCCGCGTCCGCGGCGGGCTCGCGGCCGCCAGAAAGGCGGGCTGGGGCAATATCAAGGGCTACAGGAATTTCGTGGAGCTTCTTGCAGATCCGGGAGTTGACATCGTCCACATATGCACGCCGCCCCACTGGCACGGCGTACAGAGCGTGATGGCCGCGGCCGCCGGCAAGGACATCTGGTGCGAAAAGCCGATGACGAGAACGGTGGGCGAAGGCAAGCGCGTGATGGAGTTCGTCAAGGAAAAGAAGCGCATGTTCCGCCTCAACACGTGGTTCCGCTTCCAGGGCACGTTCTACGGCTTCGGGACGCCCGTGAAACCGATCCGCCAGATAGTGGAGAGCGGCATGCTCGGCAACGGTCCCATCCGCTGCGTCTTCGGCGCCGGGCAGGGCTTCAGCTGGAAGTTTTTCTGGTCGGGGAGGGTGAATCCCGACGTCGAGAGCGTCCCCGCCGGTTTCGATTACGACATGTGGCTCGGGCCGGCTCCGTGGCGGCCTTATTCGGCCCACCGCGTCGGCACGTCGTTCCGCGGCTACTGGGACTACGATTCGGGCGGGCTCGGCGATATGGCCCAGCACTATCTCGATCCGCTTCAGTATCTCCTGTGCAAGGACGAGACGAGCCCGGTGAAGATCGATTACTCGGGTCCGAAGCAGCATCCTGAAGCGGTGGGGCGGTTCGACCGCGTCACGCTCACTTACGCCGACGGCACGTCGGTGATTCTCGACGGAGACGAGACGCTCAAGGAAGAGCCGCTTCTCAGGGGCTCCAACGGGCTTTGCGTCTACAAGAAGGCGAAGAACGGCAAGACGCTGCGCATCAAGGACGCGAACGGCTGGTGGCCGGAGGCGAAAGTGTTGAAGACTCTCGCCGAACTGCCGCAGCCCGCGCCGCAGGTGACGGACTTCATGCAGTCGGTCCGCGAAAGGAAGACGTTCGCGCTCAACGAGTCCAACGGCTTCAGGTCGTCCACCATGTTCAACCTCGGCATCGTCGCGTGGCGTCTCGGCCGCGGGTTCGAATTCGACCCCGTGACGCTCAAGGCCAAGGACGATCCCGCCGCCGACCGTTTCCTCTACCAGTCGATGCGCGAACCCTGGGCAACCGAATTCATGAAAGGCTGAAAGACATGAACATCAGATATTCCATACTTGCGTTTGCAGCGGCTTTCTCCGTGGCCGCTTCCGCCGCCGCCAAACCGGCCGCAAAGGCCAAATCGGTCGAGCCGGAGATACCGAAAATAGCCGACGAGAACCCGTTTGCCAACTACGAAGACGCGATGCGCTCCGTGAAGGACAAGGCGACAGCCGTGGAATGGCAGACGGCGAACTCCAACGCGATCGCAAAGGCCGTCGCGCCGGAAACGATCGGCGCGATCGTCGACGACCCTCGGGCAACGGCGGAGCTTCTTGCGAAGGTGGGCGATGCGTACAAGACCGATCCCGTCGCGGCCACGCAGATAGCGGCGGCCTCGCAGCTCGTGATGTGCCGCAAGTGCGACAAGGCGCCCGTGCGCCGCGTCAAATGGACGGCCGCTCTCGTCAAGGCCGCGAAAGAGGCCGACGGGGTGTATGCCAAGATGTTCTTCCTCGACCAGCTCAGATGGTGCGCGCAGGTCGAGAACCTGAAGGACATACGCGAAATAGGCACGAACTCCGGAGAAAGGGCCGTGAGGGATTTCGCCGAAATGGTCGCCCGCGAGATCGAAGCCGGCGCCCGGTGACGGGCCGCGCTGTTTGACTTCACACTGTCAAAATGGTAAAATACGCGCAATATTTCCAAATAAAACAAAAGGAAAAAGAAGGTAAAATGAGCAGAGCCATCAAGAAAGTCGTAGCCCGCGAAATTATCGATTCGCGCGGCAATCCTACCGTAGAAGTCGATGTCGTCCTCGAGGACGGCACTCTCGGCCGCGCGGCCGTTCCTTCGGGAGCGTCCACAGGCGTCAACGAAGCTCTCGAGCTTCGCGATGGAGACCCCAAGCGCTACCTCGGCAAGGGCGTCACCAAGGCCGTGAACAACGTCAACAAAGTCATCGCCCCCAAGCTCGTCGGGCTCTGCGCTTGCGACCAGCGCGGCATCGACAACCTCATGCTCAAGCTTGACGGCACGCCCACGAAGTCCAAGCTCGGCGCCAACGCCATTCTCGGCGTCTCTCTCGCCGTCGCCAAGGCAGCGGCGCAGTCGTTCGGGCTTCCGCTCTACCGCTATATCGGCGGCACCAACACGTACACGCTCCCCGTCCCGATGATGAACATCATCAACGGCGGCGCCCACTCCGACGCTCCGATCGCGTTCCAGGAATTCATGATCCGTCCCGTCGGCGCCAAGAGCTTCAAGGAAGGTCTGCGCATGGGCGCTGAGACGTTCCACAACCTCAAGAAGGTTCTCAAGGCCCGCGGTCTTTCCACGGCCGTCGGCGATGAAGGCGGTTTCGCCCCGGCGCTCGATTCGATCGAAGACGCCCTCGAGTGCATCATCAAGGCCATCAAGGCCGCTGGCTACAAGCCCGGCAAGGACGTGACGATCGCTCTCGACTGCGCTTCCTCCGAGTTCTACAAGAACGGCAAGTACGACTACACCTGGAAGGAAGGCAAGAAGGGCGCCAAGCGCACTTCCGCCGAGCAGGTCAAGTATCTTGAAGATCTCGTCTCGAAGTATCCGATTGATTCGATCGAAGACGGCATGGCCGAAGGCGACTGGGACGGCTGGGTGGCTCTCACGAAGGCCATCGGCGACAAGTGCCAGCTCGTCGGCGACGACCTCTTCGTCACGAACGTCAAGTATCTCGAGAAGGGCATCAAGCTCGGCGCGGCCAACTCGATTCTCATCAAGGTGAACCAGATCGGCTCGCTCTCCGAGACTCTCGACGCCATCGAAATGGCGCACCGCGCCGGCTACACGTCCGTCACCTCGCACCGTTCGGGCGAGACCGAGGATGCCACGATCGCCGACATCGCGGTGGCGACGAACTCCGGGCAGATCAAGACGGGTTCCATGTCGCGCACCGACCGTATCGCCAAGTACAACCAGCTTCTCCGCATCGAAGAGCAGCTCGGCGACAAGGCGGTCTACGGCTACAAGAAGGTGAAGTAAGGCTTTACGGAGAAAAAGTCCGAAAAGCTTTGTCGCGCGCCGCTTTCCTGGCATGCAGGGGGCGGCGCGGGCTTTTTAAAAGGAGAACGCATGAAAACAGGATTTCTGGGCGCCGGGAAGATGGCCGAAGGCATACTTTCGGCGATAGCGGACAAGAAGGCCGTCGTCATGGCCGAGAAGGTTCCGGAACGCCGCGCGGCGCTCGAGAAGAAGTACGGCGTGACGACGACCGCCTCTCTCGTCGAGGCCGTGAAGAAAACGCGCCTCGTCTTTCTCGCGGTGCGTCCCCAGGACGTCGCCGAAGTGGCAGCCGCCGTCAAGCCGGCTCTCACGGAAAAGCACACGCTCGTTTCGATCGTGGCCGGGAAGTCGCTCGCGAGCCTCAGGAAGGCGTTCGGGCCCAAGGCGGGGCTCGTGCGCGTGATGCCGAACCTCGCCCTTCGCGCATCGGCCGGGATGTCCGCCGTCTGCGCCTCGAAGGGAACGAGCGAGAGCGCGGTCCGCGAAGTCGTGAAGATCCTCTCCGGCGCGGGAGAGGCCGTCATTTTGAAGGAGAAGGATTTCGACGCCGTGACGGCTCTCTCCGGCTCCGGCCCCGCGTACTTCGCGTACATGGCCGAGGCCATGACCGAGGGTGGCGTGAAGCTCGGCCTCAAGAAGGACGTCGCGCTTCTTCTCGCGATGCAGACGATGTACGGGACGGCGAAGTTCCTCCGCGAAAACGACGTCCCTCTAAGGACGTTCATCGAGGGCGTCTGCACAAAGGGCGGGACGACGGCGGCCGGCATGGTCAAGCTCGACGTTCCATCGTTCAAGAAGACGGTCGCCGAGACTCTCGCCGCGGCGGCCGCGAGATCGAAAGAGCTCGGAAAATGAAAATAGGGATTTTCGGCGGCACGTTCAACCCCGTCCACAACGGGCACGTCGGCATCGCGAAGTCCGCCATCGCGCGGCTTTCGCTGGACAGGCTTCTTGTCATCCCCGCCGCCGTGAATCCTTTCAAGGCGGGAAATGCCGCGGACGGGCCGGAGCTTGAAAAGCTCCTCCTCGTCCGCGCCGCTTTCTGCGGCATGGACAAAGTGTTTGTCGACGACCGTGAAATCGCAAAAGGCGGCATTTCGTATGCGATAGACACCGTTAGCGAAATCGCCGCGGAAAATCCCGGCGCGGAACTTTTCTTCATCACGGGCGAGGATATCGCGGGCGAAGTCGGCTCGTGGAAGGACGCATCCCGTCTCAAGGAGCTTTGCAGATTCGAGACGTTTCCGCGCACTGCGGAGTCGTCTACCGAAATACGGGCGATTCTGCGGGATGGCGGGGACATATCCCGCCTCGTTCCGGAAGCGGTCGACCTGCTCATCAGGCATCGCGTCGCCTACAACGAAGACGGTAAAATCGTCGCGGCGGTTTTGAAGGGACTCGAGGCGAAAGGCGGCTACTGTCCGTGCCGTATTCCGAAGGCGCCTGAATTTCTCTGCCCCTGCGCGGAATTCCGTTCACAGCTCGCCGACGGCGCATATCACGGACTCTGCCACTGCCGTCTTTACAAAAAATCTTAAAACCTGTATAATACGTTTCACCATGCTGAATGAAAAAGCGACAGTAGCGAGGCACGAAGACATAGGTTCGGGATACCGGTATCTTGCGCTTTCGTCGCCGCTCGTATCGTCCCAGGCCAGGCCGGGGCAGTTCGTGCACGTAAAAGTTCCGGGGCTCGAGGACAGCGCGCTGAGGCGCCCCTTCAGCATTTTCGACGCCGATGGAGACATGCTCACCCTTCTTTACAAAAAGGTCGGCCGCGGAACCGCGGCGCTCAATCTCGTGAAGGAAGGCGACACGGTCGAAGTCCTCGGCAGTCTCGGCAGGGGATTCCCCGCCGCATGCTCCGGCACGGCTCTTCTCGTCGGCGGCGGCTACGGCATCGCGCCGCTCCATTTCCTCGCGAAACGTCTTCCGGGGCGCAAGATCGTGTTCGCCGGCGGGAGGACGGAGTCCGACATCCTCGCTGCCGACCGCTTCGCCGCGCTTGGAGTGGAGACGCGTTTCGCGACTAACGACGGCTCGCTCGGAGAAAAGGGCTTCGTCACGCTTCCGCTCGATGCGGAAATAGAGCGCCTCAAAGCCGCGCACGAGCCTTTCGAACTCTTCACGTGCGGCCCTGACGGGCTGCTCAAGGCCGTGGCGGACCGCGCGCTCGCCGCGGGCGTCCCGGGCTGGATTTCGATGGACAGGCATATGATTTGCGGCGTGGGCGCGTGCTACGCCTGCGTTCAGAAGACGGTGCGCGGCAATTCCCGCTGCTGCATAGAAGGGCCGGTGTTCCCGGCGGAGGAGCTCGTATGGGAATGACCGGAAAAGTGGATATGTCCGTTTCGCTGGGGCCGCTCCGGCTCTCGTCTCCCGTGGCGACGGCGAGCGGCACTTTCGGCTACGGAATGGAATATTCCGGAGCCGTGGATTATTCGCTTCTCGGCGCCGTGACGGCGAAGGGCATATGCCTCGAGCCGTGGCCGGGCAATCCGCTGCCGCGGTACGCGGAAGTTCCGGGCGGGCTCGTCAACGCGATAGGCCTTCAGGGGACGGGCGTGGAGCATTTTCTCGAAAAAACGGTTCCGTTCTACGATATAAGGGTGAACAGGCCACTCGGGAGAAAACTTCCTCTCATCGTGAACATATGGGGGAAGAGCGTCGACGAATACGCGAAGGTCGCCTCGCTCGTCTCTGCCGACGCATCGGGCGTCGTGTCTGCCATAGAGATGAACGTGAGCTGCCCCAACGTGAAGGCCGGCGGGCATACGTTCGGACAGGATCCGGCGGTGCTGGCCGAGACCGTCTCGGCCGTCCGCAAAGCGTCGTCTCTGCCGCTATTCGTCAAGCTCGCCCCGAACGTGCCTTCGATGTATCCGTATGTCAAGGCCTGCGAGGATGCGGGGGCCGACGCGCTTTCGCTCATAAACACTCTGCCGGCGATGGTAATCGACGTGAAGAGCCGCCGCCCCGTTCTCGGCAATATCACGGGCGGGCTTTCGGGCAGGGCGGTGCATCCGGTCGCGGTCAAAGCCGTATTCGACGCGCGCAAGGCCACGAAGCTTCCGATTCTCGCGATGGGCGGCGTTTACGGCGCGAACGATGCCATAGAGCTCATGCTCGCGGGCGCCGACGCGGTGGCGGTGGGCACGGCGACGTTCACGAATCCGGCGGCGGCCGGCGAGATATACCGCGGCATCGAAGAATACTGCCGCGAAAACGGATTTTCGTCCGTAGGCGAGATAACTTCGGCGGCCAATCCGGAGGCTGCGAGATGAAGATACTCCAGAGATATGTTCTGCGCGAATTTCTTACGCCGTATTTCTACTGTCTTTCCGGTTTCACGGCGATATACGTGCTTTTCGAACTCTTCGGTTCTTTCTCCCGGCTCATGGAGGCGCAGCTTCCGCTGTCCGTCGCCGTGAAATATTTTCTCGCATATCTCTCTCCGTACATAATGTGGCTCGTCCCGGCTGCGCTCATGCTTGCCACGCTGTACACGATGTGGAACCTCTGCCGCCACTGCGAGATCGTGGCGATGCGATCAAACGGAGTGAGCTTTTTCGCGATTACGGGCCCGCTTCTTCTCGTGGCGGTTCTGTCGGCGGCTGCGGTCGCTTTCGTCAACGAGAGATACGTGCCGGAAAACGCGCAGTGGGCAAAGACGCTGCGCAACGAACGGTTCGATCTTTCAAAGGCCGACAGGATGGGCAATATCGTTTACAGCAGCCCTGACGGGCGCAGAGTGTGGGTGGCCGACGGATATTCCGGATCTCCGTCGCCGAGCCTTTTGAACGTGAAGGTGACCGTCGACGGCGAGACGGGTACGCGCATGAAAAGCGTGACGGCGGCGGAGGCGAGGTATCTCGACGGCGAGTGGTGGTTCGTTTCGCCGTCGGAGCGGCATTACGGTCCGTCCGGCGAAGAGATTGCAAGTCCTCTTTCCGCCGCGCGGGACGGAGCGCCGTCAATGCGCGTCTATCCCGAATTCTACGAAAGGCCCGGCGACATCCTAATGCAGAACCGCGACTGGCGGTATTCCTCGTCCGCCGGAAAGTTCAGGCAGATACGCCGGACGAAAGCGTCGGCGACTGAAGACCAGAAGCGCAGGATGAAGTACGACGTCTGGGCGCAGGTGCTCTCACCCGTCGCCTGCATAGTGATGACTCTTTTCGCGATACCCGCGGGAATATCTTCTTCGCGGCAATCCGTGTTCAAGGGGATTGCCGGGGCTCTCGCCATGTTTTTCGCGTTCTATGCGCTTTTCATACTGTGCATGGTCGCCGCCGACGGCAGATGGCTCGATCCGGTGCTTGCCGCCTTTCTCCCGCATGCCGTTTTTCTCGCGATAGGGTGGAAACAGTTCCGTTCCCAGCGGTGATGCCATGATTGCAAGGCTGTCGTCAATTCGCGCCGTTTTGCGCAAGCTCGCCGACCAGACGCTCGTGTATGCGGATTGGGACGGGTTCGCGGAAATGGCGCTGCCGGGCGATGCGCCGGCCGGGCTGCTCCGCTGGTGTTCGCGCATGGTCATGACGAGCGCTCTTTCCGACGGTCTTTGGTTTGTCCCGTATCTCGTCATCGTCCCCGCGACGGCCTTCACCATTCTCGTTTTCGTTCCCAGACGGTGGCGTTTCAGATGGTTTTCCGTCGCGGCGGCGGTTTTGGCCGCTCTGGGCTCGGTGTTTCTTCCGGTGATGGGCGTTTCCGCCGGCGTATGGCTCGAGAGCGAATGTTCGTATCCGGTCATGAACCCTCTCGGGATGCTTGCCGCCGCGTGGCTCTTTATTCCGCTGCGCGGTTTTGCGGTGCGTTCAGGCGCGGTGTCTTTCGCGGCGGTCTGCGTCATGCTGGCGATGCTCTACGTTCCGCTTGGCGCATATGCCCTCGTGCCGCTCGTCTCGCTTGCCGCGCTGCGGCTGGCGAAAAGGCGGCCTTTCGCTCCTTCCTGCGTGGGCACGGCGCTCTTCGCGGCCGCGCTCGCCATGGCGGCAGTTCCGTTTTCCGCGCGGTTCGTCTACGGAGATACGGCTTTGCCGATCGTATGGCGCGCGTCTCACGCGTTCAG
>JAFWBO010000126.1 GCA_017507065.1 Kiritimatiellia bacterium | reverse complement strand
GCATATATCCGATGTACGATTTCGCGCATCCGATAGAAGATGCTCTCGAGGGCGTGACGCATTCCATGTGCACGCTCGAGTTCGAAGTCCACCGCCCGCTTTACGACTGGGTGGTGGACAGGCTCGACGAGATGAGCATGCTCGTCGTCAGGGGCGGCGTCAAGATCAGGCCGGAGCAGCGCGAATTCGCCAGGCTCAACATGACGCATACCGTGATGTCCAAGAGGCTTCTTCTCCAGCTCGTCACCGAGAAACACGTCGACGGCTGGGACGATCCGCGCATGCCGACGGTGTGCGGGATGCGCCGCCGCGGATACACGCCGGGCGCCATACGCGAATTCTGCGAAAGAGTGGGCGTCACGAAGGTCGAGAGCGAAAGCGACGCGGCTCTTCTCGAATGGTGCGTGCGCGAAGAGCTCAACAGGACGGCTCTGCGCAGGATGGCCGTCGTCGATCCGGTGAAGGTCGTGATAGACAACTGGGAAGGCGGCGAACGCGAGGTGGAGCTTCCGAACAATCCTCTCGATCCGGCCGCCGGATCGCGCAAGGTTCTTTTCGGCCGCGAGATCTGGATAGACAGGTCGGACTTTATGGAGACGCCGGAAAAGAAGTTTTTCCGCATGACGCCGGGCGGTGAAGTGCGTCTCAGGGGGGCTTGCATATTCAAATGCACCGGCGTGGAAAAGGACGCCGGCGGACGCGTGTCTCTGATCCGCGGGTCGTGGGACGAAAATTCGTGGGGCGGCAATCCGGCCGACGGCAGAAAGATCAAGGGGACCATCCACTGGGTGAGCGCCGCAAGCGGGGTGAAAGCCGAGTTCAGGCTGTACGAGCCGCTTTTCACGGAAAAGAATCCCATGAAGTCCGGCTCCGAAGCGTTTCTGCAGTATCTCAACAGGGATTCCCGCAGGACGGTGTCCGGCTGGGTGGAGCCGTCGCTGGCCGGCGCGGCCGCGGAAGAGCGCTTCCAGTTCGAGCGGACGGGATATTTCGTCGCCGACATAAAGGATCACCGTCCCGATTCTCCCGTCTTCAACAGGACGGTAACGCTTAAAGATTCATACAAACCTCTTTGAACAAACTTCTTTGAAAAAACAAATTTCGACAATATGAAAGACAATATCGAAAGCACCGATTCGTGCCCTTGCTGCTCCGGAAAGACATATGGAGAGTGCTGTCAGCCCATTCTCGAAGGCAGGGCTAAAGCCCCCACGGCCGAAGCGCTCATGCGCGCGAGATACAGCGCCTACGCCACATGCCACGTCGCGTTTCTGCGCGACAGCGCCGTGAAGGCCGTGCAGGAGGATTTCGACGAGGAGATGTCCGAAAACTGGAGCCGCGGCGCAACGTGGCACAGGCTCGACATAATCTCCACGGAAAAAGGCTCGGAGAACGACACCGAGGGAACGGTGGAGTTCAGGGCGGAATACACGGCCGGCGGAAGGTTCTGCAACCATCACGAGCGTTCGCGTTTCGTAAAAGAGCCCGACGGCTGGAAGTTTCTCGACGGCGAGATGGTTGGCGAGAAACCGGTCGTCCGTGAAGAGCCAAAGGTCGGCCGCAACGATCCGTGCCCGTGCGGAAGCGGCAAAAAATACAAGAAATGCTGCGGAAAGGGCGTATGATCGCATGAAGCCGGCCGCGTTTCTGTTCGATCTCGACGGAACTCTTGTCGACACGGAGGCCGTGTGGACGAGGGCGATCGTCGATTTCGTCGTTTCGCGCGGCGGCAAGACTACTTTCCGGGAGATGCTGCCTTTCGTCGTCGGCCGCAACTGGCTCGACATCGACAGATTCCTCCATGAGACATATCCCGAGATCGGCGAGTCGTCTGCGATGCAGGACGCCGTCGAACTGAGGGGGTTTTACAACAGGCACGCCGGCGATCCGCGCGCCATGAGAATCGAAAGCTCGATAGAATTTTTCAAAAAGGCCGCCGCGATAGCGCCGTGCGCGATCGTGTCTGGCTCTCCGCACGACGACATCGCCGCCGCGGCGAAGCTCTGCGGCATCGAAGAGCAGCTTTCGCTTATGCTCGGCGCGGGCGAATACGAAGCGGGCAAGCCCAGCCCGAGCGGATACATCCGTGCGGCGGAACTGCTCGGCGTGAATCCCGCGTTCTGCGTGGTGGTTGAGGATTCCGCCGTCGGCGTGAAGGCGGGAGTGGATGCCGGCATGCTGGTGCTCGCGATCGACCGCGACATCGGTCTGCCGCAGGACCGGAGCGGCGCCACGTGGACGGTGAAGGATCTTTCCCGGTTTGATTTCAACAAGGAATTTTCATGAGTTCGAATCCGCTTTTCGACCGGTGGTATGCCGCAAAGCACGTAAAGATACTGCTTTCTCCCGAGCACAGGCTCGAGACGTTCGGCAATACGCTCGTGAACTATACGCTCGTTTCCGAGCTCGACGATTTTCCCGGCAAGGTGCGTGTCCGCGAAGGCAGGCTCGAGGCGCACAAACCGCTCGTCATAACGCCGAACATGGATATAATGACCGAAGGTTTCGGCGAAGAGGCGAAGGAATATCTCGAATTTCTGAGAGATCACGCCGACGATGTGCGCATTCTCCGTTACGGCTACCATCTCAAGAGCGACAATTTCTCCGAGCAGATACTTACAGATTCCATAGAAGCGGTGACAGGACGCGTCGTCGAAGAGACAAAGGCCCGCGGGTGCGCCTTTTCTGCGGTTCTGCAGGGCGTCGACGATCCGTGGGACATAGCGCTCGTCGAGTTGTGGCGCCGCGAGGTGGCGAGAAGCGCCGGCAAAAACATCAAGGAGCTCGACGAGAGCGGAAGACTTTTCGGGAGACAGTGATATGGAACGCAAGACAAAAACGATAGCCATAGCAAACCAGAAAGGCGGCGTTGGCAAGACGACGACCGTTGTGAATCTCGCGGCGGCGCTTTCTGCGCGCAAGAGGGCGGTGCTGGTGGTGGATCTCGATCCGCAGGCCCATGCCACGCTTGGGCTCGGCCTCGAAAAAGAGGCGGGCGTTTCGATCTACCGCGTCCTCACCGGGGAAAAAAGCGTCGACGATGTCATATTGCCGACGAAATGGGCCAATCTGAACGTCATCCCGTCCGAGGTGGATCTCGCCGGCGCCGAGCTTGAGTTCTCCGCGCGGCCCGACCGCCTCGAAATGATACGCACCGCTCTCGCCCCCGTGAAAGAATCCGGCGCTTTCGACTACATCCTTCTCGACTGTCCTCCGTCGCTCGGCATCGTGATGACGAGCTCTCTCGTGGCTGCCGACGGCGTGCTCATACCGATCCAGGCCGAATTTCTCGCGATGGACGGGCTCGCTCTCATAAACGCATCCATAGAACGCATCCGTTCGGGCGCGAATCCCTCTCTCGAACTCAACGGCATAGTGTTCACGATGGTGAACTCCGTCGCCAGGCTCACGCAGGATGTCGTCGGCGAGGTCCGCTCGCATTTCGGCGAAGCCGTGTACGAGACGACGATACCGAGGAACATCCGCGTTTCGGAAGCCCCTTCGATGGGCATGCCGGTCGTATTCCTCGATCCTCGTTCCAAAGGCGCCGAAGCCTACAAGGCGTTCGCATGGGAGTTCATGGCCAAAAACCCGACCAGATTCGCCGCAGCGGCGGTGGCGTCTCCGCCGCCTCCGCCGCCTCCGCAGGAAACGGGGAATGCGCCGACCGTCTGACACTGTCGTCGCGGCAGCCGTTTTCACGGTTTTTTTCGCCGTATATGCTTTCACGGCCGGGCGCGGTCTCGGCTGGGGAGACTCCGGCGAATTCCAGCATTGGATTCTCGACGGCGTCGATCTTTCTTCGCGAAAGGGGTTTTCCAACATCCATCCTCTCTACGTATGGCTTGGGCGTTCCGTCGCATCGACGACGTTCGGCGTCAACGTGATATCGTCGTTTTTCGGCGCGCTTGCGCTGGCCGGGTTCTTCCTCTTGACGCGCAATCTCGCCGTCACGGTTCTTTTCGGCTTTTCCCATGCGCTTTGGTGGCTTTCGACCACGGCGGAAGTGCTTACGATGTCGCTTGCTTTCGTTGTTTTCGAGACGTTTTTCTTTTTGAAATGGCTGCACGGCGGCCGACTCGGGCATCTCGTCGCGTTCGCTTTTCTAAACGGACTTCATCTCGAAGCGCACAACCTGGCGCTTCTCGCTCTGCCGGTGTATGCGGTAGCGTTCGCGAACCATGCATGGCGCGTGCGTCCGGCGAGACGGTTTGCCTGCGGCGCGGCGGCCGCCGCCGCGTGGACGGCGGGTGCGTCGTACTGGCTTTTCAACTTTTTTACGAGAGGTCCGGCCGACGTGCTCTTCGGTTCGTATGGCGCGCAGGTGTCGGGCGTTCTTCCCGCGAGCTGGCCGACGGCCGTTTTCAACTGGGCGCTCGCTGCCATTTCGTTCGCTCCTGTCCCGTTTCTGTGGAAACGGCGCGGGAATCGCGAGCCGTACATAGTCGCTCTTTTCGCCGTCCATTTCGTTTTCTGGATCAGATATTTCATAATATCCCAGTTCACGTTCGTTCTTCCGTCGCTGTTTTTCGCATATCTTGTTGCGGCGATGTCCCGCAGAAACGTGTCGTTCGCGGCGTTCTCCGGTCTGCTCGCGATTGACTTCGCGCTTCCCGTGGCCGCTTTTCTGACGCTTTCGGCGATCGGTTTCCCTTCATGGTACTGGAGCCATCCGCATCGTGACGACGCGGCTTATTTCGCGCTGCCGTGGAAATTCAACGACGATTCGGCCGACAGGTGCGCATCCGAGATGAACGGGCCGTGGAACGGGTACTGGCATCCCGAGATGGCCAACGGGATAGAGGTCAGATGAAACTCGCCGCTGTCATACCGACAAAAAACGAGAGCGCCAACATCCGCAAGGCGATATCGTCGTTCGACGGTTTCCGCAACGATGTGGAAGTGGTGGTCGTTGACAATTTTTCTTCCGACGGGACGGCGGACATCGCATCGGCAGCAGGAGCGAAGGTGATGGAAAAGGGGCCGGAGCGAAGCGCGCAGAGAAATGCCGGATGGCGCGTCTCGTCGGCAGAATGGATAATCTTTCTCGATGCCGACATGACTCTTCCGCGCGAGACCGTCGAGGAAATTCTTGAAACCGTTTCTTCTCCCGACGCGGCAGATGCGTACAGGATTCCGGAAAAGCGCACCGGCCGGGGATGGCGAGTCAAAGCCAGGAATTTCGAGCGCGGTTTCTACGACAACACCGTCGTGGACGGTTTCAGGCTCTTCAGACGCGGCGTCCTCGAACGTACCGGCGGCTATGATGAAAGTCTTTTCGCCGCCGAAGATTGGGACCTCGACCTGCGGGTGCTCGCCTCCGGAGCGCGCGCCGGCATGTTGCGCAATGCGCTTTGCCATCACGAGGAGAACCTTCCGCTCCGGCGCGTCCTTGCGAAAAAAGCGTATTATTCGAAGAGTTTTGCGAGATACAAGGAGAAGTGGCCGGGCAATCCTGCCGTTAAAAAGCAGTTTTCCGCATGGTACAGGTTCGTCGGCGTATTCGTCGAAAACGGCAAGTGGAGAAGAGTCCTCGCCCATCCGGTTCTTTTCTCAAGCGTGGTTTTCGAGCGTTTCCTCGTCGGAGCCGTTTATCTCGCATCGCCACAGGCGTCTCCGCTCTTTGCGTTTATTCGGCGAATATGGTATAATTTACGCCAAAAAAAAGGCATAAATCGATGATTTTCTTTTGGGGTTTGCTACTTGGCGTCCCGCTTGCGGCGGCGGGCGCTCTGGTTCTGTTCTCGCCGGCGCGCGCGGCGGCGGCAGGGCGTGTTTTCGCGTCGTCGCGCATCGCGGCCGTTGTTCTTTCGGCCGTCGCGTGGGGGTGGACGGCGTACGAATGCGATACGATCGGCGTAGACGTTTTCGACATGTTGCTCAAACGTTTCCCTGGAGAGGTGTGGATCCTCGCGGCGGTTTTATGCTTCCTTACCGTCAGATGGATGCCTGACAACCTGCCGGTCAGGGCGTTGTCGGCGATACTCATGCTCGTGCCGGCCGAACTTTTCAAAACGACTCGTCTCTACCTGCCTGAAGGCGGAATCGCGCCCGTGCACGTGCTCGTCGTCATCGCCTATGCGCTCGCCGTCGTCGGCATGTACGCCATGTTCTATCCCTGGCGGATTGAAAAGTCCTGCGCGGTTCTTTCGAAAAAGGAACCGCTGTTCAGAGCGGCGGGCGCGGCGTCTCTCGCCGCCGGAGCGGCGGCCGTGGCGGCGGGGGCTGTTCTGTGAAAGACGCTTTTTCCATTTTCATGACGATAGCCGGGGGGCTCGGCGTCTTCCTGCTCGGCATGAAGCATCTCTCCGAAGGGTTGCAGGCTACAGCCGGGCAGGGGTTGAGAAAATTCATGGCCAGGGCCACGAGCCACCGCATCGTCGGAGTCGGTTCCGGGATCGTTTCCACGATGATTGTGCAGTCGTCTTCGATAATCACGGTGATGCTCGTCGGTTTCGTTTCGACCGCGCTCATGACGCTTCCGCAGGCGTTCGCCGTTCTCATAGGAGCGAACATCGGCACCACGGCGACGGTCTGGATAATCGCCTATGCGCCGGATCCGCAGATGCTCGGCTTCATCTGCCTTGCCGCGGGAAGCGTGTCGTATTTCTTCTTCCGCGGCGAGCGCATACACAATCTCGGCCTCACGGCCATAGGCCTCGGGCTCGTGTTTCTCGGCCTTTATTTCATGTCGAAGGGCGTGGCGCCGATCCGTGACGATCCCGATATCTCGAAAATCTTCACTCACCTCTCCGCGGAGAAGATGTCAGGCGTTTTTCTCGTAGCGTTCTTCGCGATGCTTCTTACGGCCGTGCTGCAGTCGTCCGCCGCGACGATCGCAATCGCGATGGCCATGGCGATCCAGGGGCTCATTTCATACGAAGTGGCGATTGCCGTCCTTTTCGGCGCGAATATCGGCACCACCGCGACCGGATGGATAGCCGCAATCGGCGGCACCGCCGATGCAAAAAGGACGGCTCTCGTGCACACGCTCTCGAATTTTCTCGGTTCGCTTGCGCTCATCTGGTTTTTCCCGTTTTTCGTCAGATTCGGGAAAGCGCTTTTCCCGGCTTGGAACGTCGCGGAGACGGCCGTGCTTTCCGGGCGCCGGGTTCAGGCTTTCGTCAACATGACGGCGCCAATCGCCGTCACCGACACCGTGTTCGCGATATGCCGCGGGATCATGTTTTTCCCAATCGTCAAGCCGTTCTGCCGTTTCGTGGAGCGCATCCTGCCGCAGCCTGAGAATGAAAAACCGCATCTTTCGGCGCTGAAGGCCGGGGCGAGACTTTCTCCCGTAATCGCATGCGACCAGGCCCTTCAGGAGGTGATTTTCATGCGTGAGAGCGACATGGAGCTTCTCGGCTCGGTGAGAACGGTGCTTTCCGGCGAGTCGGACGAAAAAACGGAACACCACATTGTCCACCGCGAAGACATACTCGACAACGTCCAGCGAGAGATAACGGAGTTTCTCGGCGGCATAATGTCGAAGCGTCTCGCCCAGGACGTGGCCGAAAGGGCCCAGCGGCTTTTAAGGCTCACAGACGAGCTCGAAAGCATCTCCGACGAGGCCGCGGCCGTGCTAAAGGCCGTGCGCCGGATGCGCCGTCAGAACCAGACCATGTCGGACGTGTCGCGTTCGCTTCTCGTCTCCGTCCACGACAGGGTGGCCGGGTTCGCCGGGATGATAACGCCTTGGATACGCTCGCCGCGGCCGGAGATCGCGATCAGATCGGTGCAGGACGAATCAAGGTCGATACACGATTTCATCCGCGAATGCCGCAAGACGCAGCTCGGTCGAGTAGGGCCGGAAGACCCCGGCTCGTCGATACGCGTTCTCGCCGAGCTTGACATCATCAACGCATACGAGCGCATACGCGCGTACTATCTCAACATCGCCGAAACTCTCGCCGGCGGAAAAAGGTGACACGACATGGAAAAGGACAGATTGGCAGAACGAAGCACGAACGAATACAGGGAACAGCGCCTTGCAAGCATGAACGCTCTCAAGGCGGCCGGCCGCGAACCGTACGGATGCAGGTACGACCGCATCCCGCTGGACGAGCTGCGCGACACTTTCGAGGAAGGGGCTTCCCGCCGCGTTGCCGGGCGGCTTATGACGATCCGCCGGATGGGCAAGATGAACTTCTGCACCGTGAACGACGGCACCGGCAGGTTCCAGCTCATCTTCAAGCGCGACGAACTTTCCGAAGAGTCGTTCGCCTCGTTCAAGCTTCTCAACCTCGGCGACATAATCGGCGCGGAAGGCGTTCTTTTCACGACGCAGAAAGGCGAGAAGAGCCTCGTCGTGAAAGAATGGACGATGCTCGCCAAGGCTCTCGAGCAGCCGCCGGAAAAATTCCACGGCCTCGCGGACCAGGAGGAGCGCTACCGCCGCCGCTACGTCGATCTGATGACAAACGACGAGACGCGCGAGCGTTTCTTCATGCGCTCGAGGATTGTAATGGAGACGCGCAAGTATCTCTGGTCGAAGGGGTTCAGCGAGGTCGAAACCCCGATTCTCCAGGATCAGGCAGGCGGCGCGGCGGCCAAGCCGTTCTTCTCCCACTACAATGCGCTCGACAAAGACTGCGTGATGCGCATAGCCCCCGAGCTTTATCTCAAACGGCTTCTCGTGGGAGGAATGAACAAAGTCTTCGAGCTCGGCAAGGATTTCAGAAACGAGGGCATAGACCGTACGCACAATCCTGAGTTCACCGTGTGCGAAATCTACGAGGCGTACGGCGACCGCACGTCGATGGAGGCTATAATGGAAGGGCTCCTTCCGCATCTGTGCGACACGGTGGTGGGCACGCGCAGGATCGAATACGGCGAAAAGAAGGAGATCATAGATTTCACGCCTCCCTACCGCCGCGTCGCATACCGCGATCTCGTCAAGGAGACGATGGGCGAGGACTGGTTCTCGCTCGGCTTCGGCGAACAGCTTGAAAGAGCCAAAGCCAAGGCCCGCGAGACAGACGCCAATCTCGAGCTCGACGGCGTTTCCACCGAACTCATGCTGACGCACGAGGTGTACGACAAGATCATCGAAAAGACTCTGCGGCAGCCCACTTTCGTCACGCGCATACCGTGCCAGTTCGTCCCGCTCGCGAAGCGCTGCAAAGACGATCCTTCTCTCGTCGACGTTTTCGAGTTCGTCGTCGCCGGCAAGGAGCTGTGCCCCGGGTACACGGAGCAGAACGATCCTCTCGAGCAGAGGAAGGCTCTCGAAAACCAGGCGGGCGAAGACACGGAGAAGATAGACGAAGATTTCATATCCGCTCTCGAATGCGGCATGCCTCCGACCGGAGGCCTCGGCTTCGGCGTGGACAGGCTTGTCATGTTCCTGACGGGAACGGATTCAATCCGCGACGTCGTTCTTTTCCCCCAGCTCAAGAATTCGTCCGGGGCGTCGAAATAGCACATGGCCCAGCAGGAACTTTTCGCCGACGATTACAAAGTGACCCTCGATGTCTTCGAGGGGCCGCTCGATCTTCTTCTCTATCTCGTCAGACGCGAAGAGCTCGACATCTACGACATTCCCATAGAGCGCATCACGTCCGAGTACATGAAGTTTATCGAGGCGGCGAGAAAACTCGACCTCGACATAGCCGGCGAGTTCATCGTCATGGCGGCGACGCTGATGGTGATCAAGTCGCGCATGCTTCTTCCCGTAGAGCGGCGCTCTTCGGGCGCGAACGGCGAAGAAGAGTGGGTGGACCCGAGGCTCGATCTCGTCCGGCAGCTCGTCGAATACAAGAAGTTCAAGGATGCCGCGGCAAGGCTCGATGCGATGCAGACGGTCCAGGGCGAGAGGTTCGACTACGGCGGAGGCAGGCCGAAATTCGAAAAGACGGAAGCGGATGCCAAAGGCGCGCTCGCTAACATCGGAATATACGATCTTCTCACGGCTTTCCAGGAGGTGCTCGCGCGCGCCGGCGAGATTCCTCACGAAGAGCTCAAGGGCATCAGATATTCAGTCCCCGACAAAATGGATCTCGTTCTGGAAAGAACACGGCGCGAAGGGCGCATGGCTTTCACCGATCTTTTCCCGGCAGATGCGCCGAAGGGCGAGATAATAGTGACGTTTCTCGCTCTTCTCGAACTGCTGCGCCAGCACCGCGTCATCGTGTTTCAGAATGCGGCGTTCCATGAAATAACGGTCGTTCCGTCGAATGAAGAGCCGGCCGGCAAACCTCTCGAAAGGCCAGATGACTATGAGTAGCACAATTCCGCTTCCAGGCAGTCTCCAGGAAATCGTGGGATCGCTTCTTTTCGCAAGCCAGACGCCTCTGACGGCGTCCGATCTGAAGGCCGCTGTAAGGGCCGTGGAGCCGGAAGAAGGCGAAAACGAAGAGATCATGGACGTCTACAAAACGTGCACGTCGAGAGAAATCGACGAGGCGCTCAAGGGCCTCGCGAAGGCTCTCGAAGTGTCGGGATGCGGTTTTTCTCTCGTGTGCGCCGGCGGGGCGTGGCGGCTCCAGACCTCGCCGCAGTGCGGCAGGTACGTCCGCGCCATGCTGAAACTCGACCGTCCCAACAGGCTTGGCCGCGCGAGTCTCGAAACGCTTGCCATAATCGCGTATCGCCAGCCCGTGACGAAAAGCGAGATCGAAGAGATAAGGGGCGTTGACGTGTCGGGCAACATCAAGACGCTTCTCGATCTCCAGCTCGTGAGAATCGTCGGCAAGTCCGAACTGCCCGGGCATCCTTTCCTGTACGGAACGACGCCGGTGTTCCTTGAACATTTCGGGCTCGCTTCGCTCGCGCAGCTGAACGAGCTCGATCCCACGCTTCAGAGATCGAATCCGCGCCTGAAGGCGGCCTCGTACAGGCGCCGCACCGAAAACGGGGCGGAACTTCCGCTCGACGCAGAAGAAAAAGATGGAGAAACCGCCGAAAACGCCGATGCCGGAAAAGACGGCAAAAAGGCCGAGGCCGCAGCAGACGAAGACGTTGAAGAAACGGCGAGCGCCTTTGCGGAAATAATGTCGGAAAGCGGCACGGACGAGGAATCCGGTTCTGACGGCGGAGATGAGACCGAAGACGAATTTGACGAGGAAGAAGACGAATTCGACGAGGAGGACGAAGATGAAGAAGACGAATTCGACGAAGAGGAGGATGACGACGATGAATAAAACAAAAACGAAAATCGACATGTGCGGGAAAACTGCGGCGGTTTTCATTCTGGCGGCGGCCGCCGCGGCGGGGTGCGGCAGACGGCGGCTTGCGGAATACAAGGCCGAGCGCTCGGAAAAACTGTATGCCGCAGCGATGGCCGATTATTCCGCAGGACGTCTCGAAGCGGCGGAAAAAGGTTTTCTGGCGGCAGTCAGGGGCAATCCCGCAAATGCATCGGCGAGATTCCAGCTCGCATGTCTCAAGCAGGACCGCGCACACGATTACGCCGGAGCGATACACCATTTCGATGAATACATCCTGCTCGACCCGGACGGCGACAAGGTGCCGCTCGCCAAGGAGCGCATAGCCATCTGCCGCGAGGCTGTGAAAAAGGCCTTGGCCGATGACAGCCATGCGGGCGGCGCGCTTGCCGCGGAACTTGAGAAAACGAAGGCTCTTCTCGCCGAGCAATCGGCCGCGGCGGCCAAACTTTCCGCCGAAAACGCCGCGCTCTCGAAACGCGCGTCCGTCGCCGAAGACGAGAACACCCGTCTCAGAAAAATGATTTCTCTCGTCGGGACGGAGGTCGACGATGAAAATTCCGGCGGCGCAGACGTTCGCGAGATGATGCGTGAGCTCGGCACAAGGGCGGAGGCCGAGGATGACGACGACGCCGGCGGAGGCAGGATTATCGTGCCGCAGACGGTCGCCGATCTCATCACTGCCGACGATGCGCAGGTCTCGAGCAAGGTGGAACTTCCGGCCGGCAAGGCCAGAAAGGCTCCCGCATCGGCGGAGAAGGAGAAAAAACCGGCTGTCGAAAGGCCGGAGAAATATGTCGTTCAGGACGTCGACACGCTTTACAGAATAGCCATAAAGTATTACGGCCGGGTTTCCGCGTGGCGCGCCATACGCGATGCCAACAAGGCTCTCATCACCACCGACGGAAGGGTCAAGGCCGGAGACGAGATCGTTCTGCCCGACGTGAAATGAAATGCGTCCATACATCTGTCGTCCAGCCGGCGCACAAGTGGACGAAATCGCCGTCGCCCTGGCTTATCGACAGCGAATTCGAGAAGAACGCGAAACTTTCAGAGAAAGGGCGAAAGTTCGGCTGGAAGCTTTTCCACTATCTTTCCGGTGGCGGCATGCGCGTGTTCGGGCGTACGGTGGAGCAGGAGGAGACGGATATAAAACTCAACAGGTTTTTCGCCGTCATGGGGACTCTCGCCGCTATCTGGCTCGCTCTTCTCGTGCTGTGAATTTCGCCGTGCTTTTTTCGGGGTATTGCGCTTCGCCGAAGTATATGATATAATACGCACAATTCTGCCCATGGTGGGCGGGATGAAGCGAACGACCAAGGGGTATCCATCCCCGTGGCAAAGCGGATTGATCGAAAACGATTGAGAAAGGAAAACAAAATGGAAATGCCAGTATCGTCCCTCACCGGGATAACTCTCAAAGACATGTTTGACGCCGGGCTTCACTTCGGCCATCAGACGAAGCGCTGGAATCCGAAGATGAAAGGCTACATCTTCGACAAACGCAACGGGATCCACATCATCGATCTCTCGCAGTCCGTCGCCATGCTCGACGAGGCCGCCGAATTTCTCAGGAACACGATTCTCGCCGGCAAGAAGGTTCTCTTCGTGGCGACGAAAAAGATCGCTTCCGCGATGGTCAAGAACGCGGCTGTCGATATCGACCAGTTCTATATCACCGAGCGCTGGCTCGGCGGCACTCTCACCAACGCCAAGACGATCCGCTCGTCCGTCCGCCGCATGCGCCAGCTCCAGGCGACCGCCAAGGCCAACGGCGGCGAGCTTTCCGAGCACAAGCAGGAGGCTTCCATGCTCCGCCGCGAGCTTGCCAAGCTCGAGAAGAACCTCACCGGCATCGCCGACATGACGTCCGAGCCCGGCGCGGTCATCATCGTCGACGTCGTCCGCGAGGCGAACGCGGTGAAAGAGGCCGTCCGGCTCCACATTCCAGTGATCGCCATCGTCGACACCAACGCCGATCCCGAGCCTATCGACTACGCCATCCCCGGCAACGACGATTCGGTGCGCGGCATTGAACTTATCCTCAACGGTCTCGTCAAGGTCGTCAAGACCGCCAACGAGGAATACAGCGCCAAGGCCGCCGAAGAAAACCGCAAGCGCGAAGCCGAGCGCAAGAGCCGCGACGAGGCCGAGAAGGCGGCGCGCGCCGAGCGCAAGGCAAAGGCCGCCACGAAGGACGGTGCGAAGCGCGCTTCGTCGAAGGGCAAGAAGCCCGGCAGCGTGGCCGCGAACGTCCGTGCCGCCGCCATCGCAGCCAAGGAGGCCGCCGAGCAGAAGGCCAAGGCCGATCTCGCAGCCAAGCGCAAAGCAGCGGCCGCCGAGGCGGAAGCCGCGGCAGCCGGCGCGGCCAAGCAGGACGAGGCTCCGGCCGCGGAAGCGCCCGCCGCTCCCAGCGCCGAATAACATCCGAAAAAAACAGAAACGGGAAAAACAATGGCAATCACAATCCAGCAGATCAAGGAACTCCGCGAGGCTACCGCGGCCGGAATGGGCGCGTGCAAAGAGGCGCTCGCCGCGACGGACGGCAACATGGACGAAGCCGTCAAGTATCTCCGCGAGAAGGGGCTCGCCGTGGCCGCCAAGCGTGTCGACAAGGAATCGAAGCAGGGCATCGTCGCTCTCGCGGAGGCCGCCGACAAGAAATCCATGGCGCTTGCGGAAGTCAACTGCGAGACCGACTTCGTCGCCAAAACCGAGGCGTTCGTCAAGTTCGTCGACGATGCGGCCAAGACCGCTCTCGAAGGCAAGGACATCGAAGCTACTCTCGGCGACGACTACAAGATGCTTCTCACCAAGACCGGCGAGAACGTCAAAATCCGCCGCAGCGAGCGTTTCGTTCTCGAGGGCACGGGAGTTCTTTCGGGCTACATCCACATGGGCGGAAAGATCGGCGTGATGGTAGAGCTGGCCACTCCGTGCGAGAAGTGCGCGGCATCCGCCGAGCTCGCCGAGGCGGCTCACATGCTTTGCCTGCACATCGCTGCGAATTCCCCCAAGTACGTAAAGCCCGACGAGGTTCCTCAGGCCGAGATCGACGCCGAGCTCGAAATCAAGCTCAACGCGCTCAAGGAGCAGAAGGGCAAGCTTCCTCCCGAGCAGGCGCTCGTCGGCATCAAGAAGGGCATGGCTGCAAAGTTCTGCACGCAGATATGCCTTCTCAAGCAGGATTACGTGGCGAACGGCGATATAACCGTCGAGCAGTATCTTGCCGAGGTTTCCAAGTCGTGCGGCGGCGCTCCGATCGAAGTGAAGCGCTTCGTCCGTCTCCAGCTCGGAGCCTGACAGAAAAAGCGGGCGTCGCGCGACGCCCGTTTTTTTTTTTACACAGGGGGAAACATGTTCGCGCGCCGGGCATATATGCTCGACATAAGCCGTGACAGGGTGCCGACGATGGAAACGCTGTTTCTGATCGTCGACATCATGTCGCGTCTGAGATACAACGAGCTTCAGCTCTACACCGAGCATACGTTTGCCTACAAAGGGCACGAAAGCGTCTGGGAAAACGCAAGCCCGATGACCGCTGGCGAGATAGCCCGCCTCGAAGAGTATTGCGCTCTGCAAGGCATAGAACTCGTGCCCAATCAGAACACTTTCGGCCATATGGAGCGCTGGCTCGTGCACGACGCCTACCGACGGCTTGCGAAATTTCCGAACGGCGGCGCCGTGACGCCGTGGGGGACCGTGAAAAAAGACCCCACGACGCTCGATCCGGCAAATCCGGGAAGCCTCGCGCTCGTCGAAGACATTCTTTCGCAGCTTCTTCCGAATTTCAAATCCAGGTTTGTCAATATCGGATGCGACGAAACGTTCGAGATCTCCGATCACGAAGAATATCTCTCGTTCCTGCTGAAGATCGCCGATATCGCGAGAAGGCACGGCAAGCGGCCTATGTTCTGGGGGGATATGGTCCTGCGCCACCCCGAGAGCGCCGCGAGGCTGCCGCGCGACATGATAGCGCTCGACTGGGGCTATGAGGCGGATCATCCGTTCGCCGCGGAGGCCGCCGTGTTCAAATCTTCCGGACTCGATTTCTACGTATGCCCCGGCACGTCTTCATGGAGATCGCTTGGCGGGCGAGTGGAAAACATGCGCCTCAATCTCGAAGCGGCCGAGAAGGCCGGGCGAGAAAACGGGGCTGCAGGCTACATGCTCGCCGACTGGGGAGACGGCGGACATTGGCAGCCGCTTGCGGCCTCGCTTCCCGGCCTCGTGCTCGCCGGCAATCTTGCGTTTTCGGGCGCGAGGGCCGCGAAGATGGATCTCGAGCGCGAGCTCGACGCGATAATGGACGCGCCGCTCGGAGGATTGCTGCTTAGGCTCGGCACTCTCTATCTGCGTGGCGGAGCGCTCAAAGCCAACTGTTCAGAACTTTACAACATCCTCGCCAACGATGTCGGCTATTCGCGCCATCCGGCGCTTACCGGCCCGGTGCTCGACGAAATCGGCGGCGTTGCGGCGGGAGTGCGCGTGGCGGCAGGCAGATATGCCGAGCGCAACATATGGGCGAAGGAGATCGTATACATGGCCGATCTCGTCGACGCCGCATGCCACCGCCGCGACGAAGGACGCCTGCGGGCGCTTCGCGAGGAGCATTCGCGCATCTGGCGCCTTCGCTCGCGCGAGGGGGGGCGCGCCGACTCGCTCGCGAAACTGCCGCGTTTCTGACGGGGGGCTCTCTCACGCCGCGCCGGTTTTCGGGATCACCATCGGTATCCCGAAGCATACGTAGGGCATCGTGCCTTCAAGCGCTTTCGCGAGCCCGAGAGCTTCGCTCTTCGTGAAGACGATCCTTGCCGACGCGTCTCCCGCCGCTTCGCCTGCGCCGCCGCCCGGATATGTGCGGTAGACCTCGAACGAATATCCCTGCACCGGTTCTTCGAGGTGCCTGAATGTTATTTTCGTGGCTGCTTTCTGCGAGCGGTGGAACAGGCCTTTCCCGTCGTCTATCGATTCGCATTCGCCGACAAGCACCTGGAGGATTTTAGAGATGTCGGAGAAGTCGAGCTTGACGCATATCTGGTTTTCCCAATCGAACCGCGCGAACTGACCCGGGCTGTTCCGGTCCGCCGTAGCGATCTGCCTTGCGAACGCGGCCATCACGCTGCCGTCGGTGAAATCATGCGCGGGATGCAGCTCGAGCTTGACGGCGCACCCGTTTCCTTTCGGGTTTGCGTGGTAGATGGCGAGCCTCGGCCGCGACACGCCGGTTTTGCGGTTGTCTCCCTGTCTGTTTTCAGTTTCCATTTTTTTCTCCTTCTGTCGTTTGTCCGTTTCGTGCCCGGTACTCCTTTTCCCGGAACGCGGATATTATCCCATTAACCTGAAAAACGATTCGGACACGATTCGGACACGATATTCGCAGATATTTGTCGGCAAGTCCTTGTTTTCGGCTCGGATTTTTGGTATAATCCAAGAATCTGCGACTGTACAAGGAGGTCTTCCGTCATGCCCGTGCGGGGATGTCGGTTCGGAGGCTTCCCGGTTCGCGGCGACAACAAGGTGAAAAAATGAAAATAGACAAGTCGGCAATCCGCAGCGAATTCCAGCGTCACGAGCGCGATACGGGCTCGAGCGAAGTCCAAATCGCGACGCTCACGAAGGAGATCGAAGCTCTCACAGCCCACCTCAAAGCGAACAAGAAAGACCACTCTTCCCGTTACGGTCTTCTTCGCAAGGTCCAGAACAGGCGCAAACTTCTCGACTACCTCAAGCGCGAGAACGAGCAGGGGTATCGCGAGCTCATCAAGAAGCTCGGACTCAGGCGCTGAGGCTGCCGGCCGGCATGGCGGCGGACGCGTTTCGAACGTCGTTTCCGCCGCCGGGCCGCCGGATCTCCGGGCGGTCAGAACGATTGACAAACAAACAAAGAGAAAAAAAGACAATGCAAGGAACGAAACAGTTCAAGGTCGACATCGCGGGGACCGACCTCGTGATCGAAACCGGGCTCCTGGCGCAGCAGGCGGCAGGGGCGGTCACCGTCTCGTACGGCGACAACACCGTCTTCACGGCGGTGACCAACACCGACACTCCGCGCGAAGGAATCGATTTCTTCCCGCTCCAGTGCGAATACCGCGAGAAGTTCTACGCTGCGGGCAAGTTCCCCGGCGGCTTTTTCAAGCGGGAGGCCAGGCCCAGTTCGAAGGAAATCCTGATCGCCCGCATGTGCGACAGGCCTATCCGTCCGCTCTTCCCCGACGGATATTACAACGACGTCCAGGTCAATTCGACGCTCATCCAGTGCGACGGGCAGCGCGAGGCAGATTTCCTCGCCGTGAACGCGGCGTCGGCGGCTCTCCACATTTCCGAGATTCCGTTCATGGGCCCGATCGGATGCGTCCGCATCGGCCGTGTCGACGGCGAGTGGGTGATCAACCCCACGCATGAGCAGAAGGCGAAGAGCGATATCGATCTTCTCTACGCCGGCATCCGAGGCAAGTTCCTCATGATGGAAGGCTCTGCGGCGGAAGTCTCCGACGAAGATTTCGTCGCGGCGCTCAAGCGCGCCCATGAAGAGGTCGAGAAGATCATAGATCTCCAGATTGAAATGCGCCGCGCTCTCGGCAAGCCCGACAAGGAGATAAAAGACGTTCCCCAGCCTGCCGACAAGATGGACTTCATGCGCAAGGAGGGCGGCGAGGCTCTCGCGTCCGCGCTGCTCATCAAGGGCAAGCTCGAGCGCCAGGGCAAGGTTTCCGCCATCAAGGAAGACCTTCTCAAGAAGGTTTCCGAGAAGTGGCCCGAAGTCGACGCCGTCGGGTTCGTCCATCTCTTCGACGCTCTCGAAATCGAGACCGTCAGGAAAAACGTCCTCGAAAAGGGCCTTCGCATCGACGGCCGCGGCCAGCACGAGATCCGTCCTCTTTCCGCGCAGGTCGGGGTGTTCCCGCGTCTGCATGGTTCGGCCATCTTCTCGCGCGGCGAAACGCAGTCGTTCGCGACGGTCACGCTCGGAACGAAGAAGGATGCGCAGGAGCTCGATTCCGTGACTGGAGGCGATCTCTCGAAGCGCTTCATGCTCCATTACAACTTCCCGCCCTACTGCACGGGCGAAGTCGGCCGGCTCGGGTCGACCGGCCGTCGCGAAATCGGCCACGGCGCTCTCGCCGAGCGTTCGATCGCCGAGGTGCTTCCCGACGATTTCCCGTATTCCATCCGCGTGGTGAGCGAGATCATGGGCTCCAACGGCTCGTCGTCGATGGCTTCCATCTGCAACGGCTGCCTTGCGCTCATGGATGCTGGCGTGCCTCTCAAGAGGACCGTCGCCGGCATATCGATCGGCCTCTTCACCAATGAAGACCAGTCGAAGAAGGTCCTCGTAACCGATATTCTCGGCGCCGAAGACCACTGCGGCGACATGGACTTCAAGGTCGGCGGCACGAAGAAGGGCATCACCGGCTTTCAGGTCGACCTGAAGCTCAGGGGCCTTACTTGGGATCTCGTCGAGGGCGCCGTCAAGGCGGCTCACGACGCGAGGCTCAAGATCATCGACTTCATGGAGAGCGTCATCCCCGCCCCGAGGGCCGAGCTCAACAAGTACGCGCCCCGGATCGAAGAGATGCACATTCCCGTCGACAAAATCGGCGCGCTCATCGGTCCCGGCGGTTCGAACATCCGTTCGATCGTCGAATCCACCGGCGCGCAGATCGACATCGACGACGACGGCAAGGTCTCGATCTTCGCGACGAGCCTCGAGTCGATGGAGGCGGCCAAGAAGGCTGTCGGTTCGGTCGCGGCGGAAGCCGAGCCCGGCAAAATCTACGAGGGCACGGTTACAGGCATCAAAGATTTCGGCGCGTTCGTCGAGATTCTTCCCGGCATGGACGGGCTTTGCCACATTTCCGAGCTTTCCGACAAGCGCGTGCCCAGCGTCGAAGCCGTCTGCAAGGTCGGCGACAAGATGATGGTCAAGTGCCTCGATGTCGACGAGCGCGGCAGAATCAAGCTCTCGCGCCGTGCGGCCATGGCTGAACTCGACGCCAAGGCCGAGCAGGCCTGAAAACTGTAGAAAGGCAGAACGGTCATGGGTATATTTATCGGATTGCTCTACTTCGTTGAAGTCGTCGTCTGCATACTTCTGGCGCTCATAGTCATGCTCCAGAAGCCGAAAGAAGGCGGCTTGGGCGGTGCGTTCGGCGGCGGTGCGCTCGAGGGAGCGCTCGGCGCCGATGCGGGGAACGTGCTTATAAAGGCTACCGCGGTTCTCGGCGCCGTGTTCCTGTTGAACACGCTTGTTCTCGCTCGTCTAACCTCGACGAAGACGACCTCTTCTGTCGTGGGAGACGTCGAGGCGGCGCCGGTCGCGGCTCCTGCCGCGGCTCTCCCGCAATTGCCCGAACTCCCGGCTGCGCTTCCGGAAGAAGCGCCGGTTCAGGCTCCGGCGGCCGCGCCTGCCGCGAAGAGCGAGGCCCCCGCGGCTCCGGCCGCGGCGCCAGCTGCGAAGAGCGAGGCCCCCGCGGCTCCGGCCGCGGCGCCAGCCGCCGCAAAACCTGAGGCTCCTGCCGAGGCCAAGTGATGAAAGTCCTCGTCACGGGCGGCTCCGGCTTCCTGGGCATCAATCTCATCCGCTTCCTTCGCGAGAAGGGCGTGGATGAGATTCGTGTTTTGGATATAGCCGATTTTGATTATCCTGAAAAATCCGCAAGCTGGCTCAAGTTTTTGAAAGGGGATGTCCGCGATACGGCGGCAGTCGAGAAATCAGTCGACGGGTGCGATGTCGTCGTGCATTGCGCGGCGGCCCTTCCTCTCTACAGCGAAGAGGATATAATGACCACGGAAGTGGACGGGTGCCGCAACGTGCTTGCCGCCTGCCGCAAATTCGGCGCCGACCGCATGATCCAGATTTCTTCCACCGCCGTTTACGGCGTTCCGAAGAGGCATCCTATCTATGAAACCGATCCGCTCGTAGGCGTCGGCCCGTACGGAAAAGCGAAGATCGAGGCCGAGAACATCTGCCGCGAGGCGATAAAGGACGGCTACTGCGTTAGCATCATAAGGCCGAAGAGTTTCATCGGCCCGGAAAGGCTCGGCGTTTTTGCGCTTTTTTACGACTGGGCGTACACCGGGCACGGCTTTCCGATGATCGGCAGCGGAAAGAACCGCTACCAGCTTATGGACGTGGACGATCTCTGCGATGCGATTTATGCGGCCATGACGCTTCCCAAAGCCGAGGTGTCCACGGAATTCAACATCGGCGCGGAGGAGTTCACGACGATGAAAGAGGACTATCAGGCTGTCCTCGACCGCGCCGGCCACGGGAAGAAAATCCGTCCCATGCCGGTAAAGCCGCTCGTGTTTATTTTGCGCATACTTGAAAAGCTCCGCCTTTCTCCTCTCTATCCGTGGGTGTACGAGACGGCGTCGACAGATTCTTTCGTTTCGATAGAGAAGGCCCAAAGGGTGCTCGGCTTCAAGCCGCGGTATTCCAACAAGGCGGCTCTCGTCAGAAACTACGATTGGTATGTGGCGCATCTCGGCGAATTCAAAGGGAAGAGCGGCGTGTCGCACCGTGTCCCCTGGAAGCAGGGGATGCTCGCCGTCGCGAAACTGTTCTTCTGACGGATGCGAGGGATGTTCCCCGTCGAAGAGAAGATCGGCGAAATAAAACGCATTCTCGCCGCAAACGGCGTGCCTGTCGTGACGGCGCCCCCGGGAAGCGGCAAAACCACATGCGTGCCGCCGGCTCTCCTCGACGAACCGTGGCTCGGGGGGCGCAAGATCGTCGTGCTCGAGCCGCGGCGTCTCGCCGCGAAGATGTGCGCCGAATTCATCGCTTCACGTTTCGGAGAGAAGCCTGGCGGCACGGTGGGATATCAGGTGAGGCTCGAGAGGAAGGTTTCTTCCTTTACGCGGCTTGAAATCGTGACGGAAGGGCTTCTTGCCCAGCGGCTTTTGGCGGATCCCGAACTTTCAGATACAGGGCTTGTCATATTCGACGAATTCCACGAGCGCTCGCTCGCCTGCGATCTCGCCTTCGCTTTCGCGAGGGAGTCGAGAGACGTGTTCAGGCCAGATCTTCGCATTGCGGTGATGTCGGCGACGCTCGATGCGGACGCTCTGGTTTCGACGATCCCCGGGGCGGTGCATGTGCGCGCCGAAGGGCGGATGTATCCGGTCGAAACTAAATATCTCGGAGATGTTTCGGTGGCGCGCGGCGTGGCAAGGGCGCTTGCTCAGACCGATGGCGACATACTCGTGTTCCTCCCTGGCGAAAGCGAAATCAGACGCGCGGCAGAGGAGCTTTCGCATGCCGATGTCGAGGTGCTGCCGCTTTACGGAGCTCTTCCCAAAGAAGAGCAGGCAAAAGTGTTCGCCTCTTTCGCGAGGAGAAAGGTTGTTCTTGCCACGTCCATAGCGGAAACGTCGCTCACGATTCCGGGGATAAAATGCGTGGTGGATTCGGGGCTCATGCGCGTTCCGAGGTTTTCGCCCGCGAGCGGAATGAGCGCGCTCCAGACTTTGCCGCTTTCGCGCGACAGGGCCGAGCAGCGGCGCGGCCGTGCGGGCCGAGTCGCGCCTGGAGTCTGCATACGTCTCTGGGACGAGGCCGCCGAGCGGCACCGCCCCGAAAGAATGACGCCGGAGATATTCGAAGCGGATCTTGCGCCGACGGTGCTTGCCTGCGCCGCGTGGGGCGCGTCCGGGCGGCTCGATCTTCCGTGGACGGATCCTCCTCCTGCCGCCGCATGGGAGCAGGCCAGAAATCTTCTTTTCGGCCTCGGAGCTCTGGACGAAAAAGGCCGCATCACGGCCAAAGGCGGCAGGATGGCCCGGCTTTCGATGCATCCGCGTCTTGCAAACATGATGCTTGGCGCGGGCCTGGAGAATATCGAAACGGCGTCGTTCCTCGCCGCGATTCTCGAAGAGGGGGCGAAAACGCGCGAGACCGACATCGGAAAAATCATGGACGAGGTGCGGGAAACGCCGAAGAGGGGGTCTTCGAGGAGGGTGGCCCTCCTTGCGGACAGATTCGCTTCGGCGGCTTCGCGTTTTGCGGAGCGGGGAGGCGGAGCGAAAAGCGAAGGCGCGCTTCTCGCGCTCGCTTATCCAGACCGTGTCGCGAAGAACCGCGGCAACGGAACGTTCACGATGGTGTCGGGCCGCGGGGCTTCGCTCGACCGGGACGATCCGATGGCGCGATGCGCTTATCTGGTCTGTTGCGATCTCGACGAGCGTTCGGGAGACGCAAGGGTGTTTCTCGCATCTCCCTTGGAAGAGCGGGAAATCGAGGAGATTTTCGGCGACAGGATCCGCGAAGAGGGCGTGTGCGCGTGGGACGCCCGTTCAGAGAGCGTAAGGTGCGCGACAGTGAAGAGGCTCGGCGAGATGGTCCTCTGCGAAAAACCGTCGGCTGGTGCCGCCGACGCCGCCGCCGTCGCAAAGGCGCTCGCTTCCGGTATCGCGAAGAAGGGCGTTGCGAACCTGCCATGCTGGACGAAGAACGCTCTGCAAACGAGAGACAGAATCTCGTTTCTCGGCCGTGTTTTCGTGGACGGATCGTGGCCGGATGTCTCCGATGCGGCGATGGCGGCGGCGATAGAGCCTTTTCTTGCCGGGATGTCGAAATGGAAAGATCTCGAAAGGCTCGATCTCGAGAAGGTTTTCGATTTCATTCTTTCCGGGACGGGGCATACTCGGCGTGAGCTTGATTCGCTCGCACCGCAGACGGTGGAGGTGGCAAGTTCAAGCCGGATACGCATAGATTATTCCGGGGCGGAGCCTGTCGCGGCGGTGAAACTGCAGGAGTGTTTCGGCATGATGGCGTCGCCTAAGGTCGCAGGCGGCAGGACGAGCGTCGTTATGGTGCTTCTTTCTCCGGCGATGCGACCGGTGCAGACGACGAAAGATCTCGCTAATTTCTGGCGCGAAGGCTATCCGACCGTCCGTGGCGAGATGCGCGGACGATATCCGAAGCATTACTGGCCGGAAAACCCGTTCACAGCCGTTCCTGTCCACCGGACGGTGAAACGGAAAGGTTGACGGACGCGGGAAAAACGAAGGACGGAGGAAATAAAGTGTACAAGGTTGCAACGATAGCCATGCTGCTTGTCAGCAATATATTCATGACGTTTGCGTGGTATTGGCATCTGCGGCTCCAAAAGCCAGGTGGAAGCAGCTGGCCTCTTGCGGCGATAATCGCAGTGAGTTGGCTGATAGCCCTCGTCGAATACATGATTGCCGTTCCCGCGAACAGAATCGGCGCGGAGGCGGGGTTCAACGTCGCGCAACTGAAAATCATACAGGAGGTGATAACGGTATCGGTGTTCATTCCGTTCATGATAGTTTTCATGGGCGAGAAATGGCGTTGGGATTATCTCTGGGCGCTGTTGTCGATGGTCGCGGCCGTATATTTCGTCAACCGGGCAAGAATGTAAACTTTTTGCAGGGTTTACGCATTTGAAAAAGAAGATGCGCGAAGGCAATGGCGTTTGGCTTGAAGAAATCCAACGCCCTTAGTGTGCAAATGCGCAAGTGTGCAAACGGGCATCGGTCAACAGTCCAGCACCAGCACT
>JAFWBO010000125.1 GCA_017507065.1 Kiritimatiellia bacterium | reverse complement strand
GACGGACGAGACGCTGGCGCATGTTGCCGCCGCGTTTGAGCCCCTGGAAGTCGGAAGTCTGAAGCCTGAAGTCGATTGCGTCTATGCCGATATCCGCTTCGTGAGGGATGGGACGAGCGTCGAGGAGCTGCGTAACGCGAAGAGCGTGCGCTACTGCTCGGCGAAACATTGGCGGCCGTGGATGTTCCGTTTCGCCGCAATGGTGCCTCATCCGTCGTTCTACGTCCGCCGCGAGTGCTTCGACCGGCTCGGCGGCTATTCTCTCGACTACCGCATCTGCGCCGACTTCGAACTCGAGCTGCGCTATCTCTATCTCGCGAAGCTCAAAGCGGCGTATCTCCCCGAGTGCGTCGTTGTGATGCGCACGGGCGGGGCCTCCACCGCCGGCTGGCGCTCGAACGTCGAGATCAACCGCGAAGATCTGCGAGCTCTCTGCGCCCACGGCGTCTGGTCGTGTCTGCCGCTCGTGTATCTCAAGTACTTTTTCAAAATATGGGGTTTCGTATTCCATGGCGGAAGAAAATAAGTTTGCGAGGAACATATCGTGTCTGACGGAAATGAATCATTGAATCTCAAGGCGGCGTCTGAAGCGGCGCACATCGACGCCAACGATCTCAAACATTGCGCGCAGCGCGGCGAAATAGCGGCGGAGGAGCGCGCCGGCGGATGGTTCTTCCGCCGCCGCGATATCGACGAGTGGCGCCAGCGGCATCTGCTTTCGGTCCGTTCGAGCGAGCTTGACGCCTGCCACCGTTCCATGACCGAAGAGCTCTCCCGCAACGGCGGCGAAGCCCGGACGCTCGTCCAGTCTCTTCTCCGCGAGGAGGCGATCGATCTTGCTCTCGCGGCCAAAGCGAAGGCCGGCATGATCCGCGACATGACCGATCTCGCTATGCGCACCGATCTCGTCTATGACGGCGAGGCGCTTTTCAAAGAACTCTCCGCGCGCGAAGAGGTGGCATCTACCGCGGTCGGCTGCGGCGCGGCGTTTCTCCATCCGCGCTATCACGATCCGTATCTTTTCGAAGAATCGTTCATCGCGTACGGCCGCAGCCTGCGCCCCGTGTATTTCGGCGCTCCTGACGGAGCCCCAACGAGCCATTTCTTTCTCGTATGCGCGACAGACAGGGATCTTCATCTCCACATCCTCGCGCGACTCGCCGTTCTCGCGCACGGCGAAGGACTCATGGAGCGTCTTTTCGAAGCGGAGTCTCCAGCCGACGTGATCGCGGCGGTGCGCGAAGCCGAAGCGGAGTGCGGGCGATGAAGAAATTTTATTTTTTCGATCTTGACGGCACGCTCGCCGATACGGATGCTGACATACGTCTTGCATGGAAGGCGGCTCTGGCGGACATGGGGGTGGATGCCGGAGATTTCGACACGCTTTTCGTCGCCGGTCCAACGCTCGAGGATATGGCGAAGAAACTTTATCCCGATCTGTATTCCGATTCTTTCGCCTCCGAACTCAGGCGGCTTTTCGGCGTGCACTACGATTCCGACGGTTTCCCCGCCACCAGGGAATATCCAGGCGTTATGGACCGCGTGCGGGAGCTGAAGACGGCAGGGGCGGGAGTATACATCGTCACCAACAAGCGTATGGCCGGCGCCAAAGCGATGGCCCGACATTTCGGATGGGACCGCGTTTTCGACGGCATCTACGCCGGCGACATGTACGCCGCCGATCCTGCCGTCGGCAAACTTCGCAAGGGGGAGCTTCTCCGGCACGTGCTGGAGATGTGCGGCGCGACGGCCGCGGATTCGGTGATGGTCGGCGATACGGCCAACGATTTCAACGCCGCCCGCGAGAACGGCATCGATTCGGTTGCTGTTTTGTGGGGATACGGGAAACCGGAAGAACACGCCCTCGCGACGCGAACGGCATCTTCGCCCGCGGACATATGAACGATCCCGCCGGAAGCGGCGGGATTTTTTTTTGCGGTTTGAAAAATCCGGCCGATATGGTATAATAGCGTCCAATAACTCCAACACAGGGAACGAAATGGGACAACTTGAAGAATCTCTCGATCTCGAGCTTGATTTCACAAAGCTCGAAAACGTAGGAAAACAGGTGACGGCCACGCGTGCCGCCGGCAGCGCTCCGTGCGATCCGGGCGTGATACCGGTCGCGGTGCAGAACGCAGACACCAAAGAAGTTATACTCGTGGCATACACGAACGAATACGCCATGCGCGAGTCGTTCGCGAAACGCAAGCTCGTCCTGTGGTCGACGAGCCGCAACAAACTCTGGTTCAAGGGAGAGACTTCGGGCGAGACGTTCGACCTCCTCGAGGCGTATGTCAACTGCGAACAGAATTCGCTTCTCTATATAGTCAGGCCGTGCCGCGGCGGCATATGCCACACGAAGAACAAGGCAGGAGCTCCGCGAAACTGCTACTACCGCAGAATCGATTTCGAGACGCTCAAGCTCGTCAACATCGACGAGTAGGCGATCGACGGAAAAACAAAAGAACAAGGACAACAAGACATGGATATGATAGGACAGGGGCTTGTTCTCATGCTTTTCGGCATGGGGATAGTCTATTTGTTTCTCGGAATTCTCATCGTCGTCACCAGGGTTTCGTGCTCGTGGATCGCGCGGTTTGATTCCATTCTCCCGGCGGAGCCTTCCAAGAAGCCGGCCGCGAAGACGAAAGCCGCCGGCGACGATGCCGATGTCGCGCTCGCCATCGCGGTCGCGATGAACCGCTGACAGTAACATGCAAATCTGAAGATTTAAAAAAAAGGTAAATGAAAATGGCTAAAAAAACAGTAAAATACATGTTGACCGCGTTCCGCGACGGCTTCCAGTCCGTCGTCGGCGCGAGAGTCCTCTCCAAAGATTTCCTTCCCTGCGTGGAGGAGGCGTACGATGCGGGCGTTCGCTGGTTCGAAGCGGGCGGCGGCGCGAGATTCCAGAGCTGCTATTTCTACTGCCAGGAAGATGCGTTCGACGTGATGGACGCATTCCGCAAGGCTGCTCCGGAGGCCGATCTCCAGACTCTTTCGCGCGGCGTCAACGTCGTCGGTCTCGAGTCGCAGTCGAGCGATATGATCAAACTCCATGCGCAGATGTTCAAGAAGCACGGCATGAGCTCGATCCGCAACTTCGACGCCCTGAACGACGTCAACAACCTCAAGTGGTCCGGCCAGTGCATCCACGACGCGGGGCTCAACCACGAGGTCGTCGTTACGATGATGGGCCTTCCTCCCGGAATCGACAACAAGGGCACTCACACGCCCGAGTTCTACCGCGACCGTCTCAAAATGATCATGGACGCCGGCATTCCTTTCGACCGCGTCTGCTTTAAGGACGCTTCCGGCACATCGACCCCCGCGACGGTGTACAACACGATGAAGCTCGCCCGCCAGCTTCTCGGCGACGGCGTGCACATCCAGTTCCACAGCCACGAGACGGCCGGCAACGGCGTGTCGTGCTATCTCGCGGCTCTCAGGGGCGGCGCCGACGGCATAGATCTTTCGATGGCGCCGATGTCCGGCGGCACGTGCCAGCCCGACATCATCACGATGTGGCACTGCCTCGACGGCGATCCAGATTTCTGCTTCGACTTCGACATCAACAAGATCAAGAAGGCCGAAGATTCCTTCAAGCATGCGATGGAGAAATACTTCATCCCGCCGGAGGCGATGTCCGTTTCGCCCCAGATCGTTTGGAGCCCCATGCCCGGCGGCGCTCTCACCGCGAACACGCAGATGCTTCGCGACAACGGCATGATGGACAAGTACGACGACATGATCGCCGAAATGTACGACTGCGTGAGGCTCGGCGGCTTCGGCACGTCGGTGACGCCCGTCTCGCAGTTCTATGCGCAGCAGGCGATCAACAACGTCATGCACGGCAAGTGGAAGGTGTTCGCGCCGGGATACGCCAAGATGCTCCTCGGTTATTTCGGCAAGACGCCCGTTCCTCCGGATCCGGAGCTCGTCGAGAAGGCCGCCGCGTTCATGGCCTCCTCCGATCTCAACAGGCCTTATTCAACGCCCACGACGAAGACTGTTCTCGAGATGAACGACGCCGATCCCAAGAAGGGCGGAGCCGTCGCGAAGAAGATGCTCGAAGATGCGGGGCTCCCCGTCACCGACGAAAACATCTTCATCGCCGCGAGCTGCAAGGAGAAGGGCATTCTCTTCCTCAAGGATCCGTCGAAGGCCCCCATGGGTTGCCGTTTCGCAGAGACCGCAAAGCCCAAAGCGAAGGGCGGCGCCGTCACCGTGACGATCGGCGGCAAGGCCTACGGCGTGGAAATCAAGGACGAAGGCAAGGCCGTCGTCAACGGCAAGGAAGTGTCCTTCACGGCCGAGGACGGCATCAAGGCCGCGAAGGCGCAGGCGGCGTCGCCCGCAGGAGGCACCGAAGTGAAGGCGCCTGTCCCCGGCATGGTTCTCCGTGTCAGCGCGAATTCCGGCGATACCGTGTCGAAGGGCGATGAAATTCTCGTCATGGACGTCATGAAACAGGAGACCCCGGTGACGGCGCCGTGCGACGGCACGCTCACCGTGCTCGTTGCCGCGACCGACAAGGTCGCCACGGGCGATGTTCTCGCTGTTGTAGGTTGAGCCCGGGAAAGGAATAAAACAAGATGAAAAGGTTCCTTCTCTCTGTTCTCGCCGTTTGCGCAGTCGCCGCCGCATCGGCGGCGAGCGCTCCGGCTCCCGCTCCCGCCAGGGAGGAGAGCGGATGGCGGACGATGCTCGCGAAAGCGAAAGGCATCGTCGGCGATACCGGCGTTGCGGGATTTCTCTCGCGCCGCGCGCCGGCGTACATAACCGGCGACTATGCCGAGGCCGACCGCGTCAGCGCGAACGCGATGCTCGGCAAAGACCCACACGATGACAAAAGCGGCTACAAGACGCCGAACGGCTACTACCACCTGAAGACTAAAAAGTGGATCGGCGGCTACTTCGACGACGTCGGCAGGTTTGTCGAAGGGCACGAAGTCAAGACGCTTTTCGGAATGCCTTACGGCCTCGGACAGCTCATCATGATTCCGCTGTGCCTCGTCATGATGTATCTGGCGATAGTGAAGGGCTTCGAGCCGCTTCTCCTGCTGCCTATAGGCTTCGGAGGACTTCTCGCCAACTGCCCCCTCGGAGGCGTGACCACGCCTGCGATGATGCATGACGGCATCGTGAGTTTCCTCTCGTCCGGCGTTCCCGTCATGACGGGAGGAATCGTCGAGCCGGGCGGATTCCTCTATTACTTCTTCCATTTCGGCATTGATACGGGCGTATTCCCGATCATGATCTTCATGGGAGTGGGGGCAATGACCGATTTTGGTCCGCTCATCGCCAACCCGAAGATGGCTCTTCTCGGCGGCGCCGCGCAGTTCGGCATATTCTTCGCGCTCTTCGGCGCGCTCGGTCTCGCCGCGCTTTTCGGAGCCGATTTCTTCGGCGGCGTAAGCCCGATCAAGGCGGCGGCGTCCATCGGCATCATCGGCGGAGCCGACGGCCCGACGGCCATATGGCTCACGTCGCGTCTCGCACCCGATCTTCTCGGCGCGATAGCGGTGGCGGCGTATTCGTACATGGCGCTCGTCCCGATCATCCAGCCGCCGATCATGAAGGCGCTCACGACCAAGGCCGAGCGCGCCATCAAGATGCCTCCGCTGAGAAACGTCACGCGCATCGAGCGCATCTGCTTCCCGATCATCGTGTTTCTCCTCTGTGCGGTTCTTCTGCCGTCGGCTGTGCCGCTCATCGGCGCTCTCATGCTCGGAAACCTCGCCAAGGAGGTTGGCTCGTCCGTTTCGCGTATCTCCGACACGATGTCAAACGCGCTCATAAACATCGTGACGATAATGCTCGGGCTGTCCGTCGGCTCCAAGCTCGCTTGCGAGAAGTTCCTTTCCGCGACGACGCTCGGAATTCTCGCTCTCGGTCTCGTGGCGTTCTGCGTCGGGACCGCGGCGGGCGTCCTCATGGCGAAGTTGATGAACATCTTCTCCAAAGAGAAGATCAACCCGCTCATCGGCTCCGCAGGCGTGTCGGCCGTCCCGATGGCGGCGCGCGTTTCGAACAAGGTTTCGCTCTCTGAGGATCCGACGAATTTCATCCTCATGCAGGCGATGGGGCCTAACGTCTCTGGCGTCATCGGCTCTGCCGTGGTGGCGGGCGTTCTCTTCAAACTCTGCGCTTCGTAAAAAAAAAAAGACGAGATGGACTTCAGGCCAGAATATAAAATAGGCAGGGCGCTCTTCGGTTCGAGCGCGGCGATAGAGGCCGCGTATGCGGAATTCTCCCGTATGAAAATCGACGAATGCCGCCTTGCCATGCCTGGATTCCCGACACTTCCTCCGGCGAGGACCACTCTCGCCGGGGAGGCGTCTGTCTCTGGCATCGGAACTTTTGAAGGCAGCAGAAAACAGACGCTCACGTTCGCGCCTTCGGAAAAACCCGGCTGGTGGATACGCCGTACGGATCTGCCCGCACAGCTCGACATAGCCGTGGACATTTCCAATCTCTGGACAAGCGCCCAGAATCTCGTTCTCCGCGCCGGATCGGAGCACAACTATCTCAGAATGGTCGAGCACATAATAGCCCTCAAGGCCGGGCTCGGGCTCGACGATGTCGTTATAAAGGTCAATTCTGGCGATCCTCCGCTTTTCGACCAGTCGTCGCTTCCGCTCGTGAAGGCCGTAGAGCACGCGAAGATCGTAGAAAAGCCGGAGACGGCGACATGGGTGACCGTGAAGGAGCCTGTCGCGTTCGGCGGCGGCCGCGGCGATTTTCTTCTTTTCCTTCCTGCCGATCCCGTTTCTCCGCGTCTCACTATAGATTGCGCGATACGCTGGAATACAGTGATAGGCGACGAGCGCATTCTTTTCGACGCCACGCCGGAGACTTTCCGCTATGCGTCGCTCGCGAGGACCAACGCCACATACAGGCAGTATATTCTCGCACGGACCATAGGCAAGCTTTTCGCGGCCACGCGCAACTGGGGATACAACAAGAAGAACATCCTCATACACGGCCGCCGGCGCTACCATACGGCGCCGCGCTTCCCTGTCGCAGGCAAGTTCCTCGAGCCTGTCTGGCACAGGGCCGTGCTCGATCTCATGGCGGCATTGTCTCTTACCGGTACCGACCGTTTTGCCGGAACCGTCGTCAGTTTCCGCGCCGGGCACACGCTAGACTGCGATGCCGTCCGCGCTCTCTACAGGAACGATCTCATATGCCAGCTTTGAAACTCTCAAGACCTCTCGTCGTTTTCGACATAGAGTCGACGGGCACTTCCGCGCGGAAAGACCGCATCATAGAACTTGCCGCGGTGAAAGTCTTCCCCGACTGGACCGAGGAGACGAAAACGTGGCTCCTCAACCCCACGATTCCGATTCCTCCCGAGACGACCGCAATCCACGGCATAACCGATGAAATCGTTGCGTCTTGCCCGACGTTCGCCGACAAGGCCGCGGAGATTTTCGCTTTTTTCGATGGATGCGATCTTTCCGGTTTCAACGCAGATCGCTTCGACATTCCTTGTCTCGAAGAGGAATTCGCGCGTTCGGGCTTCAATTTCGCCCCGTCTCAGCGTCTGCACATCGATGTCCAGAGAATATTCCACAAGAAAGAGCCGAGAGATCTCACCGCGGCGGTGAAGTTCTATCTCGGCCGCGCCCACGAAGGGGCGCACGGCGCTGAGGCCGATGCCAAAGCGACGCTTGCCGTTCTGAAAGCGCAGATGGAGCGTTATCCCGATCTGCCTTCCACGGCCGCCGAGATGGACGAATATCTCGTCCCGCGCGATCCGCTCAACGCCGACCGCATGGGAACGTTGCGTTGGAAAAACGGAGAACTCACGGTGAATTTCGGCAAAAAGAAGGGCGAGAAACTCAAAGACCTGCTCGTGAACGAGCCGAATTTCCTCAAATGGATGCTCAAAGGCGATTTTGAAACCGAAGCGCGCATGATAGTAAAAGATCTTCTTGACAACGGAAGACTTCCCCCGGCTCCGAAAATTTGATATAATATAGGCAAGCAATATGAAAAGACTCCGCATATTCATGATTTTCGCGCTTGTCGCGGTCTCGTCCGTATGCATGGCCGACGTCTCGTCGTTCCAGAGCGGAGTCCCGAGATACGCAACAGACGCATATCCCGGTTTCGACATCCAGGAAGGTGTGGTCGTAAGCGAGAAAAAAAAGCCGAAGTGGTTTGCGTTTCTGAACGGTCCCGAGAAAGATACGCCGTTCGACCAGCTTCAATGGGCCGTGGCATGCGAATCCGAAGGGGCCTACCGCAAGGCGCGCAAGGGGTATGATGCTCTCGTGCGGAACTGGCCTTCATCGCCTGAGGCTCCGGTTGCGCAGGAGCGGCTTGCCGATCTCGAACTTTCAGTGTACGAAAACCCGATCCAGGCTTTCACCGAATACAAGTATCTGCTCGACTACTATTCTGCGCAGTGCGATTATTCCAAAGTCGTCGGCAAAATGTACGATACCGCCAGACGCATGCAGGCAACGGGCAAGAACATCTGTTTCATCCGCTTCGAAAACAGGGTTGAAACGCGTCATGCCTACGAAGCCGTCGTGTTCAGGGCTCCTGGAGCGTCTTTTGCCCCGGCGGCGATGCTCGCGGCAGCGCGCCTGCGCAAAGCCGACGGCGAATACGACAAGGCGGTTCTTGTCTACGAGACTCTGCAGAACGCATATCCCGATTCGGAAGAGTCTCGGTATGCTCTTGTCGAGGAGTGCGAAACGAGGATGAAGATACTCGATCTCCACGGCTACAACCGCACGCGCGCCGTCGACACGGTGAATTTTCTGCGGAGCGCGCTGCGCCGCGTTGTTGACCAGGAAGACGCCGAGGAAATCACGCGCCATCTCGCCGAGGCGTCGGCGAAGCTCGAGGATGAAGCATTTGCGTCCGCCAAATTCTATGATTCGCGGACAAGGACGAAACGAAACGCGAGGAATGCGTACGGAGAGTTCCTCAAGGCAAATCCCGAAGGCCGGCATGCCGAAGAGGCGCGTGCGCGCCTCGACGAGCTCGCCGGCGAAACGCCTGCAGATACGGGAGACGGAGCGGCTGCGTCGCTGCCGCAAAACGAAAAGATGGAGGAGAGCGTAAAATGAGCAAGATCGCAGTGCGGTTGTTCTGCGTCGCCGCGGCGGCCGTTGTCGCCGGTTGCGCGGGATACTCGTGGAAGAGCGGCGTGCCCGCCGGAATGCGGACGGTGTCGGTGCCCGTTTTCAGAAATGAAACTTTCGTGACGGGTCTCGGCAACGAAGTCACGCGGCAGATACTCCGCGAATTCCAGCGAGAGGGAACGTTCAAAATAGTTTCTTCGGACGATGCTGCTCTGGAAGTGCAGGGAATTCTTACGGGCGAGTCGTCCAGCGAGGCGGCGTTCTCGCGTTCAACCGGCGATAGATACCGTGAGAGCAGGTTCAAAGTGACGGCGAAGGTCAGCGTAATCGACAAGAAACGCGGCAGGGTGCTTGTCGACAACCGTGAATATGTCGCGATGACGACGTATCTTGACGACAGCGACGCCGTTTCGAGAAAGCGCGACGCTTCCGGCAGGATAGGAGAGGAGTTCGCGAGAAAAATCATCGACGACATTCTGGAGATGGAAATCGAAGACGTGGAGGATAACGCGAAATGAGTGCAAAAGCAAACGATGTGCGCGCGGTCATCGAACTCAAGATCACGCCGCAGCGCGAGTCTGGGTTCGGCAGGATAGCCGAGAAGATTTCCAGATTCGAACAGGTCGAGGCGTGTTTCCTCATGTCGGGCGCGTACGATCTGCTCGTTTTCGTCAAGGGCGATTCTCTGCAGGATGTGGCGCAGTTCGTCGCACAGGATCTGGCCACCATCGACGGGGTTCTTTCCACGGCCACGCATTTCATGCTCAAGACGTACAAGTCGCCAGGTGCGGCGGGATTCTCCGCCGACGAGAGGCTCGCCGTCACACCATGATGGAATCTATATCGCAATGGCAGTAGATTTAGCCCAGAAAGCGCAGAATTTCACGAATCGCGGGCGGCAGGCTCTCGAGACCGGCAGATACGAGCTTGCTATAGAGCTTTTGTCCGAGGCCGTCGCGGCGGCTCCCGACGTGGTTGAAACGAGGAAACTCCTTCGTGCGGCGCAGATAGCGAATTTCAGGCACAGCGGCAAGACCGGCCTCGCGGAAAAAATCTCCGCCGCGTTCTTGCGTCGCAAAATAGCAGGGCTCGTGAAAAAAGGCGACACGGCGGCGGCGATGGCCGAGGCCGAGAAGCTTCTTTCTTCGAATCCGCTCGATCCGGACAACATCAAGGCTGCGGTGTCGGCGGCAGAGGCCGCAGGCAAAATGGAGGCTGCCGCGGTGACTGTGGAAGCGGCATATGAATGCGGCGCTTCAGATCCGCGTCTTCTGGAGCTTGTGGCAAATTATTATTCGATGTCGAAAAACTGGACGAAGGCTCGCGACGCATACCAGAAACTTTCGCGTGTCCTCCCGGGCGACCAGAGCGTTTTGCAGAAGCTGAAGAACGCAGAGGCCCGGGCGACCATGAGTTCCGGGTGGGAGCAGTCGGCCGGCAAGCGCGGCGGCTTCCAGAACCTGATAGCCAACAAGGAACAGGCCAAACGTCTCGATCAGGCGAACAAGGCGGTCATATCCGGGGCCGATGCCGATTCGCTCATCGCCGAAAAACTGCAGCAGATCGAACGCGAGCCCAAGAATATGAACTTCCGCCGGGCTCTCGCAAGGCTCTACACGCAGAACAAGCGCTACGACGAGGCGATAGACTGTCTCGAGAAAGCAATCAAAGCGGCAGGTTCGATGGATCCGGAGCTCGACCGCATGCTTTCGCAGACCAGGATCCAGGCGTTCGAAAGCCGTATAGACGAGGCGAGGGAGGCGGGAGACGAAGCGGCCGCCCAGGCTCTTGAAGCCGAACGCGACCAGTACAGGTTCGACGATCTCGCCGCGAGAGTCGAGCGCTATCCCAACGATCTTCATCTCAGATACGAAATCGGCGTTCTCTACTACACTTACGGGTACTTCGACGAAGCGCTCGAACATCTCCAGCTTGCGCAGAAGAGCCCCAAAGACAGGCTCTGGGCGCTTTACTATCTCGCTTTGTGCTTTCTTGAAAAAGGCCAGACCGACATGGCCGTCATGCAACTCGAGACGGCGCGCGACGCGATACCCACGATGGACGATCTAAAGAAAAACGTAGTCTACAGGCTCGGTCGTTGCGCCGAAGCGGCCGGCGACCTCGAAAAGGCTTACAGATATTACAAAGACGTCTATTCCACCGACGTCGGGTTCGAAGATCTTTCCGAACGCATGCTCGCCGTGTCTTCGGCGCTGAAAAACATGAATGACGGAAAATAAACCATCAAGCAGAAAAGGAGCGACGGAAACATGAAAAAACTATTTGCCGCAGTCGCGGCTTCGGCACTGTTCGCGGCGGGCGCTTACGCCGCCGGGGCCAACGAGAAACTCGATGTGGACATCGAGGACGAGGATGACATCAGCGCCGAGACCCTCGAGAAAATCGTCGAGCCTCCGGCGAAAGACATAGGCGTGTGGCCTGCTTTCTTCGCCATTTGCGAAATACCGTCGGCCGCGCAGTCGCCTGACATCGTCGGATTCCGCATAACGATTCCGTATTCGTCCAAGCACGACAGCGTCACAGGTTTCGACATCGGGCTGTGGGGGCGCGTGCGCAAATTCGAGGGATGCATGTTCAACCTTTTGCGGAACGACGTGAAAGACGAACTGTCCGGTTTCCAGGTAGGGCTTTACAACACGGCGGTGCAGGCGGACAAGATCGGTCTTCAGGTCGGGCTTTGGAACGAGGCCGGCATCGCCTCCGGCTTCCAGGTGGGGCTTGTGAACACGACTTTGTCGATGAACGGCTTCCAGGTGGGGCTCATCAACAGATCCGAGGAGATGTACGGCGTACAGGTCGGCGTGATCAATGTCATCCGAGCGTCCGATTTCCGCTTCCTGCCTATAGCGAACATAGGTTTCTGAGTCAAAAGCATGATTATACAGCCATTCCAGGCGGCCAGACCCGACGAGCACGATGCCCCGTCGGTCGCCGCCGTGCCGTACGATGTCGTCGGCACAGCCGAGGCGCGGTCTCTCGCAGCCGGCAATCCCAAGAGTTTTCTTCATGTTTCTCGGCCTGAGATAGATCTTCCGCCGGGAACCGATCCTTCTTCGCCGGAAGCGTATGCGCAGGCGAGAAAGGCTCTTGATTCGATGCTTGGCGAAGGCGTTCTCAAAACAGATCCCGAGAAGCGCTTCTATGCCTACCGTCAGACTATGGGAAGCCATTCGCAGACCGGCGTCGTCGCTCTTTTCGACACGAAAGAATATATTTCCGGTGCGATAAAACGCCATGAAAAAACGCGGCAGGACAAAGAAGACGACAGGACGGCCCACATAAAGGCGCTCGGCGCGCAGACCGGTCCGGCGTTTCTCGCATACCGCGACGTCAAGGCGATAGACGAGCTCGTGGCGGAAGCAGCGGTCGAAACTCCGCTCTGCGATTTCACGGCGCCCGACGGCGTGCGCCACACGGTGTGGGAGATCGCCCGTGGAGGGACGTGCCGCGCGGATTCGCTCCAGGAGCTTTTCGCGGCGGTTCCTGAAATGTACATCGCAGACGGCCACCACCGCACCGCCGCCGCGGCGAGATATGCCGCCGAGCGCGGTTTCGAAGGCGAGAGCCGCTATTTCATGGCGGTCGCGTTTCCGGCGAGCCAGCTCAAGATACTTCCGTACAACAGGCTGGTGAGAGACGTCTGCGGCATGTCCGCTTATGAATTCCTCTCCCGTGTCAGCGAGAATTTCACGATAGGCTCGAAGGGCGAACGGAACGCGCGTATGTATTTCAACGGCCGCTGGACCGATATTTCGTGGGACGCCCCCGCCGGCTCGAACCCGGTGTCGGCGCTCGATGTCAGCTATCTCCAGGAGAATCTTCTCGCTCCGGTGCTCGGCATAAAAGATCCCCGCACCGACAGGAGAATCTCTTTCATGGGCGGAATAAAGGGCGAGAAAGCGCTCGCTTCCAAAGTCGATTCCGGCGCGTTCGCCGCCGCGTTTTCGATGGAGCCTGTCAAAGTCGACGAAATGATGTCGATCGCAGACGCCGGCGGAATCATGCCGCCCAAGTCTACATGGTTCGAGCCGAAACTGAGAAGCGGCCTTTTCGTCCATCTTCTGCGATGAGGAAGTTTCGCGGATATATGCGGTTCATGCGCCGGAAAATCCTGCGCGATCCGATGCCCCCTGAGAATGTGGCGGCGGGATGGGCTCTCGGCATGTTTGTTGGATGTGCGATTCCGTTCGGACTGCAGCTGGTCGTGTCGGTGCCGCTTGCGGTGCTGATGAAAGTGTCGAAGATAGGCGCCACTTTCGGGACGTTGATAACAAACCCCGTGACGATAGTGTTCATATATCCGCTCCAGACATGGGCCGTCAACACGCTGCTTTTCGGAGGCTCGCTTTCGCTTTCCAATCTCATGTCCACAGACTGGACGTGGGAAGCTGTGTGCGATCTCGGTCCGAAGGTCATGGCATCGTTTTTTCTTGGCGGTATTTCCCTCGCCGCGATCATGACGCCGATTACGTATTTTGTCGTGCTCGGAATAGTCCTCGAGGCGAGGAAGGCGAAAGCCGCACGAGTTTCGAAAACGGAGGAAAAGTAAAATGGAAGAGAAAATAAAAGCCAGGCTCGAAGAACTGCGCGCCGGTCTGCAGGCCGACGGAGGAGACCTTGAACTCGTGAAAATCGACGGAAAGGTGGTCTATCTCAGGCTCGTCGGCCATTGCGGGAGCTGTCCGTTCGCGATGATGACGCTCAAGCAGGGCATCGAGACGGCTCTCCAGGAGATTGATCCCGAGATAACCGTCGAACGCACGGAGGGCTGATTCCCGATGGAAACGATGAATGTGTCTCTCGTCGGCGTCGGCGGACAGGGCATCATACTTACCGCCGACATTCTCGCGAAGACGGCGGCGCTCGCAGGGGCCGATG
>JAFWBO010000012.1 GCA_017507065.1 Kiritimatiellia bacterium | reverse complement strand
TCGTGGCTGACGAGAAGAAGAGTGCCGGAATATGAAAGAAGCTGCTCTTCGAGAAGCTCGAGAGTCTCCACGTCAAGATCGTTGGTAGGCTCGTCCATCACGAGCAGATTGGCAGGATTCATGAAAAGCCTGGCAAGCATCAGACGCGCGCGTTCGCCGCCGGAAAGCGCCTTCACCGGAGTTCTCGCCCGCTCGGGAGAAAAAAGAAAATCGGCCAGATACGAATATACGTGCTTGCGTACGCCGCCGACGACGACCTCGTCGCGGTCTCTGGCGATATTGCCGGCCACGCTCTCTTCGAGATCGAGTTCGCCGCGCATCTGATCGAGGAACGCCATTTCGATATTCGTCCCGCGGACGACGCGCCCCGAATCAGGCTCGGTCCTGCCGGTAAGCAGATTGAGAAGCGTCGTCTTGCCGGCGCCGTTGGCGCCTATTATGCCGATGCGCTCTCCGCGCAGGACGTCGGCCGTGAAATGCGAGATTACATTCCTGCCCGATCCCGGATACGAAAACGAGACGTCTTCCACCTTCAGCACACGCACTCCTCCCGGATCGGCCGTGTCGAGACGCACCGTGGCCGTGCCGGGGCGCGGACGGCGCGCCGCGAATTCGGCGCGGAGTTTTTCGAGCGCGGCGACACGCCCTTCGTTGCGCGTGGTGCGAGCCTTGACTCCGCGGCGTATCCACGCCTCCTCCTTCGCGAGAAGCTTCGATTTCTTCTCCCAGCAGACGGCCTCGTCTGCAAGAAGCTCGGCTTTGCGGCGCACGAACGTCGGATAATCGCACGACCAGCCCGTGAGCTCCCCTCGGTCGAGATCGAATATCTGCGTCGCGAAGCGTCGGAGAAACCGCCTGTCGTGCGTGATGACGAAAATCGCGGAATCGCGAGCGCGGCGAATCATGCCTTCAAGCCAGTCGATCGCCGCGAAATCGAGATGGTTGGTTGGCTCGTCGAGAAGAAGAATGTCGGTATGCGACAAAAACGCGGCCTCCAGCCTTGCGCGGCGCATTTCCCCTCCGCTTTTCGCCGCACCGTCCCCGGAATCCGGCAAAGCGTCCTGAGGGACATAGGCGACGGAAAGCGATGGTGCGCGCACGATCTCGCCGGAATCCGCCTCGATGCATCCCGCCATCACCTTGAAAAGCGTGGACTTTCCCTCGCCGTTGCGCCCGGTAAGCGCTGCACGCATGCCGCGCGTCACCGACAGCGACACTCCGTCGAGCACGCGCGCGCCTCCGAACGCGAGCGAAACATCGCGCAAAGACAAAAGGAACGCGCTCACGAGAAAATCTCCGGCGGCGGCGCGCCGCAACCTGATGGAAACAATGTTATCATGGCGCATATTATACCATATCGCGAAAGGTCTGTTTTCAACACGCCCGCATTCTGCTATAATACGCGCCATGCACGATTCAGGAAAGAAAACAGAAATACGCGAGGACTACGCGGCATGACAGACGCCCACTGCCATGTCATACGCGGCGAAAGCCGCTGTTTCATCGCTTCGCCGACGCATGACGAACCGCGCGGATGCGATGCCGTTTTCTACGGGCGCCATCCGTGGGATTTTCTCGACGGAGGCGTCTTCTCCGGTGAAGACGCGGAAAAACTCGAAAAACTGCTTGAAGACAATCCTTCGGCAGGCGTTGGAGAAATAGGTCTCGATCGCCTCAAAACGAAAACAGTTCCGGACGCGATGAGAGATGCGTTCAGAACACAGTTAGCGCTCGCCGCGCGGCACTCGAGAAACGCAGTCGTCCACGGAGCGAAATGCTGGGGCGAAACGGTGAAAGAATGCATCCCTTTCGCAGGCGCGATACCGGCTTTTCTTTTCCACGGATTTTCGCGCTCCGGCGGGCTCGTACCGGACATCGTCGCGATAAACGGATATATTTCCGTAGGGCCTGCGATCCTGAACGACCATGCGACAAACTACCGGGAGCTTGTGAAAAGCCTGCCTGTCGAGCGTATTCTCGTGGAAAGCGACGCGACGGCTGAAAACGCGGACGACACTCCTTCAGTCGAAGACACGGCTGTGCGTCTGGCCTCTTTGCTCGGCATGCCGCCCGATGTTCTCGAGCGCCGGCTCGAAGCGAACGCCGATGCTTTTTTAGGCGCACGCTGAGCCGCTCTCTCAGTCTTCTCTCGGCAGCGCCAGAATGTTGCCCGGCAGAAAACGCGCCCGCCCTTTCAGTCTGAGCGACATTGCGGCCGCATTGACCGCCGCCGCCGAAAGACCGGTGGCCCTGACTATGCCGTCCATGCAGACGCCTTCGCGGTCTATGCAATCGAGAACAGCGGTTTCCGCCGGAGAGAGCGGCGAAACATCCTGACGGCCGCGGCGACGGGGCGGAGCGGCGGTATCGGGAACGGGCACGTCGGGGAAAAGCGAGCCTATCTCCTCGAGAATGTCGCGCGCGTCACGGACGAGCCTCGCGCCGTCTCTTATGAGCTTTAGGCATCCCGCGCTCGAGGGGCTGTCGACTCTCCCGGGAAGCGCCATAACCGGCACTCCCATTTCGGCGGCATCCCCGGCCGTTATGAGCGACCCGCCAGAAAGTCGCGATTCCACCACGAGCACTCCCCTCGAAAGACCGGCGACTATGCGGTTGCGCTGCGGGAAGGTTTTCTGATCCGGCGGCCGGCCGAACGGAAATTCGCTGATCACGGCCCCGCCCTTCGCCGCGATTTCCCTGGCAAGGCCGCGGTTTTCTCGCGGATAGAATTCGTCAAGCCCTGATCCTATCACGCCAACCGTCGCCCCGCCGCCCGCAAGAGCCCCCTTGTGGGCCTCGGCATCGATACCGAGCGCAAGACCGGAGACGATGCATATCCCGGACGCCGCGAGATTCTCGGCTGTTGCCGCCGCGCGATCGAGGCCGTACGCCGTGGCTCTGCGCGTTCCGACTATCGCCACGGACGGGAGCGAAAGCGCCTTCACGTCGCCTTTTACGTAGAGTGCGAGCGGATGGCCCCTGCGGGCAAGCAGCTGCGCGGGATACCCCTCGTCCGCGGGCGTAAATATTTCAACGCCGTATTTCTCCGCCTTTTCGAGCTCGGAAGCGACATTCACTTCTCCGCCCGCGCGCGATAGCCGGCATGGATACGACTCCCAGGCTTCGGCGACAGACATTCCTTTCGCGAGCATAGCGCCCACGCCCACGGAACCTATTCTCTCCGTCAGATTGAAAGCGATATATGCCTCTTTGTCTGTCATCGGAGCCGGTCCTTTCCGTTTTATCTGATTTTGAGGAGAAGAATGAACAGAAGCGGCGTGACAGCGAGCTGCAGAAGAACGAAACGCATGAGAACCTGCGCGTTGGACCAGCCGAGATTCTTCTTGAAATGGTCGTGCAGCGGAAAGCGTATCCTTCTTATGACGCTTCCCTGCGATATGTCGCGCCCTATCGCCTTGAAAAATCTGAGAAGCACAAGCTTCACGAGACCGCCGCCGCCGTTCACGAGAACTACCGGGGAAAGCGCAAGCACCACGAACGGGTTGCCCGTCATAAGGCAGGCCGTCGCAACGAGGACGCCGAGAAATCTGCTGCCGGCATCGCCCATGAGGACCTGCGAAGGTTCGGCGTTGTACCAGAGATACCCCCCGAGCGACCCGACCGCCGTCATCGCGACGATGGCCCACCGGGCAGATTCCGAATAAACGGGTATGAGAAAATAATGCGCGACCGGGCGGTAGCCCGTGACGACGTAAAGTATGACCGCCAGCATAACGAGCGCGACAGCCGAAAGCGACCCTGCAAGCCCGTCGACGCCGTCGGAGCAGTTCGTTGCATTCATCGTAAACCAGAGGATGAACGTCGCGACGGGTATATATATCCACCCCGGCACGAGCAGCTGCGTTTTCACGAAGGGAACCCAGCATATCATTTTCATGGATCCGCCTGCGCTCTCGGCATGTCCCTTGAAAACGAAAACCGCTATCGCGATCGAAACCACCGCGTCGAGCAGCCCCTTTCGCAGTTCTCCCCACGGTTTTTCGGAGCGGTCGTCGAGGTAGCCGAAAAGCATCGCGGCGTATATCGCCGCGACAACCGCCAGATCCCACGGACACAGAGGCGCGAAAAGCAAGACAACCGGCAGAGAGACGAGCGAAGCGGCCAGCCCCGCTCCGGTAGGCTTGCCGGCCGATTTCATGCCGCCCATGTCCTTAAGAAGCGCCTTGCCTCTGTCGCGCGGAAGATAACGGCACAGCTTCGGCAGCAGCGCATACGTCAGCAGCGCCGCGCATACCGTCCCGCCCGCAAGAAGAAGAGCATGCGAAGACAGAAGCCTGAACGGCCCCCAAAAACCGGAAAGCCAGCCGGAAAGATGGTAAAGCATCGTTTTATCCTTTATGAAAGAGCTTCGAGAATCCTGTATCCCCACGTCCTGGCGAGTTCGAACTGCCTGAACGAATAGCTTTCGTCGGGAGCGTGTATACGATCGCCGTTCTGCCCCCATCCGACAATGAGAGGCGAAGCGAGCGACGCGTCGCGGAGGGCTGATACGACAGGAATCGAAGCCCCGTCCCACATGAACAGCGCCCCCCTCGGATCCATCTGCGCGAGAACGTCCGCCGCGAGGCGGAACACGGGCGAAGCGAGAGGCAGCCTGAAACCTCCGGCGCCGTAGTTGATCTCGGAAATTTCGAGTTTCATTCCGCGCGGAGTCTTCTCGCGGAGATATGCGACGAGAGCGTCGAGAGCGCGGACGTTCGACTGTCCGGGAACGAAACGGACCGAAAGCTTCGCGACGGCCGAAGACGGTATGACCGTCTTGGATCCCGGCCCGCCGTAACCGGAATGCATGCCGTTCACCTCGATCGTGGGTTCGAAAGAATTTCGCCTCACGGCCGATTTGCCGGCCTCCCCGCCGGAGATCTCGCATCCGATGTCTTTTCTGTACGCTTCGTCGTCGGGCGATCCGTCCTCGGCGTATTTAAGTTCTTCCGCCGTCGGCTCTTCGATGCCTGCGAGAAAATCTTTCACAGCGATCGCCCCCGAAGGCGTATGCAGCGAGGCGAGAAGCTCGGCCATTCCCTGCGCCGCGTTGGGCGCGATGCCGCCGTATACTCCGGAATGGAGATCGCGCGATGCCCCGGTCAACGTGAGCGTCAGATGGCCTACGCCGCGCAGCCCGGCGACTATGGCAGGCCGCAACCCTTCGGCGGCCGACGTATCGCAGACAAGAAGGATGTCTGCCGCGAGACGGCGGCGCATTTCCGGGGCGCTCTTCATGAGAAAAGCGCTGCCCGACTCCTCCTGGCCTTCGATGACGACCTTGATGTTCACCCTCTTGTCCGCCGGGACGGAAGAAATATAGTCGCGCATTCCGCACAAAAGAGCGAACGACTGACCTTTGTCGTCCTGCGAACCGCGGCAGAAAACGCGGCCGTCCTTTTCAACAGGTTCGAACGGAGGCGTATGCCACGCCTCGACAGGATCGGGGCTCTGCACGTCGTAATGGCCGTAGATGAGCACCGTCGGGCGCGATTCGCCTTCCGATTTTAGCTCCGCGAACACGAATCCAGGAGCCGATCCGTCAGGCGGAGCGACGATCTCGGAGGTGAAGCCGAGAGCGCCGAACCACGACGAAAGATACTCTGCGCATGCGGCGCATGCGTCTGTCTTCGAAGGATCCGCTCCGACCGATTCAAAACGCAGCAGTTTGAAATACTCTTCCTTTACACTGTCTTCCATTTCGTCCGCTCCATTGCCTTTTCCGGCTGTCAGAGTCCCAGAACATCGCGCATCGTGTAAAGACCGCACGCGCGGCCGGCCGCCCATTCGGCCGCCTTGAGCGCTCCTGCGGCAAACGCGCGGCGGTCCTGCGCCCTGTGGACGAGTTCGACACGCTCGACTTCGCCGGCGAACATCACGGTGTGGTCGCCCACGACGGAACCGCCGCGCAAAGCATGGATTGCGATTTCGTCGTCCGTCCGTTCGCCAGTCTCTCCCTTGCGTCCGAACACGGCGGAAGACGCGAAATCGACGCCGCGTCCTTTCGCAGCCGCCTTGGCAAGCATGAGAGCCGTGCCGGAAGGAGCGTCCTTCTTGTGGCGGTGGTGCATCTCGACGACTTCGATGTCGTAACCGGGGCCGAGAGTGCGCGCCGCCTTCTCCACGAGATCGAGCAGAAGATTCACTCCGAGAGAATAATTGACGCTCTGCACGACAGGTATCTTGGCCGATGCGGCATCCACGGCCGCCTGCTCCGCGGCGTCGAGGCCTGTAGTGCCTACGACGTACGCGATTCCCTTCTCGGCCGCCTTGGAAATATTGCCGGGAACTGCCGAATGGAACGAAAAATCGACTATCGCGTCGACTTCCGCCCCTTCCCATGTCCTGTCGTACCCATCGGCCAGATCGACTTTCGCCACTACTTCCATGCCTCTTTCTTCCGCGAGAGACACAAGCATTCTGCCCATCCGCCCTGCGGCGCCGAGTATCGCAACTTTCATATTTTTTCTCCTTTCAGAATCTGCGCATGCGCATGCGTTATCCTTATCATCGCCATCGTGCCCGGCTTCGGCGCATTCTCCGCCGGCGCGTCCCACACGACTATTCTGCCGCCGCCGTCCCGGCCGGAAAGCCTCGCCGGATTGCGTTTGGACGGCCCCTCGACAAGCACTTCCCTCACCGTGCCCACGAGAGCGGAATTTCTTTCGAGTCCGCGTCTTTCCTGATCGTCGAGAAGCGTCTGGTTGCGGCGTTCCTTTTCCTCCTTCGGAACGCTGTCCGGCAGCGCCGCGCTTCTCGTCCCCGGGCGCGGAGAATACTTGAAGATGAACGAATTGTCTATGCCCGCCTCGTCGAGAAGCGTGCGAGTCTCTTCGAAATCGGCTTCGGTCTCTCCTGGATAGCCGACGATCACGTCGGTGGTGACGGCAAAGCCGCCGTCCATGGCCCTGAGCCTTCCGACCGCGTCGAGATATTCCGCGCGCGTATAGCCGCGGCCCATTTCCCTCAGCACACGGTCGCTGCCCGACTGAACGGGAAGATGCACATGGCGGCACACCTGCGGGCAGTCGCGCCATACGGCGAGCATTTCTTCGGTGATGCCGCGCGGATGGGAAGAGGTGAAACGCACCCTCTCGATGCCGTCTACCGCCGAAATCTCCCTGAGAAGGCGCGGGAACGCCGTGCGCGCGCCAGTGCCGTCCTTCCACGGATCGTTGCGGAAACCGTATCTGAGGACGCTCTGCCCGAGAAGCGTCACCTCCTTCACGCCTCCGGCGGCGAGGCTCTTCACTTCGGCAAGCACTTCTCTCGCGGGGCGAGACCATTCGTGCCCGCGCACGTCGGGAACTATGCAGTAGCTGCATCGGTTGTCGCACCCGAGAAGCACGGTGACGAACGCCGAAAAAGCGCCCTCCGCCGCATGCGCCGAAAGCGAACCGGGCTCGAGATCGTCGCCGAGCTCGAGGCGCGGGAATACGCCGTCTGAAAGAATCTTCGGTATGAGGCCGAAAGAACGCGGAGCCACGGCGAAATCTATGCCAGGCAGACGCTTGAATATGTCGGCGCCGAGCCGCTTCACGGCACACCCCATCATGCCGGTCGTCTTTTTCGCGGCGATCATGTTGCCCGCTTTGCCGATGGCCTTTTCTTCTGCCTTCTGGCGGACGGTGCAGCTGTTTATTATGACTACCTGGGCCTCCTCTTCGCAGGACGCCTTCTCGTGGCCCGCGGCGACCATCAAGGCTTCGAGCGCCTCTGAATCGCGCACGTTCATCTGGCAGCCGTACGTATGGACTATGAACTTCATTGTTTTGCCAGCTCGTCGAGCGAAAGCAGTTCCGGTATGCGCTGCGCCTGATAACGGACGCCGAAAAGGCTCTCCATTTCCATCACGATTCTGATGTGGTTTACGCTGTCCCATTCCGGCGGATCGCCGTAACGCGGATTGTCGCCGAGAGAGGAGATGTCGAGCATTGTCGTTCTGGCGACGAGAGCCTTTACCGCGCGGCGGTAGAGATCCCCCAGCGTCGACATCTCTGCGAACTCGTCCATGCCGACCGGCGCCGAGAAGGAATTTTCCATCATCACGAGAAGCGCAAACGCCTTGAGAGACGACCAGTCCGGCGTTTCGCGGAATTTGACGGACCCGTCCGCGCCGTCGATCTCGAGAATGTCGGCGGCCGAAGAAAAAAACAGATTTTCCGCATTTGACGACGCCATCGCCATGTCATGCCTTCGATATGAATTCGTGATATTCGCTGTAGCCGCCTTCGAACCATCTCGTCCTGCCGCCGCCCTCGAACGCGAGGATGTGAGTGGCGATGCGGTCGAGGAACCAGCGGTCGTGGGAGACGACCATGACGCAGCCGCCGAACTCCTGCAGGCCTTCTTCGAGCGAACGCAGCGTGGCGACGTCGAGATCGTTTGTAGGTTCGTCGAGGAGAAGAAGATTGCCGCCGGAAGTCAAAAGCTTCGCGAGATGGACGCGGTTGCGCTCGCCGCCGGAAAGGACGCCTACTTTTTTCTGCTGCTCGGCGCCGCGGAAATTGAAGCGGCTGCAGTAGGCGCGGCCGTTCATCATCGTCTTGCCGGCGAGATTGACGAAATCTCCGCCGCCGGTTATCGCTTCGTACACCGTCTCGTCGGCTTTGAGCTCGCTTCGCGACTGGTCGACATACGAAAGCTTGACGGTCTCGCCCACGGTGAACGTGCCCGATGCCGGTTTGAGCTCGCCGGTTATAAGCCGGAAAAGCGTGGTCTTGCCGGCGCCGTTGGCGCCGATGACGCCCACGATGCCGCCGCGCGGCAGATCGAAATTGAGATCTTCGTAGAGCACCTGGTCGCCGAAAGCCATACGGACGTGTTCGGCGCGCACGACGAGATTGCCGAGCCTCGGCCCGGGCGGGATGCGTATGACGAGATCGTCCTCGCGCGTCGAAACCTCCTGCTTCTGCAGCTCTTCGTAGCGCTCGACGCGGGCTTTCGCCTTCGCGTGGCGTCCGGACGGATTCGTCTGGATCCACTTGAGTTCGTTCTCGAGCATCTTCTGGCGCGATTTTTCGACCTTCGCCTCGCGTGCGAGCATGGCTTCCTTCTGTTTGAGCCATTCCTCGTAATTCCCCTTGTACGGATAGCACACGCCCCTGTCGAGCTCGAGAATCCATTCGGTGACGTCGCTCAGGAAATATCTGTCGTGCGTCACGACGATGAGAGTGCCTCTGAACTCTTTGAGATACGCTTCGAGCCTGAAAGTCGTCTCGGCGTCGAGATGGTTGGTGGGCTCGTCGAGCAGCAGCACGTCGGGAGACGACAGGAGAAGCCTCGCGATCGCGACACGGCGCCTTTCGCCGCCAGAGAGAACGCCTACGGCCTTGTCTCCGGCAGGGCATCCCATGTCGGCCATGCGCCGCTCGACGAGATTCTCGAGATTCCACCAGTCGTTGCGGTCGATTATCTCCTGGAGACGTTCCATTTCGGCGGCAGCCTTCGGATCGTCGAGCTCGCAGCAAAGCTCTTCGTATTTCTCGACAGACGCCTTCGCCTCCGCGACGCCTTCCATCACCGTTTCGAGAACGGTCTTGGAATCGTCGAGCACTGGTTCCTGCGGGAGATATCCCACCTTGGTGCCCTTCGCCACCTGCACGGACCCCATGAGATCGGTGTCGAGGCCTGCGAGAATCTTGAGAAGCGACGATTTGCCCGCGCCGTTGGATCCGATCACGCCGATATGGGCGCCGTAGAAAAACGAAAGATTGACGTCTTTGAGGATCGTTTTCGTCCCGACCTGCTTCGTGACGTCTATTAGACTGAACTGATATTCACCTGCCATATCGTCCTTTCACGGCATCACGACGCCTGAACGCGCGGGAAAACCGTCTTTAGAATCCTGAGAACAACGAGCATCGCGGCGCCCGCCAGAAGAAGAGGTTTCATCGATCCGCCCGCCGAAGGGAATGCGACGGCGAGCACGAGCAGCGCGGCGAGCTGTAGATAGACCACTCCGCCGACCAGAGCCCCGACGCGCCGTCTTTTCGCGGGATCGTTCTCTTCGCCTTTGGAATACGCCGTCACGGCCCAGATATAAATGAACCATATCCCCGCCGCGACGGCTACGGGTTCCGCCAGAAGCGCAACGTCCATGCCGAAGACGGCATTCGCTCCCGCAACGCCGCAGACGACATTGAGCGCGCGGCACGCCCCCATCAAGACGCTCCACTTCGTGCGGTTGTAGACGACGACGCAAAGCGCGAGCGTGAAAGCCGCAGGCCACCAGAAGCGAGGCAAGTTTCCGATCGCGGCCGCCGCGATCGCTGCGAAAAGGCAGAACCCGCGTGCAATGCGCGCCGCGCCGATAGAGATATCACCGTCGGGAATCGGGCGACCCCTGTCGTTCTTCGCGCCGGCTATGTCGTTGTCGGCAAGTCCGAACATGTATAGCATGACGCCCGCCGCGGCGGCGAAAGCGCTCTGGCGGATCGACCATGCGCACCCGGCGAAACACGGCCATAGCGCCGCACCGACGAGGATGTCGCCCGGCACGGTCGGCAGGTTGACGACTCTGAAGAGTTTTAGCCATGCGAGTGCGCGAGACTTGCGATCGCCATCTGCGCGTTGTGCATGTTCTGCACGGCATTCGCCCGCCACGATTTCCTTCACCTTCGCAAGCGCCCTTCCCCGGTGGGAAACCGCATTCTTTTCTTCTGCGGAAAGCTCCGCGAACGATCTGTCGTATCCGTCCGGCATGAACAGCGGATCGTAGCCGAAGCCGTCCGTTCCCGACGGCGCGAGCGCTATGCGCCCGAAACATCTGCCTTCGACGACATGTTCCCGGCCGTCCGGATCGACAAGCGCGACGGCGCACGTGAAATTGGCCGTCCTGTCTTCGGCGCCGCTGAGATTCTTCAGAAGAAGCGCATTGTTGGCCGGAGTGTCGGACGGCTCGCCGGCATACCGGGCGCTTCTCACGCCCGGAGCGCCGCCGAGAACTTTCACTTCGAGACCGGAATCGTCGGCCATGGACCAAGCCCCCGGATGTCTGCCCGCTATGGCGCGAACCTTTAAGAGCGCGTTGCCCGCAAAATCCGGCGCATTCTCTTCCACGCCCTCGGGATTGTCTGCGAC
>JAFWBO010000124.1 GCA_017507065.1 Kiritimatiellia bacterium | reverse complement strand
GCCCGACTGTCTTTTTGTGCGTAGGCATCGAGCCTACGCTCCGATGGTTTTGCCCTGCATGCGGGCGGACAAGGACGGCAAGGCAGACAGGCGACAGACTCGAACCCGCGCGGGCTTGATGCCCGCGCGCTCGAAAATAGCGCCTGGAACACCTCCTGAAACCGGAAGGACGCGCCACGACCGCTCGTACTGGGAGCTGAACGCTGGCTGCTGGCTGCTGGAACACTTCCAACGCATCAAAAATTCGTCCTACCTCGCGTCAGCGGGGAGAAGGAATTTTTGATGCGTTGGCCGTAGATTTCGACTCTTTCAGATAGGCGCGCAGCGCTGAATTCCTGAGCCTGCACGCCGGGCATCTGCCGCATCCGCTCCCCGGAACGCCCTTGTAGCACGTCAGCGTTTCGTTGCGCACGAGATCGAGAATCCCGAGCGCGTCCGCCGTCGCCCATTCGTCCTTTTTCGTTTTGTGCATGAACGGCGTCACGATTTTGAAAGGATGTTCCATCGCAAGACGCATCGTTTTTTCCTGCGCCTTTATGAAAGATTCGCGGCAGTCGGGATAGCCTGAATAATCGGCTTCCGATACGCCGGTCCATATCTCGTCGGCCCCGAGCGATTTTGCCCATATGCCCGCGCATGTCAGAAAAACGGAATTGCGCCCTTCAACCACTGTAGTCGGACATGAAGCGTTTTTCTTCTTCTCGATTTTCGCATTCCCGTCGAGAAGGGCGCTCGAAGTGAGATCTTTGAAGAAGTCGAGCTTTACGACTTTGTGGCAGGCGATGCCGAAATGTTTTGCAAGGCGACGTGCATACTTCGTTTCGAGAGAATGGCGCTGGCCGTATTCGAATGTTATGGCCGCCACGCGATCCTCGCCGTGTCTGCGTGCCGCGAGCGCAAGCGCCGTGGCGCTATCCTGACCGCCGCTGAGGACGACCACCGCTTTTATTTTACATGAAGTTCCTTCGTTTTTGCCTCTCATGCCGATATTATATCAAAAAGAAATTCCGGTTTTTCGGCAGATATGGCGATTGTTGATAACTATTTGATAACTATTTGATAATTTCTGCAATATATATCTTGTAAAAACACTGTATATGGTATATCATATGCGGCGTGCTCCACAACAGAATGTGTAGCGGGCGAAAATTTCTAAAATTGTCATAATATTGAAAAACAGGAGAATATAAAAGTGGAAACAAAGCGGCAAATGAAGATTATCAAGCGCAGCGGAGAAGAAAAGGTGTTCGATATAACGAAAATAGAGAACGCCATCCGCAAAGCCTCGCAGGCGGTAGACTACAAGGACGCGCTTTCCGAAGGCCGTATAAAACTGATTGCGGAAGAAGTCGCAGGCGTGTGCGCCGCACGCGACCGCGCCATGACCGTCGAAGAAATCCAGGATGTCGTCGAGACGAAAATCATGGAGATGGGCGCGAAAGAGATCGCCAAAAAATACATCACCTATCGATACAAGCAGAGTCTTCTCCGTCAGGCGAACACCACCGACAAGCAGATTCTCTCGCTCATCGAATGCAACAACGAAGACGTCAAGCAGGAGAATTCCAACAAGAATCCTACGATCAATTCCGTCCAGCGCGACTACATGGCCGGCGAAGTGTCGAAGGATGTTTCCGCCCGCCTGCTTCTTCCCGCGGACATCGTGCAGGCCCACAAGGACGGCATCATCCATTTTCATGACATGGACTACTACGCGCAGCACATGCACAACTGCGATCTCGTCAATCTCGACGACATGCTCCAGAACGGCACGGTCATTTCCGAAACGATGATCGAGAAGCCCAAAAGCTTTTCGACGGCGTGCAACATCGCCACGCAGATCATCGCGCAGGTGGCTTCCAACCAGTACGGCGGCCAGTCTATTTCGCTCGCGCACATCTCGCCTTTCGTCGAAGTGTCGCGCCAGGCCATCAGGAAAGAGCTCGCCCAGGAATGCGCCGACGCCGGAGTGACGATGGACGCCGCCGCGTTCGACCGCGTGGTGGAGTCGCGCGTCAGGCGCGAGATAAAGAAGGGCGTCCAGACCATCCAGTATCAGGTGGTGACGCTCATGACGACCAACGGGCAGGCTCCTTTCGTCACGGTGTACATGTATCTCGGCGAAGCGAAGAACGACGCCGAGAGGAGAGATCTGGCGCTGGTGATCGAGGAGGTCCTCAACGAGCGCATCCGCGGCGTCAAGAACGAACGCGGCGTGTACATCACTCCGGCGTTTCCGAAGCTCATCTACGTTCTCGAAGAGCAGAACATCCGCGAAGGCACGCCGTACTGGTATCTCACCGAGCTCGCCGCGAAGTGCACCGCCAAACGGATGGTGCCGGACTATATCAGCGAGAAGAAGATGCGCGAGTACAAGCTTTCAAAGGGCGAGACGCCCGGCCACGGCGATACGTACACGTGCATGGGCTGCCGTTCGTTCCTCACCCCCGACCGCTCCGGCAACGGCTTCGACAATATCGCGCGCGCCCGCAACTACGAGCCGGGCAAGCCGAAGTATTACGGGCGCTTCAACCAGGGCGTCGTCACCGTCAACCTCGTCGACATCGCGCTTTCCGCGCACGGCGACATAGCCCGTTTCTGGGAGATTTTCGACGAGAGAATGGAGCTTTGCCACCGCGCGCTCCAGTGCCGCCACAACCGTCTCAAAGGCACGCTCTCCGACGCGGCGCCCATCCTCTGGCAGTACGGCGCGCTCGCGCGTCTCGACAAGGGCGAGAAGATCGACCCGCTCCTCTACGGCGGCTACTCCACGATTTCGCTCGGCTACGCCGGGCTCTGGGAATGCGTCTACGCGATGAACGGCAAGAAGCTCACCGAGCCCGAGGGCGAATCTCTCGGCCTCGAGATCATGCGCAGGCTCAACGAATACACCGCCAGATGGAAAGAAGCCGAGAACATCGACTATTCTCTCTACGGCACGCCGCTCGAGTCTACGACGTACAAGTTCGCGAAATGCCTCCAGAAGCGTTTCGGCATTATAAAGGGCGTCACCGACAGGAACTACATAACCAACTCCTACCACATACATGTGACGGAGGAGATCGACGCGTTCAGCAAGCTCGAGATCGAGAGCCGTTTCCAGAAGCTCTCTCCCGGCGGCGCGATAAGCTACGTCGAAGTCCCGAACATGCAGAACAACATCCCCGCGGTGCTTTCGATAATGCAGTTCATCTACGACAACATCATGTACGCCGAGCTGAACACCAAGAGCGACTACTGCCAGGTGTGCGGTTTCGACGGGGAGATCAAGATCGTCAAGGACGATTCCGGCAAGCTCGTCTGGCGCTGCCCCAACTGCGGCAACGAGGACGAGGCGAAGCTCAATGTCGCCCGCCGCACGTGCGGCTACATCGGTTCGCAGTTCTGGAACCAGGGGCGCACGCAGGAAATAAAAGATCGCGTGCTCCACGTTTCGTAAGTTCGATTGCCAGGGAGATCGGAAATCATGACCAGCAGGGAGAAAATTCTCGCTGTGGCGGCCGCGGCGCTTTTCGCCGCCGCCGCCGTTTGTTTTTGTCTGCTCGTGGAGACGCGGGGCCGTCTTGCCGACTGCAGGGCTTCATTGCGTGAACTTTCGCAGAAAAAACCGGAGAAGAAAACGCCGCCTGACGGCCAAGCTCCGTCCGTGAAGGAAGCGGACGGAATGGAAATACTCGGCATCGAGTATTCCGGCGGCGACAGTATAAGCATCTGTTTTTCGAAGCGTCCCGATATGGACTCCGTGCGCCGCTACGTGCGCGTGCCGAGCCTGAGAAGCGGCGCGCTCGGTTTCCGGTGCGGAGAGAAATGGCACTTGCGCGGAGGGAAGTGGAAGGCATATCCAGAGCTGACGGTCACGGGAGATTTCCTCTTCGGGACCAACAGCGTGCTCGAGATATCCAAGGGGCTTCCGGCGTCAGGCGCGCAAGGGGCGGCGGAGCCGTGTCTCGCCGAGGGAAGGCGATTCCAGTTTGCGAGAAAAGATCTCGCGCCGGCGGTGAAGTTCGCGTTTCCGGGCAGGTATCTTCCACCGTCCGGCAAG
>JAFWBO010000011.1 GCA_017507065.1 Kiritimatiellia bacterium | reverse complement strand
GCCGTGGCAACACTCACCATGGTCGCCGCGATCGTATGCGCCCTGTGCGGCATAGATCCGTCTGCAATAACCGGCGAATCGTTCGCCCCTCTGCTTCTGTTCGCATTTATTTTCGGCATGGGAGGCTCGGTTGTCTCGCTCTTGCTCTCGAAGCCGATCGTAAAAGCGACAATGAAATGCCGCACGATCGACGGCTCGGAAGGAGCAGCCGAAAGATGGCTCGTCGACACGATTGCCGACCTTTCGCGCAAAGCCGGAATCGCCATGCCGGAAGTGGCGGTCTATCCGGGCGAAGCCAACGCGTTCGCCACCGGCGCGCGGAAAAACGCAGCGCTCGTCGCCGTGTCGACGCGCATCACGGAACAGATGTCGCGCGAAGAACTGCGCGCCGTGCTCGGCCACGAGATTTCACACGTCGCCAACGGCGATATGGTGACGATGTGCCTCACGCAGGGCGTGATCAACACCTTTGTGATCTTCTTCTCGCATGTCATTGCCTCGATTGTGAGAGGTGCAATTGAAAACAGAGACTCCGGCAGACGCTCGCGCGGCGCGGGCAGCTACTGGATCTACCACATGACCGTGCAGTTCTTCCAGCTCGTATTCGGGATTTTCGCCACCATCGTCCTGATGTGGTACAGCCGCCGCCGAGAATACGCCGCCGATGCCGGTTCGGCGAAACTCCTCGGATCTCCCGCGCCCATGATCGCCGCGCTGCGCCGGCTCGGAAACCTGCAGCCCGGCGTACTGCCCGATTCGATCAAAGCGTTCGGCATATGCGGCAAGGCGTCTATGTTCTCTTCGCATCCTTCGATGGAAGAGCGCATATCAGCTCTCGAGAAGATGTACAACGCCCCAGTCATGACGGCATGAGCAGGCAGGACCGGAAATGAAGATTCTCGGCATCGACACATCCCTTCGCTCCACAGGATACGGCCTCATCGTCTCGGAAGGATCGCGTCTCAAAGCCGTCGCATACGGCAACATACCCAACGCGCCCAAACTCCCGCTTTCGCAGTGCCTTAAAAACATCTATGACAAAGTGTCGGAACTTATCGCCGAACACTCTCCGGACGCGGTGGCGGCCGAGCAGGTCATCTACGGGAAAAACGCCGGGACGATGCTCGTCCTCGGCGAAGCGAGAGGCGCCGTCATAACGGCGGCGGCCAATGCCGGGATACCGGTCTACGAATACGAACCGAGAAAAATGAAAAAGGCCGTCTGCGGCAACGGCCTTGCCGAAAAGGAACAGGTCCAGCGCATGGTGAAAACCCTCCTGAACCTTCCCGAAATTCCGCAGAACGACGCGGCGGACGCGCTCGGCCTTGCGATCTGCCACACGCATTCGGCCGGGCCGTTTTCCACCGCTGCGCCGATCTGACCGCGCGCCGCTTTCTTCTACAGCATCGGATCTTCGGAGTACTCGTGCCCTTCCGGAGGCGGCTCCGACGTGACGAAATTGTCATCGGGCGAGCGTGCTATCTCCCTGTCGCCGAAACGCGTGTATTCGCGGTAGAAGTTCACCTTCACCTCGCCAGTCTCGCCGTTGCGGTTTTTTGCCACGTCTATTATGGCAAGCTGTTCGTCGCCCGAATCGGGATCGTTCGGGTTCCGCGACGGACGGCGCAGCAAAAACACGACGTCCGCATCCTGTTCGATCGCGCCCGAATCCCTGAGGTCCGAAAGCTTCGGCCGCTCGAACTTGTCGCCGCGCTGCTCGTTCGCGCGCGAAAGCTGCGACAGCACGATGACGGGGATCTTGAGCTCCTTCGCCATGGCCTTTATCTGCTGCGAAATCTCCGACACTTCGAGCTGCCTGC
>JAFWBO010000123.1 GCA_017507065.1 Kiritimatiellia bacterium | reverse complement strand
GGGCGTTTTCGGGACTTCCATGAGGGTTGCGTCAGGCGACCGCGTCCTTCAGATGCACAAAGTGGCCGACTGGGCCTCGCACGGCAAGTCGCCGGTCCTGCTCGACACGCCCACGCGCTCGTTCGTCCAGCCGCGTGTCCGCAATGACGGCACACTTGCATCAGTCGTGTTTGTGAATGCGTCCATCGGCGAGACGTGGCCGGTCAAGATGCGCCTTCGCGGCGTACCGCCCGGGGTGGACAAGGCGGTGTGGTCGTCGTTCGATGCGGAAGATGTCGTGCTTGACGTAACGCGTGAGGGCGACGACGCCGTCGTGACGCTGCCGCGCGTCCCGGGATGGAACGGCGGATATGTGTTCTTCCCAGAATCGCACCGCAACGGTAGGGCGCGAGGCGCGGGACGCGAAGATTCCCCCGCCCGCCAACCCTGCCGGCTCAAGCCCAATCTATCGACTAATGACTACCGACTATCGACTACCCACTAACCCATTACCTGCCGCCCGCTTCGCGGTGTTGATTTTTAACGACTATTATCAAAAAACAATCTGAAAACCATCTGCTCGAAAAGGAGAGAAAAGCTATGAAAAACATAACCGACACAATCCATAGGGGGCGGAAAACATTTAGTTTTCTCCTCGCCGCGATAGTTGCGCTTGCGGCGGCGGGCGCGGATGTCGAGCAGCGGGTCGAGGAGCTGCTTGCGAAGATGACGCTCGACGAGAAGATCGGGCAGCTCTGCCAGATGCTCGGCGAGACCTCGGCGGCGGCGATGGCCGGGGACATATCGGTGTCCGTGCGCGGCAAAAGGCTCCTCGCAGAAATCCGCGCCGGAAAGTGCGGCTCGCTCCTCGCACATCCCGGCAAGAACTACAACAAGCTACAGCAGGCGGCGTTGGAGAGCCGTCTCGGCATACCGCTGCTGGTCGGGGGCAACATCATCCATTCCGCGAACACGTGCTGGCCGATTCCGCTCGGCCTTTCCTGCGCGTGGGACGAAGGGCTCTGGCGGCGCGTCGGCGAAGCGATGGCCGTGGAGGCTCGCACGCTCGGCGTCAACTGGGCTCTCGGGCCGGCGGTAGATGTCGCGCTCGACGCGCGCTGGGGGCGCATAGCCGAAGCCGCCGGCAGCGACCCGCTCCTCAATTCGCTAATGGCCGCGGCGCTCGTCCGCGGCATACAGGGCGAAAACATGGCGGACGGACGCCACATAGCCGCCTGCGCGAAGCACTACATCGCCTACGGCGCGGCGATGGGCGGACGCGACTACAACGCCGTCGAGATGAGCGACGACACGCTGCGCGACGTGTATCTGCCACCGTTCCGCGCGGCGGTCGAGGCTGGCGTCGCCACGGTGATGCCCGCTTTCAACAGCTACAACGGCGTCCCCTGCTCCATGAGCCGCTACCTCCTCACGGACATCCTGCGCGGCGAACTCGGATTCGACGGCATGACGATTTCCGACTATACCGCCGTGGAGGAGTGCACGGACGCCGGGCATGGCGTGGCGGAGCACGGCGCCGACGCGGCGGCGAAGGCGCTTGAGGCGGGCATGGACATGGAGATGGTTTCACGCAACTTCGCCGACGGCGTAAAAGACGCGCTCGCGTCGGGCATGCTCAAGCAAGAGACTGTAGACGAGGCCGTGCGCCGCATCCTGCGCGTCAAGTTCAGGCTCGGGCTCTTCGAGCATCCTACGATCGACTTTGCGGCGCTCAACAAGTCCATCGACTACGCCGCGCATTACGACCTCGCGCGCGAGGCGGCGCGGAAGAGCGTCGTCCTCCTGAAGAACAACGGCGTCCTGCCGCTCAAGAAGGGAATTAAAATCGCGGTCGTGGGCGACATCGCCAACAGCAGGAGGGAGATGTTCGGCGGATGGGCCGGCACTCCCAACACCAACAGCAGGAACACGAAACTAATCGATGGTTTGAAGGCGGACGGGGTCGACGCTATTTATTCCAGATGCTACAACCTTAATGGCAAGGTCGACGAGAAAGCGCTGAAGAAAGCGGCCTCGAAGGCGGATGTCGTGATCGCCGCGTTTGGCGAATACGAGCATGAAAACTGCGAGAACAACTCCAAGGCGAGGATAGAGCTCAACCCGGCGCAGCGCCAGGTCGTCGACATCCTTGCGACAACAGGCAGGCCGTTCGTCGCGGTCGTGTTCTCGGGGCGCCCTCTCGCCATCCCCGAACTCGCGCAGAAGGCGAGCGCGGTCGTCGCGGCATGGAACCCGGGGAGCGCCGGCGGCCTGGGCGTCGCGGACGTGCTGACAGGCAGGGCGGAGCCGTGGGGACGCCTCACGATCGACTTCCCGATAACTACCGGCGAATGCCCCAAGTTCTACTTCCGGCCGACTACGGGGCGTCCATCGGGGACGCGCTTGCATGGACCGCGCTGGACGTCGCGCTACCGCGACGTGCCGGAAACGAGCGTCTGGCCGTTCGGCTTCGGCCTTGCGTACACGACGTTTGAATACTCTGGAGAGTCCGCCCGTGCCGGATCCGGCGAGGTCGTGTTCACGGCCGACGTAAAGAACACCGGCGGGCGCAAGGGCAGCGAACTCGTGCAGGTGTACGTGCGCGACATCATGGCCGGGACTGTCAGGCCGCGCCGCCTCTTGAAGGGTTTCGAGCGCGTCGAACTCGATCCGGGCGAAACAAAGCGCGTCGAAATCAAAATTCCCGTCTCTGCGCTCGGCTATACTGTGAACGGCAAATACCGCGTCGAGCCGGGGGTGTTCGAGGCGTGGATCGCCCCGCACTCCGACGCCGGGCGGAAACTGACGTTCTCCCTTGCCCCGGAAAAATAAAAGTGTTCTCAGAACTCAAACCCACAACAAGAAGTAAACCATGTCTACATTCTCATTTTTCGCATTCGCCGTTTTGGCCAGTCTTTCAACGCTCGGCGCGGACATTCTCCCCGGAGCGATGGAACGTCTGCCGCCCGGGAGCGTCAGGCCGACGGGGTGGCTTCTCAAACAGATGGAAATGCAGCGCGACGGCTTGACCGGTCGCGCCGAGGAGCTGTACGTCGATATCGGGAAGAGCGACTGGCTCACCGGCGGGAAGCGCGGCGGGCAGTTCGCGTGGGAGCGCGGACCCTACTACGCCAAAGGATTGACGGCGCTTGCGTTTGCGCTCGACGACGCCGAACTCAAGGCGCGGGCGAAAAAGTGGATCGACGCCTTCATTTTTTCGCAACGCGAGAACGGAGACTTCGGCCCGAGGAAACGCAACTGGTGGGCGAACATGATCGTCCTCTGGACGCTCCGCGACTGGTGCGAGGCTACAGGGGACGAGCGCGTCGTCCCGTTCATCGAACGCTACTTCGCATTCCAGAGAGAGGCGTTCCGGCGCGGCGATTCGTTCGCGAAAGAATCATTCTGGGCGGTGGCACGCGCTGGCGACGAGCTTGATGTCGCCAGTTGGCTCTACCGGAAGACCGGCAAACGGGAATGGCTCGACTTCGCCCGCGAAATCGCGGCGCAGTCCGCCGACTGGACGACCTACTACCACGCCGGCGGAGACGGATGCCGCAAGGAGGGCTATCGCGCCCATATCGTGAATTTCATGCAAGGGTTGAAGACGCCGCCCTTGAAATGGCTTCTCGGAGGAAGCGAGCGCGACCGCACGGCGTTCAGCGCCGCACTCGACCCCGGTGGATGGGCGATGCGCAAGTACGGCCGCCCCGACCGCACGATAAACGGCTCGGAAATTCTTTCTGACACGAGTTCCACGGAAGGCACCGAACTTTGCGGGACGGCGGAGCACATCCTAAGCGCGCAGGTCGCGCTCGAAACGCTTGGCGATGCTTCCATCGCCGATGACATGGAGGTCGCGGCGTACAACACGCTCCCCGCGACTCTCGCGCCCGACGGAAAGGGCGTGCGCTACTTCTGCCTTTTGAACCAGACGTCTTGCGACAACGGGACGCTCCGCTTCAGCACCGGGGCGGACTGGATGGCGATCATGCCAGGCCCGTATTCATGTTTCGGCTGCTGCCGGTCCAACTACCACTTCGCATGGCCGAAGTTCGCCGAGTCGATGTGGATGAAGCGCGATGGCGGTCTCGCGGCCGTGGCATACGGCGACTGCACGGTGAAAACACCGCTCGCGACCGTTTCAGAGACGGGCGGCTATCCGTTCTCGGACGGAGTGAAGCTTCAGATTGTCGAAACGGCAGATTGCGAATGGCCGCTTTTCGTGCGCATTCCTGGATGGTGCAAGAACGCCTCGGTGAAGGTGAACGGAGAGCCGGCTGCAGGAAGCGCCGCAGGAACGTTTGCAAAAATTTCCCGCAAGTGGAAGAAAGGCGACACGGTCGAACTGTCGTTTCCTTCCAAGCCCGCCGTCTCTCATTGGAAGGATGGTTCGATAGCCGTCAGGCGAGGAGCGCTCCTCTATTCGCTCAAAATAGAAGCGAGCGAAAAACGAGTCCCTGCGGCGAGATGCCCGAACGCGCGCAAGGATGCGTACGGAGTCTTGCGCGACAAGGAACTCGGCTTCCCGATGAAAGAACTCCATGCAAAGTCGCCATGGAACTACGCGCTCGTGGCCGACGGCGCGGACGGCGAGCCGCAGTTCCTGGAGAAGGGCGAAGGAGAGGGCATGCGCCTTGCCGTGAAGGCGGTGAGGACGGGCTATGCCGGGTGGGGGGCCATGCGCACGGACGCGCCCGCACGTGCGGAAGATCCACCGCCAAGCCCGATTCCCGCATCGGCGGCCCAAGGGCCAATCGAGACCATCGAACTCATTCCAATCGCATTTACGCAACTCCGCATAACGTTTTTCCCGTGGACGGCCATTCGATAAGCCTAAGCCGCCGCAGTTGTGCAATTGCACAATCTAAAATATTTCATTTTGCCTATTGACAAACATATGGTGAATATGAGATAATATGCGCACTTTTTCGATGGGGATATAGCTCAGTTGGTAGAGCGTCTCAATGGCATTGAGAAGGTCAGGGGTTCGACTCCCCTTATCTCCACCAGATTCCATCGTCCATCTGGTTCGGGCTGAAACAACCGACTGCCCGACCTGCGAGGACGCAAAAAAAGAAAGAAGGCGATATGCCTAAGATGAAAACAAAAAAGTGCGCGGTGAAGCGCATGAAAACGTCGGCCAAAGGCAAGGTCATGCGCTCGCAGGGCGGCAAGGCCCACCTCAACGGCTATAAACCCCGCGCACGCAAGCGCAACCTTCGCGGCACCACCGTGACGGATCAGTCGGTGACGAAGACCTTGAGGCGCATGCTTCAGGACTAACAAGAGGAGAGAAGAGAAATGCGTGTTACCAATGCACCCGCCTCCCGCAAGCGCCGCCGCAGCCGTCTTGAGCTCGCGAAAGGCTTTTACGGAGCCCGTTCCAAACTTTTCCGCACGGCCACGGAGGCCGTCGACCGCGCGATGCGTCTGGCCACAGAGCACCGCAAGCTCAAAAAGCGCGATTTCCGCAAACTCTGGATCGCCCGTATCAACGCGGCGTCCCGCGCAGAGGGGATCAGCTATTCCAGGCTCGTCGCAGGCCTTATCAAAGCTGGCGTCACGCTCAACCGCAAGATGCTCAGCGAAATAGCGATTCAGGACCCCGCAGGGTTCAAGACGATCGTCGAGATCGCCAAGAACGCCTGACCGGCAGGTCTGACATACCGGCAAGCCCGCCCGTGGAAACGATAGTTTTGAACGGCTGGGCCGCAAGCGAGAGCGCGTGGGAGTTGTGCAGATTCCCGCGCGCTCGCGTTTTCGGATACCTCGAAGAACTCGACGGCCTGCCCGAACGCCATATCCTGGCATCGGACGGATGCGTACTCGTGGGGTGGTCTATGGGCGGCAGTTTCGCGCTTTCCATGGCAGCCCGGCATCCGGAGAAAGTCAAAGGGCTCGTCCTTCTGGCGGCGACTCCGCGCATGATGCGCGACGATGGCTGGGCCGGCATGTCGCCGCGCCGGCTCGCCGCGCTCGAGACCGGGCTCACGCTTACGCGGGGCGAGGGCTTTTTCGGCCTCCCCGAAGGATGGCCTCGCGTCTACCGGATGGACACGCCTGAAAATCTGCATCGCGGCATCGAATATCTTGAAAAGACCGATCTGCGCGCCGATCTCGAAAAACTGGCCGCATCAGGACGTTTCAACGCGGATGTCGCCGTCTTTCACAGCGAAAAGGACGGAATCGTCAGACCGGAGAACGCCGCGTATCTGAAAAAGATCTTTCCGGCGGCGCGCGTCGAGATCGTGCCGGGAGCAGAACATGCGCTTCCTGTCGTCATACATGAAAAAATCGACGCCGCAGTCGGCAATATATGCTATAATATCCGCTTATGAACAAAATCATATCAAAAAGGCGCCTTTCCGAGAATGTTTTCCGGATGGATATCGAAGCTCCTCTCGTTGCTGAAGAACGCAAGGCCGGCCAGTTCATCATAATAATGGTGGACGGCGACATGGGCGAGAGGGTCCCGCTCACGATAGCGGACGCAGACGCCTCCAGAGGCACCATCACCATCATTTTCCAGACGGTCGGCGCCACTACGATGAAACTTTCAAAGCTCGAGCCGGGTTCGTCCGTCGCGGCGGTTCTCGGGCCTCTCGGCCGGCCCACCGAAATCCGCGGCGAAAACGGCGAGAAGCCCGGCCGCGTCGTCTGCGTCGGCGGCGGCATAGGCGTAGCCCCCATGCATCCGATCGCGCAGGCTCTCAAGGCGGCGGGCAACGATGTCACGATAATAATGGGCGCGCGGACCGAGGGGCTTTTCGTCATGAAGGAGGAGATGCGCGCGATCGCGGGCGACAAGCTCATCCTCATCACCGATGACGGTTCGTCCGGGCGCAAAGGTCTCGTGACGGAGCCGCTGAAGGAACTTTGCGAGGCGAAAGCGGTCGACGAGGTGATAACGATCGGCCCGCCCGTGATGATGAAGTTCTGCGCCCTTACGACGAAGCCTTACGGCGTCAAGACGGTGGCTTCGCTCAATACGATCATGATCGACGGAACCGGCATGTGCGGCGGATGCCGCGTGACGGTGGGCGGCGAGACGAAGTTCGTCTGCGTCGACGGGCCCGAGTTCGATGCGCACCAGGTCGACTGGGATCTCATGATGAAGCGCATGGGCGCGTTCAAGGCGCAGGAGGCGGCGGCGAGAGACCACGTCTGCCGCTCGGGCATATTCAACTGATTTTCCGGGGAAACGAAATGGACGCTAAAGAAAAAATGGCCATACCGTGCGAACCGATGAGGGAACAGCCCGCGTCGGTGCGCGCGCACAACATGGAAGAAGTCGCGCTCGGCTACACCGCCGAGGCCGCGAAGAGAGAGGCTTCGCGCTGTCTCCAGTGCCCGGGGAAGCCGTGCATGAAGGGATGTCCCGTTTCGATCGACATTCCGGGATTCCTCGCCAAGGCCGCGGAGGGCGATTTCGACGCGGCGGTCAAGATCGTGAAGAAAACTTCGCTCCTGCCCGCCGTGTGCGGACGCGTGTGCCCGCAGGAGAAGCAGTGCCAGAAATTCTGCACGATGGGCAAACTTCTCAAGGATGTCGACAAGGCCGTGGCCATCGGGCGCGTCGAGCGTTTTGTCGCCGATTTCGAGAGGGAGAAGGGCGTCGGCGCTCCGGCCGAGAAGGCTCCGGCGACCGGCAGGAAGGTGGCGGTGATCGGTTCCGGCCCCGCCTCCATAACGTGCGCGGCCGATTGCGCGCGCGCAGGGCACGACGTCACCATGTTCGAGGCTTTCCACAAGGCCGGCGGCGTTCTCGTGTACGGCATTCCCGAGTTCCGCCTGCCCAAGAAGATCGTCCAGGCGGAGATCGACTCTCTAAAACGGCTCGGCGTCAAAATCGAGACGAATTTCGTCGTGGGCCGCACGCGAAAGCTCAAAGATCTCATGGATAAGGACGGATTCGACGCCGTTTTCGTAGGCACGGGCGCGGGGCTCCCGAAGTTCATGGGCATCGAGGGCGAGAATCTCAACGGCGTGTTTTCGGCAAACGAATATCTTACGCGCGCCAATCTCATGAAGGCGTATGACGAAGGCCGCGCCGACACGCCTTACTGGCACGGAAAGCGCGTCGCCGTCCTCGGCGGAGGAAACGTCGCCATGGACGCAAGCCGCATGGCGCTCAGGCTCGGCGCCGAGAAAGTCTATCTCGTCTACCGCAGAAGCGAAGCGGAGATGCCGGCGAGGAAAGAAGAGGTGCATCACGCCAAAGAAGAAGGCGTCGAGTTCCACATGCTCGAAAACGCCAAGCGCATCCTCGGCGACGAGAAGGGGTTCGTAAACGGCCTCGAATGTCTCAGGTACGAGCTCGGCGAGCCTGACGCGTCGGGGCGCAGGTCGCCCGTGCCGGTGAAGGGCAGCGAGTTCGTGCTCGACGTCGACACCGTCATAGTGGCGGTCGGCAACGCATCCAATCCGCTCATTCCGTCCACGACCGTGGGCCTCGAAACGAACGCCCGCGGCAACATAGTCGTGAACCCCGAAACGAACATGACGTCGATACCCGGCGTTTTCGCGGGCGGCGACATAGTTCTCGGCGCGGCGACGGTGATTCTCGCGATGGGCGAAGGCCGCAAGGCGGCGCGCGGAATCAACGCATATCTCGCATAAGGAGCGCGGAGCGGGATGGCCGAGGTGATGGGCATAATCAATCTGACGCCCGATTCTTTTTCGGACGGAGGAGCCGTGCGTACAGCCGAGGCCGCGCTCGCGAAGGCGCTCGAAATGGAGCGCGACGGAGCGTCATACATCGACATCGGCGGAGAGTCCACGAGGCCAGGAGCCGCCGAGGTCGATCCTGCCGAGGAATGGGAGCGCATCGGCGGGGCTGTCGCGCTCGTCGCATCGTCTCTCTCGTCGGCGCGCGTCTCGGTTGACACCCGCCATCCCGAAACGGCCGCGAAAGCCGTCGCGGCGGGCGCGAAGATGATCAACTGCGTTTCGGCCGGAGCCGTTCCGGAAATGTGCCGCGTCATCGCGGAATCGGGGCGGAGCGACGTCGAGCTCGTCATCCCGGCGGATGCCGGCGAGGATGTTTTCGCGGAGGCTGCGCGGCTTCTCGGAGAAGACATGATCGTCGTCGATCCGATGATCGGTTTCGGCGACGGTTCGCCGGAAGACGACGCCGCGAGGCTTTTCTCCGTTTCCGGCCTCGCCAGGAAGCGCCGCGTCCTCGTCGGCGCGAGCAGAAAGAGATTCGTCCGCTATCTCATGGACGAAAGCGACCCGCTGAAGACGCTTCCCGGAAACATCGCGCTCGCCCGCTTCGCCGTGCGCAAAGGCGCCTCGATAGTGCGGGTGCACGACGTGAAAGAAACGGTTGCGGCGCTCGATGCCGGCACGGACGGATTCTCGGTGAGGAGAGCCGCGCTCGGCGACGCGGAGAAGATATTCGCGCTCATCCATCTCAACAGCGACATGCTCGTGCCGCGCTCGCTCGGGAACATAGTCGAGAACATCGACCGCTTTCTCGTGGCGACGGCGGGGCGCGACGTCATCGGATGCGCGGCGTACCAGATCCATCCGGAAATCGGCGATCCTCTCGCGGCGGCGGTGGAGATACAGTCTCTCGCCGTGCGCGCCCCGTACAGGCGCAAAGGCGTCGGTCGCGCGCTCGTCGAGAAGACACTCGCGGCCCTGAAGGCGTTTTCGCCGAAGGAGGCGATAGTGCTCACGTTCGCGCCCGAATTCTTCGGCGCTCTCGGATTCGCGGAAATACCGAAGACGAAAGTCATGCACAAGCTCTACACGGGGTGCATAAACTGCACGAAGCACACAAATCCTTTCACATGTCCCGAAATCGCGATGGTGCGTAGAATATATGACGAAAAACCCTGTTCTTAAAAATTACGGCGCCGATGTATTTTCGGAAAAGGCCATAAGAAAACACATGCCCGCGGCGACGGCTGACAAGCTCGTCGCGACGATGCGCGGCGGAGAGCCGCTCGATCCTTCGATCGCCGACGAAGTGGCGCGTGGAATGAAGGAATGGGCCGTCGCGGCGGGCGCCACGCATTTCACCCACTGGTTCCAGCCGCTGACCGGCGGCACGGCCGAAAAACACGAGGCCTTTATAGAGCCCGTAGGCCCGGCCGAGGCGATGCTCGGTTTTTCGGGACGCAATCTCATCGGCGGAGAAACAGACGCTTCGTCGTTTCCTTCCGGCGGGCTGAGATCGACTTTCGAGGCGCGAGGATACACGGCGTGGGATCCTACGAGCCCGGCGTTCATAAAACGCCACGAGAACGGCGCCACGCTCTGCATCCCCACCGTCTTCTGCGCGTACACCGGCGCGGCTCTCGACACGAAAACGCCGCTTCTCAGATCGGTGCAGGCGGTGACCAGAGCCACCGAGCGGCTCATGAAGATGTTCGGCCGCCCCAAGGCGCACGTTTCCGTCACTCTCGGCGCGGAGCAGGAATATTTTCTTGTCGACCGCTCCTACTACATGAAGCGCCCGGATCTTCTCCAGACGGGGCGCACGGTATTCGGCGCGGCTCCGGCGAAGCACCAGCAGCTCGACGACCACTACTACGGGGCGATACGCCCGCGCATTCTCAAATTCATGACCGAGGTGGAAGAGCGTCTCTGGAGGCTCGGCATCCCGGCGAAGACGCGCCACAACGAAGTCGCCCCCGCGCAGTTCGAACTCGCGCCGATGTTCGAGGACATCAATCTCGCCGTCGACCACAACATGCTTATAATGGAGATTCTGCGCCAGACGGCCGAGGCGAACGGGCTGGTGTGCCTTCTCCACGAAAAGCCTTTCGAAGGAGTGAACGGCTCCGGCAAGCACTGCAACTGGTCGATAGCGTACGGCGGCAAAAATCTCCTTTCTCCCGGCGTCAGCCCGCGCGACAACGCCATATTCCTCACGTTCCTCATCGCGATAATCCGCGCCGTGGATCTCCACGCCGATCTTCTGAGGATGTCCACGGCCGGCGCCGGCAACGACCACCGTCTCGGCGGAAACGAGGCGCCGCCCGCGATAATCTCGATCTTTCTCGGCGACGAGCTCTCGGCCGTGATGAAAGAGATCGAGACCGGCAGCGCGGCGAAGAAGGCGGGGCGCACGGCGATGAAGATCGGCGTCGACACTCTGCCGCCGATTCCGAGAGACACGACCGACAGAAACCGAACCTCGCCGTTCGCGTTCACCGGCAACAAGTTCGAGTTCCGCGCCCCGGGTTCGTCGCAGAACTGCTCGGCGAGCCAGACGGTGCTCAATACGATCGTGGCGGAGTCGATCGACGCGATATGCGACAAGCTCGAAGCCGCCGGAGGCGATTTCAACACGGAGCTCCAGAAACTCCTGCAGCGTCTCGTGAAGAAGCATTCGAGGATACTTTTCTCCGGCGACGGATACGCTTCCGGCTGGCCGGACGAAGCCGCGAAGAGAGGCCTCCCCAATCTGCCGTCGACGCTCGAGGCGATCGCCCCCATGACGGAGCCCGGCAACATGGCGCTTTTCGAAAAGTACGGAGTCTATTCGAAAGGAGAGTCGGAGAGCCGCCGCGAAATCGCCGCGGAAGACTACACGAGCCGCATCGTCATCGAAGGGAAGGTCGCGCTCGAGATAGCGCGTTCGATGATAAGGCCTGTCGTCGCCGACGAGTTCAGCCGTCTCGCGACCGCGATCGGGCAGGCGCGGAAGGACGGGCTCAAGGTCGGGCTGCGCGGCCTCAACGCGCTTTCGCTCAAACTCGGCGCGGGGCTCGACGATCTGCATGTCAAGTGCGAGCATGTCGAGAAAGCGGTGGAGAAAGGCGAGCCGTCGGGGATAATCGCGGCCATGGACGATCTGCGCCGCACCGTGGACAGGCTCGAACTTCTCGTCGACGACGGCCGCTGGCCTCTGCCGAAATACCGCGAGATGCTTTTCGTCTACTGACGCGGGGGCTTGGCAGAATGTCGCCGTTTTCCCTCAAGTCGCCGTTCAAGCCGACGGGAGACCAGCCAGAGGCGGTCGCGAAGATCGTCGGCGCTCTTGAGCGCGGCGAGAAGAAAGCCGTCCTGCAGGGCGTCACGGGAAGCGGCAAGACGTTCACCCTCGCCAACATCATCGCGCGGTGGGGCAGGCCGACGCTCGTTCTTTCGCACAACAAGACGCTTGCCGCGCAGCTCTATTCCGAGCTAAAGGAGTTTTTCCCCGACAACGCCGTCGAATATTTCATTTCCTACTACGATTACTACCAGCCCGAGGCGTACATTCCGCAGACCGACACGTATATCGAAAAGGACGCGGCCGTCAACGAAGAGATAGAACGCTACCGTCTCGCGGCGACGAACGCGCTCATTGCAAGACGCGACGTGATAGTCGTTGCCTCCGTCTCGTGCATATACGGGCTCGGAGAGTCCGACGAATACCGCGATCTCGCCGTGGGTTTCAAGAAGGGCGAACATGTTTCGCGCTCCGCGCTCGCGGCCCGTCTCGTCGAAGCGCAGTACGCGAGAAACGACTGCGATTTCGCGCCGGGGACGTTCCGCATGAGAGGAGACGTGCTCGACATTTTCCCCGCCTACGAGACGAAGGCTCTGCGTGTGATGTTCTTCGGCGACGAGATCGACATGATAAGAAATCTCGATCCCGTCACCGGCAAAGCGTCGGGCGACATCCCCGCGGCCGTCGTGACGCCAGCCAAGCAGTTCGTCATGGGCAAGGACAGGTTCGAGGCGGCTTTCGCGAGGATACGCGCAGAACTCGACGAGAGGCTTGCTTATTTCGAGTCTAAAGGAAAGCTTCTCGAAGCGCAGCGGCTCAGGGAGCGCACCGAATACGACATCGAGATGATGCGCACCCTCGGCTACTGCAACGGCATAGAGAATTATTCCCGCCCGCTTTCCGGGAGAGCGCCCGGTTCCGCGCCGGAGTGTCTTCTCGACTACTTCCCCGACGATTTTCTCACGGTCATAGACGAAAGCCATGCGTCGCTGCCGCAGCTCAGGGCGATGTACAACGGCGACAGGGCGAGAAAACAGAAGCTTGTCGATTTCGGTTTCAGGCTGCCGAGCGCGAGAGACAACCGGCCCCTCACGTTCGACGAGTTCTCCGCCAAAACGCACGAGACCGTCTACTGTTCCGCGACGCCGGGAGATTTCGAGTATGCCTGCTCGACCACGGTGGCCGAGCAGGTGATACGCCCCACGGGGCTTCTCGATCCGGAAGTCGAGATACGCCCGCTCGAAGGCCAGATAGACGATCTCATCGAAGAGATCCGCAAAGTCGCCGCCGCGGGCGACCGCGTTCTCGTCACGACGCTGACGAAGAGAAGCGCGGAGGATCTCGCCGACTATCTGCGCAAGGTGGGCGTGCGCGTCGAATATCTCCACAGCGACATCAGCGCGATCGACAGGGTCGAAACGCTCGCCCGGCTGCGCAAAGGCGAATTCGACGCGCTCGTGGGCATAAACCTCCTGCGCGAAGGGCTCGACCTTCCCGAAGTGGCGCTTGTCGCGATACTCGACGCCGACAAGGAAGGCTTTCTGCGCTCGACTACTTCGCTTCTTCAGACGGCCGGCCGCGCGGCGCGCCACGAAAAAGGGCGCGTCATCCTCTATGCAGACAGAAAGACGGACGCGATAAGGGATTTCACGAGAATAACAGAATCGCACCGCAGAAAGCAGATCGCGTGGAACGAGGCGCACGGAATCGTCCCGAAGAGCGTCAGGCGCAAAGTCAACGAAACGCGCTATCTTTTCAGTGCGGCCAAAAACGAAAAGCTCAAAGCCCCTCCCGGAGAGATCGGAATCGAAGAGATGAAACGCGAAATGCTCGAGGCGGCAGAGAATCTCGAATTCGAAAAAGCCGCATACCTGCGCGATCTCATCAAGGCGGAGCAGGCAAAAAAACGCAAATTGTTTCGCAAACCCCTTGAAAAATCGCGCAATTCTTGATATAGTATCGTCAAAGTCGCGAGGGGATGGTCTCCAAGTGACACAACAAGGATCAAGAAAATGGCTAAGAAAGAACTCGTTCCCACAACCAAGAGTGGTATCCTCGCCGCTCTCGCCGAAGCCGGCGAGATCAGCAAGAAGCAGGCTCAGGCCGTCTATGAGCGTCTCCTCGACCTCGCGGTCAAGGGCGCGAAGCAGGAAGAGAAGGGCTATATGCTCCCCGGCTTCGGCAAGGTGAAGAAGGTGCAGCGTCCTGCTCGCATCGGCCGCAACCCCGCCACCGGCGAACAGATCAAGATCAAGGCCAAGAAGGTCGTCAAGCTTGTCGCTTGCAAGGCTCTCAAGGACGCCATCCTCGGCTAAACGTTTGCGGATTGAAATTCCAAACGGAAACGCGGGTCTCTGAGACCCGCGTTTTTTTTCACGCCCCGGCTTCCGGGGCGCCGTTTTTTTTTTTGCAAACACAAAACAAAGAAAATTTGATATAATATCAAACAACTGTGTAAACCGCGCCAAAGGAACGGCGCAATCTCTAAGGAGCAAGAAAGACATGGCCAAGACGCCTAAATTCGCCAACGCGAAAGTGTTCGCGTGGGTTGACAAGTGGAACAAGGTGTGCACGCCCGACAAGATCGTAGTCGTGACGGGCACGAAGAAAGAGCACCTCGCCATATGCGAGATGATGGTCAAGAACGGCCAGTTCATCAAACTCGACCAGAAGAAGCGCCCCGAGTGCTATCTCGCCCGCTCCCACGAGAGCGACGTCGCGCGCGTCGAAGGCCGCACGTTCATCTGCTCGAAGCGCGAGATCGACGCGGGCCCGACGAACCACTGGATGGATCCCGAGGTCATGAAGAAGCTCATGCTCAAGAGCTACAAGGGCTGCATGAAGGGCCGCACGATGTACGTCATCCCGTTCGCCATGGGCCCGATCGGCAACCCGATCACCCAGTACGGCATCGAGATAACCGACTCGCCCTACGTCGTCGTCAACATGAACATCATGACGAGAACGGGCGATGCCGTGATGAAGCATCTCGGCAAGGACGGAGATTTCATCCCCTGCATCCATTCCGTGGGCGCGCCTCTCAAGAAAGGCCAGAAGGATGTCGCCTGGCCCTGCGCCAAGAAGATCGAAGACAAGTTCATCACGCAGTTCCCCGAAGACCGCGAAATCTGGTCGTTCGGTTCGGGCTACGGCGGCAACGCCCTCCTCGGCAAGAAGTGCTTTGCGCTCCGCATCGCTTCCAAACTCGCGAAGGATCAGGGCTGGATGGCCGAGCACATGCTCATCCTCACGCTCACGAGCCCCGAGAAGAAGCAGTATCACGTGACGGCGGCGTTCCCGTCCGCCTGCGGCAAGACGAACCTTGCCATGATGCAGCCCAAACTCCCCGGCTGGAAGCTCCAGACGATCGGCGACGACATCGCGTGGCTCAAGCCCGGCGAAGACGGCCGCCTTTACGCGATCAACCCCGAGAACGGCTTCTTCGGCGTCGCGCCCGGCACTTCGATGGACTCGAACCCGAACGCGCTCAAGAGCTGCAAGAAGGGCACCATCTTCACGAACGTCGTTCTCACGCCCGATGGCGACATCTGGTGGGAGGACATGGGCGTCAAGGCTCCGAAGGAAGGCGTCGACTGGAAGGGCAACCCCTGCTACGTCTGCGTCGACGATCCCTACCGCATGGGTCCGAAGCCGGGCATGACGAAGAAGGAAATCAAGGAGTCGGGCTATGTCGCGGCGCACAAGAACAGCCGCTTCACCGCTCCGGCCGAAAACTGCCCCGTCCTTGACAAGGCCGGCTTCAACGGGCTTTACAACAAGAAGCCCACGGGCGTGCCGATCGACGCGATTCTCTTCGGAGGCCGCCGTCCTTCCACGATTCCGCTCGTCAACGAGGCGAAGAGCTGGACGCATGGCGTCTTCATGGGCTCGGCCGCGGGCTCCGAGGTGACGGCCGCCGTCATTTCCGACCAGATCGGCCAGGTCCGCCGCGATCCGATGGCGATGCTTCCGTTCTTCGGCTACAACGTCGCCGACTACTTCCAGCACTGGCTTGAGATGGAGCGCACTTCCGCCGACGCGACGAAGCTGCCGAAGATCTACTTCGTCAACTGGTTCCGCAAGGGCGACGATGGCCGCTTCATGTGGCCTGGCTTCGGCGACAACAGCCGCGTCCTCAAGTGGATCTGCCAGCGCATCGAGGGCCAGGTCGAGGCCAACGAGACGGCGATCGGCAACATTCCCTTCGCGAAGGATATTGATCT